>SUWG01000025.1 GCA_015061625.1 Lentisphaerota bacterium | reverse complement strand
AGGCCATTTACGATATCGCTGAACAGGTGGTCAGAAACGCATTGGCTCTGGCGGTTCCCAAACGCTCAAGGTCACAGCATTTGCCGATGATGATTTTGCCGTCACCGATATCGTAAATGGCCTGCTGCATGAAAAATTCCGCACATTTGCTGATCACCGGATAAGCGGTTTCCCGCAAAAATTTTATATCACGGGTGTAGTTGTAATAGTCCCATGCTTCCAGAGAGATGTTGCCCATGTGGAAAATGTGATCCTGCCACACGCCCGGCGTGGAACATTCATAGAAACCATCCTCATCCGAAACCCACGGGAAACGTGCTCCGGCGGAGTGGACCCAGTTGGTCGTGCGGGCAATGGCATTGGCCAGGGTTTTGCGGCGGAATGCCGGGATCCTGGCGGCGGCTTCACGGTTGTTGCTCATGCAGAAAAGCGAAACGAAAAGGTTGAAGCCGAAATAGTTGCCGTTCCAGCTGTATGGATGCACGCCCACCGGCACGCCCCACGGGGTCGAAGTGCAGACCAGATTGTAGATCGCACTGTAAAAGACGCTTTCCATGTGGTCATCGGGGATATCGACATCAAATTTGCTCCACATATTTTCCCAACCGGCAGCATGAGTGGCAAAAAGTCCGTCAAACTTCTGCGTTTCCGCCAGCGTGATCAACTCCTGCTGCTGTTTTTCCCAGTCGTTATCATTGAGTGAATCGGTGTAGAGCATGAAAAATTCCGCAGTTTCCGGCACTTCATCGAAGATGAATGACACCCGGAATCCATCGATTTCGATCTTCTGTGCCGGATTGGGGGAAATGATCGTCACCGCTCCGTCAAGAGTCTGCATACCTTCGATCCGGTAACGGATGACTGCACCCCGGTTATCCGGCAGGGCGGTGATGGTGAAATCGCTCCATTTGACTTTGGTGCGTTCCACACCGGCATTGGCGTAATAGTAGTCGAAACGGTATTGGAAATCTGCCGGTCTGCCGGTGAATTTTTTGCGGACGGCGACCACCGGCATATCCCGGTGGACGAAAGCGTGGGTGAAGATGGATAAACCATTGGCATAATCATTGCGGCAACCGCTGGCCCCTCTGCCGATATCGAGGATCTGGGCGGCTTTTTCCGCATTGCCGAGTACGCTGCCGCCGACAGAACTTTGTTCTTCAAAGTAGCCGAAAGGTATCAGCGGCCGCTGCATGGCATTGTAACGTCTGCCCGCCAGATAGACTCCGGGGATCATATCCTGCTTTGAACCATTCTTGCCGTGATAGGTGTAGTGCACATCCTGTCTCTGCGTACCGGAAATATCCAGCTGGGTATAGATCGTGCCATTGGAAATGACCGGAGCACAATAACTGACATTTTCATCATCCGTCGAATAAAAGCGCAGCATTTTATCCGGCGCCGGTGCTTGCGGCAGCATGAAAGAGATCAGAGATGTGTAAAAAAGTGCATTCATAAAATCAAAATCCTAATGTTAAAAACGTGTCTGAAATTTTGTTTCTTCATAAATATACGATTTTTTTAGAAAAATCACCTTGACAAATGTGACAAAAAACTGTAAATTAGTGCCAGATAGTTCTGAAAGGATATTTTATGCTTTTTCACTGGTCATTGAACAGTTATTTGGAATACGGCGAATTGCCGTTGTATGTCAACACCGTTTTGCCGGGGGAACAACCGGAAAATCAGCTTCACGATCATGGTGAAAGTGTGGAATTGGTGCTGGTCGCCGGAGGAGAGGCGATCCATTGGGAAACTCCGTATCACGCCCGGATATGCAAGGGGGATATTCTGCTGATCCACCCGGAAGTGATCCACGGATATCAGAATTCGGAAACTTTGAAATTAAAAAATATTGCCTTCCGGCCGCGGCACTTGAGTCTGCCGTTGATGGATACTTCAAGTATGCCGTTTTTCCGGATGCTTTTTTCGCCGGGTGACCGCTTCGCTCCGGAAAAACAGGTCGAGCCGCTGATGCACCTCAACGAAACAGATTTCAGCCGGATAAATACCATTTTTGACCGGCTGCAGCAGGAATTGGATGGAATCATGCCGGGGCGTCAATTTATTGCGCTGGCATTGTTCATGGAGTTGCTCACCGAATTGGCACGGCTCTTTTCACCGGAAACTGATTCTGCCAAACCGCTGTGGCTGATCGGCGATGCCATGGCATATATGCAGAAAAATTATGCCGAAGCGATCACAATGCAGCAGGTCGCCAAAGCTTCCGGCATTTCCCGGCGCAATCTTTTCCGTTATTTCAAAAACCGGCTCAACTGCACTCCGCTGGAGTATCTGACCCGGCTGCGGCTGCAGAAAGTGCTGGAATTAATACTGCAAAGCGATCTCTCTCTCGGAGAAATCGCTCTGCGTTGCGGATTTTGCGACAGCAACTACTTATCCAAACAATTCTCTGCCGAATACGGCATTCCGCCGGGAAAATTCCGCAAACTGCAGTTAAAAAACAGAAGTGATCAGTTTTGAATAAGTTTTGCCCGCACATCTTCCGCCGGGCAAAAAAAATCCGGAAGCGTGAGTGCCTCCGGATCGGGGAAATCAGTTGACGATCACTCAAAGATCTCATCCAGACTCCATTTGCCGCTGTTGCCGACGGTCTGATAGATCCATTTGCCATCGGTGAAGTCGGGGAATGCCACGGGCATACTGCCCATGGAAATGGATTGTTCACTCAAACAGGTGATCGCCATCCAGGCGGCGCAGTCGTAGACGTCGATCGGCGGCGCGGTGCGGTTGCGCACGGCATCGCAGAATGCATCCAGGATCAGCGTATCCATACCGCCGTGACCGCCGGTGACATTTTCCCGGAATTTCTGCCAGATCGGGTGGTCATATTTTTCATAGACCTCCTCGACGGGAGTCCAGTCATGCACGGTATAGGGGTTGCCCGCCACGTCGATCTCCTCGCGGGTGCTGCTGATACCCTCGATAAAGACGGATTTGGTATCTTCAAGGAAAATACCTTTGGTTCCCTGCACGCGGAAGTCGCGGGAATAAGGACGGGGCAGAGAAATAGAGTGGGTCAGCGTGATCGTTTCGCCATTGGCACATTTGATCACCGTGGTAACGACATCACCTTCGCTGTAATGCACCTGACCGCGGCCGGATCTTTCGGCGGCGGCGGCGAAACCGCGGGCTTTGCTGGCGGTGGAGGTCAGCGTCATGAACCGGTTGCCGCGGTTGATACGCAGGATCTTGGCCAGAGGTCCGATACCGTGAGTGGGATAAAGGTCGCAGTTGCGTTTGAAGTTGTGGACTTCACGCTCTTCCCGGTTATCCATGCGGGCCATTTCCGAGAGGTCATGCTCATAACCGCAGCAGCAGTGGATAAGTTCACCGAAAAGGCCTTTGCGGGCGAGATTCAGACAGAGCAATTCGTTGCGGCCGTAACAGCAGTTTTCCAGCATCATACAGGAAACGCCGGTGGATTCCGCTGCCCGCACCAGATGCCACAATTCGTCGATGGATGATGCACCGCCGACCTCGATACCGGCATATTTGCCGTTGGCCATGGCCTCTTCGGCGATTTTCAGGTGACTGTTCCATGAAGTCGGGATCAATACGGCATCGACATTATCGCTGACGATCAATTCTTTGTAATTGGTATAGACCTGCGGCACGGGGTAGTCGTGTTCTTTCATAATACGGAGGATCTTGTCGATGCGCTCCTGATTAAGGTCACAGATAGCGGTGACCAGCACTTCTTCCTGCGGGAAAGAAAAGAGTGTGGCAAGAAGCGTTTCACCTCTTGCGCCCAGACCGATCATTCCCAGTTTCACTGTTTTTTTCATAATCTACCTCGTTTACCTTGAATTTCACCAACTTTGTGAACTGTTTTTACAATATACTAAATATATCACTTCACCGGTGATTTGTCAACAAAAAGAGTTATCATTGCCCGGTGAATATCTTTATCATTATACTTATCCGCAGTGCCGGGGCGCAACTCTTCCGGGGAATAATTGGATTCCACGCCGGAAACATACACTTTCCGTTGCGCAATATCAGCGGAAAAATTTATCCGCCAGGTGCGGCATCCCAGCACCCAATGATCGCCGTCAATATGTTTCACCCGTTTCCGGGATGAATCCAGCGGTTCATTGCCCAGTTGGATGCGGACGAAATTGACCAGATCCAAACCGGAATTTTTCAGAATGAAATCAGCTTGAGCGATAAACCGGTCATCGAAATCCAAATGCCACTCAAGTTCGGCGGCTTCCGGCACTTCACTGCGCCAGCCGGTAGCGGCATCCGGAAAAGAGTCGGCTTCGGGGATGTAAGGTTTTATATCCAGCACCGGCGTACCGTCAAGCATATCAATATGCTTCAAATAAAGATGCCTGCCGGAAATACCGGTCAATCCGACACAACTCAAACCGATAGGGTTGACCCGGTGCGGCGACCGGGTGGCAAAGACACTGCGGCCGGGGCCGCCGGCCGGAAATGGCGGATGGACTTTGGGTTTCCAGTTTTTTCCGTAATTCAAGTGAAAGCAGAATATCACCCATATCCGGCTGAATCCGGCCAGATCGGCGATCGCATCACCGGCAAAATTGCTGAATAATTCGATTTCCCCGTCACAGCCGGAAAATACTCCCTGCCGGGGAGTTTCAAAGCGGAACTTCTGAAATGAATGAACCACTCCGATCGGTTTGAATTCAAAACTCTCGGTTGCCATAGTCTAAAAAATACCCCCGGCTGAAAAGTCGGGGGGCAAAGAGTAAATTACTGATTCAAGGGGAACTGCGGCAGTCCGGATTGCGTTCCGCCGGGTCCCGGCTCTCCGCTGGTCGTTTCTCCGTAGATCGCCGTGCCATCCGGATTGATCAGGCGGCAGGTCATGAAGATCAGCAGATTGGTCTTTTTGCTCGACGTATAACGGGACTGGAAGAATCTGCCGATGAAAGGAATATCCGCCAGAATCGGGATCCGGTCATGCATGACCGTGGTCAAATCCTGCGCCACGCTGCCGATAAGCACCGTTGCGCCATCCTGCAAAGCAACTTCAGTGGAAATACTGCGGTCGGTAAAGACCGGCTTTTTCTGATATTCGCCGTCATCATCGTTATCTTCCTGATCCGGTCTCGGCGGAGTACGGCTGTCAACGATCATCCAGGAGTCAAACTGCCTGATGTTGAATTGGACATGGGCGCGGATCAACCGGCCATCGACCTGCGGAGTGATACTGAATTCGATACCGAGTTTTTCCGGATCATCTTCCAAAGTCGGCTGCGGCACGGCGAAGTAGAAACCGTATTTTTTCTCATTGTAATAGGTAACTTCATATTCAGTATCTTCATATTCATCCGGGTAGTAGTGTTCCTCGGTCATATCCACCCGTGCGGTGCTTCCGGCGAGGGTCGTCACCCGCGGTGAGTAGAGCAAGTCGGTGGAATCCGCCCAATCCAGAGCATAGACACTGGCACTCAAGCGGTTGTTTTCATCGCTCCAGTTAAAGTTGTAAGTGGCATCCGGGTCGCCCTCTTTAGAACTGCCGCCGCCGACCGCTGCGCCGCCGAAACGGTCACCGCCGCTTTCCACGGAGTAGTGACGGAGCAACGCATTGCCGCCCACACCGAAAGAGGTGTGACCAGTGCGGGAATAGGTCCAGTTGAAACCGAGTTCATCCAGATCGTTCTGGGAAACTTCAAGGAATTTGAACATGATCTGAACCATCGGGTCAGCCTGGTCGCCATGCTCTGCCAGCCAGGTTTCGATCTTGCGCTGGTTGGTCGGGGTGTTGCGGGAAATAACTTCGTTAAGCAGCGGGTTGTAGGTGATATCCGCACCTTCACCGAATGTGACACCGGCACCGCGCAAAACACTTTTAAGTGACTCCACACTTTCATTGCCCGCCATGGAATACCGGAAAATTTCGGTGGTGATACCTTCCAACTGAACTCCGCGCGCCACGATGATAACCGCGTTTTCCTCGATTTTGAAGTTAAGATCGCCACGCTCTTTCAAGCCGGTAAGAATATCATACAGAGAAGCGCGCACCGGAGCATAACCGGCCAGTTTCGGAGCCTGTGAGGGATCGCTGTAAACCACGTCACGGATCACGAAGTTGATCGGCCGGTCGGTCGGTTTACGGCTCTCATTGACCTGCGCACGCAAATCTTCCATTGCCTCGCTGAAAGTCTGCAGATCATCATACAACACATAGTTGGGCAGATAGAGGTTGCGCAAAATCTGTTCCAGAGTATGTTCACTGGATTGCGCCACCGGGGCATCCACCTGATTGTCACCGGTTCCGGCCGGCGGCGCAGAAACGATCGGCAGAGCGGCACTCCACTCGACTTCACCGATCAGACGGCGTCTGGAAGCATCGGCTCTCGCCTCGGCTTCCCGGCGGATACGGGTATTGATACCGTAAAGATTCTGTATGGCAGCATCATTGTAGGGATCGATCAACAGCACCTGTTCAAATTTGCGGCGGGCCTGCATCAATTCATTGCGGCGGGCCAGAGCGATGCCCTGCTCGATGAGCAGTTGGATCTGATACCGCTGGGCAGGCAGATTGGGATCGGTGCGGGACACATCCACGCTCTCACGGGAGCGGGCGGCATCACGGCGCTGGGTGTAAAAGGTGATACGGCTATCCAATTCCTCCTGACGCTCCGGACAGAATTCTTTGGCTTCCTGACAATATCTGATCGCCTCTTCAAAGTCATAACTGGAAGCCAGCTCATCGGCACGGCGCATGGCATCTTCCGCCATCTGATAGTAGCAGTCGGAAATGCGGCGGCGGCAGAAATCCACCTTGTCCGCAAAATTTGATCCGCCGGTGGATGGAGTAAGCAAAGCGATGATCTCGCGGTATTTGGCGATCGCTTCGCGGTATTTGCCCTGTAACATCAACTGATTGGCTTGAGCAACCATTTCAGAACTGCGGAAAAGCAAAGCCTGACGGCCCACATTTTCCCGCACTTCTGCGGGAGAGACCTCGGCGGCCGGAGCCGCAACGCTTCCCGCACCGGCCGGAGTTTCCGCCGGCGGAGCTGATACCGCCTCTGATGCCATCACCATCGCACCGAAAACCACACCCGGTGCCAGCAATAAGAGTTTTTTATTTATCATCGTTATATCCTCCGCTTCTTAATCACCGAACAATACCCGGAATACCACCGGCATCAGCATTACCGGCCATCGGCAACGGCACACCGTCATTACCCACCAGTCTGGCAGTCACAAAAATCAGCATATTGCGCCGGGTGGAGTTTTCTGACTGGGACTGGAAAAGTCTGCCGATAAAGGGAATATCTGCCAAAATCGGAATCTTATCGACCCGACGTTTGCTGATGCTGTTGGAAAGTCCGCCGATAACCAGCGTTTCGCCGTGGTTGACCACCACCGTCGTGCTGATTTCACGGGTGGCGATCACCGGACGCCAGACATAATACTGCTCCAGACGGCCGTTTTCATCGGTATCCTGATCCCACACCCGGACAACCATTTCATACTGATCGTTACCGGTATAAGAGGTGATTCTGGGATTGAGGATCAGTTTGATCGCCCGGTTGCCTTCCAGAATTTCCGGAGTGACAACCAAGGTCGTGCCGATCGGAGTGGGATCGTCGGCAAATTCGGGTGACGGCGGCGTACTGGTAACGATCGGCTGACCGTTGTCACCGGCTTCATCCAATTCATATTCCGCCTCTTCCCAGTCATCGGGGAAGAAGTAGGATTTGACCATCCGGATCGTTGCCCGATGTCCGTTTGCCACCAGAATACGCGGAGCGGAGATCTGTTCCGTGCGGTCGCTTTGATCCAGCGCATTGATCGTCAGAGTCAAATTGAAAGTCTGATCGATACCGAAAGGTTTGAATGAACCGAAAAGATCCGGGAAAATATTCAATCCGCTGATCAGACTGGTGCCGCCGCTCAACATCGAATCAAGCATCCGGAGCGCACCGCCCTCTTTGGTATTGGAACCTTTGCCCAGCGACCACTGACTGCTGGCAGTCCGGTTGGAAACTGCACTCAACGCCCAGTTGAATCCAAGTTCTTCCATGTCGTTTTCACTCAATTCGATCGCTTTGACTTCGATTTCGATCATCGGAGCTTCCACATTGATACGCGCCAGAATATCCAGCATGGCATTGTGGTTTTTCGCCGTATTATTCATCGTCAGTTTGCCGCGGCTGTAACCGATGCTGCTGCCTTCGGGAAATTCGATGCCGTATATGGAGAAAAATGCTTTGAGTTTGGCTTCGGTCAATTCATTATCCGCCACCGCCCGGCTGGCTCCGGTCGGAGCAGCGGATGCGGAATCACCTTCTTCGCCGCCTTCATCATATTCATCACCCGCCGGCACATCATCATCACCGTCGGCATCGAAATCCTCTCCGCCGGCGTACTCATCTCCACCGGCATAATCATCGCCGCTCCCACTATCGGCACTGCCGCCACCGACGGCACCGTCAACGATCATCAGTTTGACGTTGTTGAAAATCGTATATTCAGTGGAAAACATACTTTGATCAGGCACACCGAAAATCACTCCGTTTTCCCGCACGACATAAGTCAGGTCGGTCAGAAAGCAGATGTAATCAAGCACCTGACGCAAGGTCACATTGCGCAACTGCAACGTAACAAAAATACCGCTCTGGCTCTGACCGGATGATTCACCCTCACCCTCTGCGCCGTCATCGCTGTAATCTTCATCGCTGTAGTCTTCATCGCTGTAGTCTTCCTCACCGCCTTCGCCTTCTGCACCGCCTTCACCGGCGGCAGGATCGGCACCGGGGGTTCCTTCACCCTCTGCGCCCTGCTCTCTGCGGCGGTCGGGCATCATAAAGGAAATGTCAACACCGACTTTATCGGGGTCCATGCTCTTGTTGTTACGCAGGAACTGCACGACCGCTTCCAAGTCGGTTTTATTGAAGTCCACCACCGGGAAAATGATAGAATCCAACTTGTGCTGGATCGCATAGTCGCCGGGATTTTCAGCGGCCCCGGCATCGTCGCCCGGAGTATTGTCTTCGCCGGGATCACGACGGATCGGGAATGCCGGCTCGACCCACTGCCACGCTTCATACGCCATCTGCGCCTGAATATCCGCCGTGCGGCGGCGGATACCGGCTTCATAAAATCTCTCATAGATCTGGGAAGCCAGATAACTGGCATCGGCATTGTAAGGATCGATCACATAAACCGCCTCGACCTTTTCCCAGGCCTTGTCATACAAACCTTCACGGAAGTAGTTGCGGGCATGAGTGAGCAAAAGCCTGATCTGGGCTTCACGCTCCGGCAAACCGGGGTCGGAAACTTCCGCGCTGGTAGTATCCCGGCGGGTGGCGGCACTCTTGCGGCCGCGGGCAGTGACCTGCAACTGCATGGCCCGCTCACGGAGCGTTTCAGAAGCCACGATCGCATCGGTGGCCAGAGCGATAGCGGTATCGAATTGATTGGCTCGCAGGGCATCTTCTGCCAGTTTGAGTTTCAGATTGCCGTATTCCAACTTGTAATTATTCAATTCAGCAGTGAATTCTTCCAGACGCTGACGGCTTCTCCAACTGTCAATTCTTGAAGCCTCTTCCAACAACTGATCGATCACATTTTCCTTGAGGTTTTTGATCGCCTCTTCATATTTGGCGCAAGCATCGGCACTTTTACCCTGAATCACCAAAGCTCTGGCCTCTGTGACCAGTGTGCGGCAACGGGCCGCTTCAGCATCCTGATCAGCATACATTCTGGCAATGGCACTTTCATGCACCCTGCCCATTTCACTGCCGGCGGCGGGAAGCGCATAACTGACACCCAAAGCAACGGCGAAGCAAATCAGAAACGGAGTTGTTGCAAACGTTCTTTCTTCTTTCATTCGACTTTTCCTTCCACTGTATATTTTATGAATCTTTCAATTCCTTTTGTACTGCTGAACTTTTTATTTTTCTGCGATCCGTGACCGCACAACACACCACTTCAAATCTCACCGTCCGGAACTCTGCCAATTCCTCATCTGCCGGACAAAAAATCTTTTTTCAGATCCATGATCTTGCAAAGACAGCAGACGGCAGCATTGAGCAGACACTCAATGCCGCAGTCCGTTTTTCAAATATACTTATTGAATTTATCCATCCAATATTCTCTTTATCTTCTGGGTCTGCCGGTGCCGGGCACTGCACCGTGATGATCCTGATCATCCTCGGAAGTACTGCGCTCGACTTTGCGGATCGGCCACAGATTTTCCGGAATTTTTCCCTGACGGTCAACCACGATAACTCCGGGAGTATCCGGCTGACGGTCACCGGTAACGACCTCTTCAAACTGCACCTGACCACTCTGCGGATCGACTGCTTTCAACCGGTAGGTGCGGGCCTGCGCCCGGCGTTGCGTGCGGGTCAGGGCGGGAACATTGCCGCCTTCACGCGGCGAGAACAACGTCAATGTGATCGTCTGCCCCACCCGCAGAATATACTCACGGCGGGCAAGACTGCCGGTATCGACCAGCACCGGACGGCGGTCATTGGAGTAGGCTTTCTGGTTGATAACCAGCACCAGACGATCCGGTGTACGACCTTCGCCTTCCGGCACGACTTCCACCAGCGTAACTTTGGATTCATCGACCTTTTCAGTAACTTCACCGGCATCAAGGTTACCGCCGGCACGTTTGCGGTCGGTAATGATCAATTCTGCATCAGTCACCCGGTACGGACGGCCGTCAATGGTGATCGTGCCGCCGATACTCAAATAACTGCTTATCTCACGACCGGGACGGCGCGGGTCAGGATGGTTGAACTGCATCATCCAACCGCTCTTATCATCACTGTCATTGTGGATCAGAGCCATGAAGCGTACCGGCAGTTCGATCTGGCGGATATCTTTGACCCGCAATCTCCACCACAACGGCGGATGGCTCAACGGATCATTGGGTTTGTAAAATTCGCCCTCTTCTCTGCCGGTGGGCGTGCGCAACTCAAACAGGTTGGCAAAACCGTCACCGTCATTATCATACTTGATATCGTGTTCATCATTGGAATCCATGCCGTAAACGCTTTCGATCTCGTCAAGCAAGCCGTCATCGTCCTTATCTTTTTCATCTTCGGCGCGCTGACGCTCCTCCTCGGCTCTGCGGCGTTCTTCCTCACGCTGATGCAAGGCATTGGCGACTTCGACCATGATATTGACTTCGTCCTCCTCGGCCTTGCGGAGACTTTCGGCGACGTTTTCCAAAGCTTTTTCCGCCTCTTCCTCTTCTTTGCGGATATTATCTGCGATCTCACACAGGGTCTTGTTTTCCTCCTCAACGATGCGGCGTTCTTCCTCTATTCTTTCACGCTCTATTCGTTCACGCTCCTCGGCACTGGAAATGCGCTCTTCTTCCGCCTGCACGTCGATATTCAGAGAAGCGGTCAACTCCGTGTTGCACTCCGGACATTTGCCGCCCTCAAGGTCAAAGAAGAATTTGGGGATCAATGTCCGTTTGCCGACATCGTCTTTATGACAGAAAGGACAGTCGGCCAACTCA
Organism: Lentisphaerota bacterium; assembly: GCA_015061625.1. Taxonomy (GTDB): domain Bacteria; phylum Verrucomicrobiota; class Lentisphaeria; order Victivallales; family Victivallaceae; genus UBA1784. The sequence continues at coordinate 29,257 of SUWG01000025.1, read as the reverse complement.
AACATACTGACGAAATCGACAGCAGGTGAATCATTTTCCGAAACCGCAGCAGCGACCCATTGGAACCGGCTGTTCTGCCAGCGGGCATCGGTATCAAATTCCGGACTTTCCGGATCGATATTTTCATAGTCCGGCATACGCTGGGGCAGACGCAAATCATTTTCATTGACCTCTCTGGTCGAATTGATCACCGACTGAACCAAAAGCATCAATCCGATAAAGACGAGGAAAAGTCCCAGCAAAATGATTTTTTCATAATGTCGTTTGATAAAATCCACTATTCAATCCTCCGGAATACTCATCACTGATTCTGTTCCAAGACCACATAATCTATGTCGAGATAGAATATACACTCATTATTGCCCACCAAGGCTTCAGCATAACCGAAACGCTGGTTGAAAGGCAGTTTGCTCTCGTACTCATCCAACTCTTCCGGAGTCATCGGCTGCCGCTCCCGGGCGGCAGTGCCGGTATCCGCAGCGGATTCTCCGGGACGCGGACGGCGCGGACGGCGGGTCGGGCGCGGATTGTTTCTCGCCTCTTCCTCCTCTTTCAACCGGCGGTGGATCTCATAATATCTTGCCCGTCTTTCGGCATAGGAAGCATCACGGTACGCCGTGCCGGAAGCGGCAGTACCGCTGCCGCTTTGCACCGATGGTTGTTCCTGCGCACTGCGGCGGCGGCGGCGCGGACGGCGATCGGCAGAACCGGACTGGCTCTGCTCATCCTGTGAAGCCGTACCCCGGCTCTCGATGCTCTGCTGCATGATCTCTCCGGCTCCGTCATGACTGGCAAACATCGCCAGACCGCGAACAACATACATTCTGCGGCCACGGCCATCTCCGCCCTGCCATGCCGAGTCAAAATTGACCAGCGCAGCACGCAATGATGCCATGGAACCGCTGAAAACCACGGTGTAGTGGTAAATTTTGTAGTTCCCGTCTTCTTCAAAAGATTCCGCCAGCACGATCGGTGCATTCTGATCATCACTGTCTTTCAAACGGGGGATCACCCGATGCAATTTCATGGCTCCGGAGTTTTTCAACCGGCGGACAATGTCACCGAAAACATCCCAATGGAAAAACACATAGGGATAATCCGCCGGTTGCCATGCCGGATAATTTACACCGCTGCTGCTGCTGCCTGATGATCCGCTGCCCGATACCGGAACCGAACCGCCGATAAAATTCAATGCGCCATCGACAAAGAAATCTTCACCCACCTCGGTTTTCAGCGCATTCTGGATCGCGGCGACCTGAACTTGCAATTCCGAAATATTATCCGCCACCCGGCGCGGCAAACCGAATGCACCCAGCAGAATCGCCAGACGGTTGGTATTGTCGATCTGTTCCCAGGTCAGAGGACGGGCGACCCGCTCAAATTCATTCATCGCCGCCGCCCATGAACCGGCGGGGAAAAGCTGAATGCATCTGGCGACAAACTGGGTCAGCACAGAAAGCGAATATTTACGTTCATCCGGAATACCGTTTTCATCGCAGAAACGCTGGAAACGCTCCGGAAAGAATTTGCGGAAATCATCATAGGTAAGTTTACGGATCTGCAACGGCACTGCCGGAGTTTCATCATCCCCCTCAACGCCGGTACCTTCAACTTTATACTCTTCTTTTTCTTCATCCGTCAACTGATCCGCCAACGGGGGCGGCAACGCTCTCAAAAAAGCATCGACCGCCGGACGCAATGGCGATTTGAAGTTATCGACCAAACCGATATTCTTATCCTGATAAAGTTCGATATCACGCTGGATACGCGCCATATTCTCCTGACCGGGAGCCGGTTTGGAAGTACGCAACTGCTGAACTTTATTACGCAGTGTTTCCGTCTGTGCCCGGTATGCGCTCCAGTCGAAAAACACAATGATAACCACCACGATCAAACCGAGAGCAACAACTCCCATCGCGATAAGCGAGAGGAACAGTACTTTATTCTTTTTGAAAACTTTGCTCACTTCTCTGTACTCCTGTTACTTTTTCAACGCATCTTTAAGTGTCAGGATGACTTCAAAATAGTAGAGATTGCTGTCACCGTGAGGCCTATTCTGCAAAAATTCGATTCCGGCAAAAGTGTCTTCTTCCGCCTTGATCCGGTCTTCAAATTCACTCAAAACCAAACTGCCGTCCTTATCATGAGTCGAAATCACATAACCGGCCAGACGCAGTTTCGTCACTTCGGTAATTTTGCTGAATTTCAACTGATAAGCGGCATCCAGCGGATTGACCGGCGCATCATTACCGCGCTGCTGCTGTGCCGCTGAACCATCCGAACCGTCATCCTCGGCTTCCACATAAGGCTCAAAAGCGATCAGCCACATTTTTCCCGGCGGAAAAACGCCCTGGATCTTGCTCATCAAAATACCGATCTGATTGCGGGCATCCAGATATTTCGCCGCCTGATTGAAGTCGCCGATGAAGGTCTGCAACTGACCATTTACGCCGTTGATGGCGGCCACCTCGGCTTCACCGATCTTCACTTCAGCATCGATCTTTTCCACCCGTTCTTTCTCAAAATCACGCACCTGACGGATACCGACCCAACTGATCAGCAGACAACTGATCAAAGCCACTGCCGAAGCATAAAAATAAGGTTTGCGGCCGTCAAGGATATACTGCTTTTTGATCGCTCTGGGCAGCAGGGAGATATCTACCGGACAACTGCCGATTGCGTGCAGAGCCATACCGATCATCGCCTGGGACATGGAGGCCGATCCGGTCAATGCCTCACGATCGACGGTGCCGCCGATGGTGATCAAGCCGAAAGCATTGAGATACTCGACCGGCAACCGGAGTTTTTCGTTGAAAAATTCAGTTGTGTACTGCATCGTGGAACCGCCGCCAGCCAGCAACACTTTAGTCGGAGCATTGCCGTTGTGCTGGGCGCGCCAGACATTGATCGAACGGCTGATCTCACCATGCAGACGGGTCATAACGTTGCGGGCGATCTTGGAAATCGTCGCCGCCAGAGTGGATTCCGGCTCATCGTACGCACCGCCGAGAGCCACGAAACCGTAACGCCGCTTCATATCCTCGGCTTCATCGTCACCGACGCCGAATTCTTTGGCGATCTGGGCATTGACCGAATCGCCGCCGATCGGGATATTACGCATGAAAATACGCCGATTGTCAGCAATCATCAGACAACTGCCGCGACCGCCGATCTCCAGGATCATCACGCACTCATTTTCATTGACCTGGGAAACCACTGCCGCATTGAAAAGTGCTAATGCGGAAAGTTCCACGGAAAGCAACTTTTTACCGGAACGCTCGATCGCATCGGTGTAACAGACCACGTCTTCATTTTTCACCGCCAGAAAGAGTGCTTCGTATTCTTCGTTTTTGACTTTGCTTTCTTTGACCGTGCCGTCATCTTCTTTTTCTTCGACGGTCTCTTCCCATTCGTGATGGAGCAACTGATAACCCCACTCGACTTCGTGCATGGCATAAGGCACGGCCTGGGCGGCTTCATACTCGATGATTTTGGCTACGGTATCTGATTTGCCAAGCATGGGCGGCAACTTGCTCAAACGCTGGAATGAATTACTTGACGGCAGAGCCAGACGCACAGCATTGGCGGTAAATCCGCCCTCAATGAGCATTTCGTTGTAATTGCGTTCAAAGCATTCGGCAACCGACTCATCCTGAAGTTTTTCAATACGCCGGTTGAGAAACTTCGCCAACAGGAGAGTGCCGCCTTGAACATAGAATTCCGCCATTTTCAAACTGCGGCTTCCGACATCGATCGTCAGAATGTTGTTTTCTTTACCCATTTTTCAATTCCAAACGTTTCCACACTACACTTGCAACCGGCATCAATTCCCATCCGCCGATCCGCTTTCCGGATCAAGCCCATCTGCGCCGAGCAACGCCCACGGAGTCCGTGAACGGGGATAAACCCCACCGACTGAAACCATATTATCCGGCACCATTTCGCAAGCAGTTGCGAAAGCCCGGTCATTGGTCACACCACTGTAATACCGCCCGATCTCCCGGCCGGCTGCCGTAAAAACAGCCTCGATAATAAAATCACTTTTCGACACCCGCCTCACCGAACCATTGGGTGAAAGGCTGAATCTGTCGATCAACGCCCCCGGTATGAACATCTCTGCCAGATGTTTTTTCCCGTCACGCTTCACCGTGACGAAAGTCACTTCTCCGGTATACATACCATACACCGGCCGGGTGCCGAATTTGATACCGGAATCGACCAGCACCCGGAGCTTTATACTCATGCCATCCAGAAATCCATTGCGGTTCAACCGCAATCTTCCCCGCTCGCGTGTCAGCGCCGGCGGTTCCATTCTCACCTGTGACGGCGTATATTCTATACTGATTTTCAACCAGCGGTTTTCCGGCTCATTTCTGATTGCCGGAGCATCCGCCCGCCGGTACTCCACTTCCGGCGGCCCGACCAGCTCAAGCGTGGTCTTGATACCGGAAATGATATCTCTGGCGGCAACAGGAACAACACTTGCCAGAATCATCCAGCCAAGCACCGCCCACTTTGCCACCGTCATTCTTTTTCCCCGTCAGCCCGGAATCACTCTGCCGCCGGAGCATCGGTCGCCGGAGCATCAGTCGCCGGAGCATCAGCTGCCGGAGCATCAGCTGCCGGAGCATCGGTTGCCGGAGCATCAGTTGCCGGAGCATCAGTTGCCGGAGCATCAGTTGCCGGAGCATCGGTTGCCGGAGCATCCTCACTCTGTGCTTCTGCGGCTTTCGCAGAAATTTTGTCCCGCAATCCGGCATCTTCACCGGTTTGAGAGTGACCGATCACCGCCGCCAATCCCAGCGCGACTACGAAAAATATCGCCGTCAATATCACCGTCGTCTTGGTCAGATGACTGCCGGCCTTACCGCCGAAAACCGATTCGCCGATACCGCCGAAAGCCGCCCCCATACCGCCGGATTTAGACGGTTGGATCAGGATCAGCGCAATCAACAGCAGTGCGACCACGAAGATCATCACATAGAGCAATACCGTCAGAATTGACATTTTAACCTCGTTGTTTTAATTATTTGCCCAAAGCTTCTTTGACCAATTCGGCAAAACTGTCAGCCTTGAGAGCGGCACCGCCGATCAAACCGCCGTCGATATCTTTCTGGGCGACCAATTCGCGGGCGTTGGAAGCTTTCATGCTGCCGCCGTACTGGATGCGGACTTTTTCCGCAACTTCAGCACCGAACATACCGGCGATCTCTTTGCGGATGTGCGCGTGGGTTTCCTGCGCGATATCCGGAGTAGCGGTCTTACCGGTGCCGATGGCCCAGACCGGCTCATAAGCAACGATGGTTTTGGCCATTTCTTCAGCAGAAATACCATCGAATCCGCCGCGGATCTGACGGGTGAGGACCTCCTCGGTCTTGCCGCTTTCACGTTCTTCCAGCAATTCACCGATGCAGACGATCGGGATCAGGTCATATTTCAAAGCCGCTTTCAGACGGGCATTGACCGTGGCATCGGTTTCGCCGAAATACTGACGGCGTTCGCTGTGACCGATGATCACATATTCGACACCGGCAGTTTTGAGCATATCACCGGAAATTTCACCGGTGAAAGCACCGTTATCGGCCCAGTGGATATTCTGCGCACCGACTTTGATCGCCGTTCCTTTGACTGCTTCGACCACCGAAGCGATCGTGGTAAAGGGCGGACAAACGACCACATCGGCTTCGCAACAGCAGCAGCAGTTGCTGCAAATCGCTTTAAGTTCGTCAACCAGGGCTTTGCCCTCGGCGGCGTTTTTATTCATTTTCCAGTTGCCGGCGATGATCACTTTACGGCTCATTTTTTTCATTCCTTCTGTTTATATTTTTCATATTATGGATTTAAAAACACAATCCGTCCGCAGACAAAATTTGCGCAGACAGGAAAATATAGCATATAAAATGCCCCGTGTCAAGTCATTTATTGTCTGTGTTATCAGTTTTTTCATTATCCGGCACCACTTTTACGGCGACACCGGTGGCAGTCATCGTTCTTCTCCACACGATCCATAGCGAGAATGCCCCGCTGGATGATTCACTGATCTCAATATCTTCAACCTTATCTGCATCCCACTTATCCAGATGCACATCCATCATCCGCCGCATTGCCGGACGGGTAAGCATATCCTGCCCGATCTTGTATTCGTGGCGGTTGGGCCGGGTCTCATATCCCGACCACAACGGGATCAGATTGAAAAGATACATTCCCCGGTTGACCGCAGTCAGATTCCACAGCACTTCATTGCCGGAAGAACTGCGCTGACCGGGAGCCGGTGCTTCCCAACTCAATGAAGATGTATGGGAACAACCGGCACCACCGATGATCAACAGTGCGCCGAGAAGGCAGAAACTCCAACGATATTTCATCGTCTGCTCCGCGACTGCAACTGTCTGGTCAGAGCATTGGCGCGGTTGTTGAGGTTCTGCACCTGGGTACGCAGAGAACTGACCGTCTGACGCAACGCCTGATTTTCATCTCTCAAATCCTGCACTTCAGCCTCGGAAGCACCTCCGGCAGCCGTACTGCCGCCAAACTGACGGACGGCACGGGTCTTGAGATTTTCCAAAGCGGCTTCGGCTTCGGCCCGACCATCGGCACCTTCCGGCAGAACTTTGAGATACATGGTATAAGCGTAAATGGCTTGCAACGGTTCATCGAGCTGCTCTGCGCAGAGTTTGGCCAGAGCCAGATAGGCATTGGGATCTTCCGGATCGTGGGCGATCGCTTTGAGGTAGTAGTCATGCGCTCCGGCAGTGTCGCCGTCTGCCTGCAAAGCCCTACCTTTAGTCAGCATCGGGTTGGCATCGGAATCACAGGAACATCCGGTAAAAAAGACCATCGCACCAAGCAACAATGCGATGCTCATGCGGCGCAACACCGCCAATGCGCATACCGCAGCAGTTTCCAGACGCAGGACATGGGGTCCGAGGTTCAAGGGTTCAGCATTCATTTTCTCCATCATTTGCAGCTCCTCCGGGGCAAAGCCCCCTTCCGGCCCGATCACTACCGCTTTTGCATGGGCGAACCCCTCGCCATGCGCCGCCGGCGCAACCGAACCATAATATATTTTAATGTTTTCCTGTTGCAATTTTTCCAACGCATCCGGCAACTTTGCTTCCGGTTCGATCACCGGCAGGAACGGATTGCCCGATTGTTTGCACGCTTCGCGCAACAACAGATCCCACCGCTCCCGCGGACCGCCCTCGGCCACTGAACGCATACAGCGCACCGGCCGGATGCTCCATGCCCCCAATTCGGCGGCCTGTTTGAGCAGCTGATCCAGTTTCTGTTTGCGCGGCAAAGCACAGCACAGATGCAATTTTTCTTCCGGTTCCGGTACGGTTTCCCGTTTCAGAACTTTCAGCATTTTACCTTCTTCGATCACTCCCTGTGCCTTTACGCCGTGACCGTCGAGCAACTCCACGCTCTCACCGGCACGCGCCCGGAACACCTTGAAAAGATGTTCAGCCTCACGGCTTTCCAACACCGCATACCCGCCGGCGTCAGGGATATCTGAACAAAATACCCGATGCATTAAATACCTTTTATAATTATTGCCTTTCCTATAAAATACATTACCCCGGATGTAAATTCAAGTGTTCTGCAATATATTTCAGAATTTAAATATCGCTCCGATCTTGCGCCCCAGCAATATCCCCGCCGAAACCAGCGTCACCGCCAGAAACGCCATCGCCCATACCCCGAATGCCGATGCCGATGCCGCTCCCGACCCCAGGATCTGCGACAATTCCAGCAACGCTTTGGTGATCGGGAAAAAGGCACTTTTCTGTGCCAAAATCAGAGAATCGGAAACTTCCAGCATGGAAAAACTGAAAGCAAAAAGTCCGCCGACCAGCAAATTCGCCCCGATCAGCGGGAAAGTTATCCGGCATAAAGTTTTCACCGGCCCGGCTCCGAAGTTGCGGGCGGCATTTTCCAACTCTTCCGGAGTCTGTTCCAAACCGGCGCCCACCGCCCGCACCACATAAGGTATCCGGCGCACCGCATAGGCGATCGCCAACAGCCACAGTGGATTTTCCACCGGATTGAAAACCTTTCTCGCCCAAGCATATTCACTGGTCATGCCAAGAAATCCGAATGCGATCACCAAGCCGGGGATCGCCAGCGGCAGCATCGACAGCAGATCCAATGCCCACGCCCCGCGCAAGTGCCATCTGGCGGAGATCAACGCCGTCAGAGTGCCGCAGAAAACCGCTATGATCATCGCCAGTGCCGAATAACGCAAACTGTTGACGATCGACGGCAGAACCAGCGGATTGGATAAGGCATTGTCAAAGTGTTCCAAAGTGAAAACTTCCGGCAGCACCGTGCCGTACCACCGCAAAGAAAACGCCGAACCGATCAAAGCCAGATGGGGCAGAACCGACAGAAATGCCGTAAAAGCAAATGCCAGCGTCGGCAGAAATCTTTTGAATCCCTCAAGTTTTTCCGCCCGTGAACCCATCGTGCCTTTGACCGCTGCCGCCCCGGCGGGCGTACTCAACAACCGGCGCATGATCAGATAGATCAATGCCGATACGGTCAGCATCACCAGCACCAGTGAATAGGGCAGCGGATTATTGTCCAACTCATGCAGTCCGTTGAAAACCTGAACCGGCGTGACCCGGTTGTAGCCGAACATCAGCGGCGTACCCAATTCCGTGAAACTCCACACCATCACGATACTGCCGCCGGCCAGGAAACCGCTTTTCAACAGCGGCAGACGGATGCGGAAAAACCGCTGCCACTTCGTCGCGCCCAGATTGGCGGCGGCATCCGACAATGCCGGATCGATATTACCCAGAGCCGTGATCAGATTCAAATAGAATACCGGGTAGAGATGCAATGCCTCGATCAGACAGATCGACCAGAATTTACCGGTGCCGCCGAGAAAATCCACCCGTTCCAGACCGCACTGGACCAAAATCGTGTTTATCACCCCGTAATACCCCAGTATCTGCTGAAACCCCAATGCTCCGACAAATGGCGGCAGGATCATCGGCAACAGCATCAATACCGGGCAGAACTCCCTGCCGAAAAAATCATAACGGTCATACAACAACGCCAGTGCCAGCGAAATGACCGCCACGATGCCGGTAGTGACCAGCGCAATACACAAACTGTTGAGCAAGCCCTCACGGTAGACCGGAGAACGGAAAACTTCAACGATCAACTCCCAGTTGCACCCCTCTCCGATCACGGTAAAAAGCGGCAGCAGCAGAAAAACCGTCAGAAATGCCAGCAACCCCAGCATCAGCATATATTGTACCATTTTACGGAAGATCATCTCATCTGCCCTCCCTCGCCAGCCGGGCGGCTTCCCGGTAATTTGCCCGCATCGTTTCACTCCATTGCCGCAAGGTCGCCGCCACTTCGGATGCAGAATTGTCATCACTGATGCGCAACGACTGCGCCGCCTGATCCGCCGCATCATATTCAAAGGGCAATTCGTTGAATTTCGCCATCGCCTGCGGCACTTTTTCCGGCCCGCCGGCGGCGATTATCGCCTGCCATGCCTCCTGCAGTTCCCGGTGGGGATCGAGCATCAGGGCCTTGATAACCTGCCGCAAAAGGGTGTAATATCTGCCGGTAAGAGCCGGATTGTAATCAAAGGTATTTTCCGGAGCATAAGGGTTGTAGTCCGGCTTGAATAAATATTGCCTGTCACTTCCGGAATAAAGATCACGCCGCACCGGAGCGCGGCTCAAAGTGGTTCTTTCCGGCCCGCCTGGAGTACCCGCCCGGAAAGCGTGCAATCTCTGACCTTCCGGAGAGAGCAGAAAATCCACAAATGCTTCCGCCACCTGCCGGTTCGGCGCGCCGCGAAGGATCTGCACCGGATCCGCCCCCACCGCCGTACCGCCTCTGGGCATGACGTAAACCACCCGTGATTCACCGAAACAGTGTTCGCTCCACAATTCACCGGTAAAACCGTAAGTGTCGATCGCCATACCGGCGGCGGCTTCGCCGCTGCTGACATCTCCGATGACTTTGGATGCCGAATCGGTAATGATCCGGGCATTGGCAAAGATGCGCTTCAAAAGATTCAAGCCGTTGTGCCAGCCCGACTGCGGATCTCCCGCCTCGGCCATGCACTGCTGCACGATGATCTCGTAACATTTATTCGCCGAACCGGATTTGGTCGGGTCCGCCAGCACCAACGCATTGAAAAATCTGGGGGCACCAAGTTCCGGCCAGCTTTCCGGCGGTCTGGAGTCGCTTAATTCACTTATCCGGTCACGGTTGTAGAATATGCCGAATGTGGACAATACCACCCCGTAATATCTGCCTTGCGGATCATAAAGCCGGTCGCCGCCGAAACTTGCCGGGATCACTTCCGGATCGAACCACTCCGGATGCCGCTGCTGCACTCCGCCGTCAACGGCATATCCCCGGCCGGCCATACGGCTGTGTTCAAAGGTGCCGCCTCCGGCGAAAACGTCGATACCGATGCCGACATCCGAGGACATGAACATCCGGCGCACCCAGTGGCCGTCTTGTTTGTTATCGTTGAATATATCCCCGTAAGCATTATCCCATTCGATGCCCTGTGATTCCAGATAGTGACGGAATTCCGCCCGGAAACGGTCCTCGATGTAGCGGGTGATATCCGACGTGCCGCCGGGGGTGCGGAAATCGATCCTCACTTCCCGGCCGTAACGGGCCTTATACCATTGGCCGAATGCCCGCTGATATTCATCGCGCACCGTCTTATTGTGGGCGCAAATGACCACCACCGTGTCAACATCGTCACTACTGAAAATACTCTGCGCTTCCTCTTTGCGGAAGTAAAACGGCAATGCCAGTAAAAGTCCCAGCAAAACCATGCAAATCAACAGTCTGATCCACATATTCCTGAAACTCCCTTACTTCATCGCCAGCAAAAATCCGTCATCGAATGCCAGAAAAACTTTTTCTCCGGCTTTGCGGGGCGGCGGCGCACTCTCTTTGACTGCCAGTTCCACGTTGCCCGCCCGGCAGATCCATTCGCCGGAGTCTCCGAGAAAAGTCCCCCGGACGATTTCAGCGGCAAAGGCTCCGGGATGATCCGAATCGGCAAAACGGATGCGTTCCGGGCGGATCGCTCCGGCAAAAGCACCTTCCGCAGAACCGCTCAAAGGGAATCGGCCGAAACCGGTTTCGAGCATACCACCGGAAATTTTGCCCTCAATAAAGTTGATATCGCCGAGAAATTCCCCGGTGAAACGGTTGGCAGGGTAATCGTATAACTCTCTGGGCGTGCCGCACTGACTGATCCGGCCGGATCTCAAAACCGCCATGCGGTCGGCCATGCTCAAGGCTTCCTGCCGGTCGTGGGTGACATAAATGGCCGTCTGGTTGCGCTCCCGGCAGATGCGGACGATCTCACTGCGCATGGAATCGCGCAACCGGGCATCGAGGTTGGATAACGGTTCATCCAGCAGCAAAACCGCCGGACGCACCGCCAGCGCTCTGGCCAGAGCCACCCGCTGCTGCTGACCGCCGGAAAGCGACGGCACCCGTCTGGCGGCACAATCCGCCAGCTGCACCGCTTCGAGGGCCGACATGACTTCCGCTTTCAAAGCCGCCCCTTTTTTACCTAAAATGCGCAAGCCGAATGCGATATTCTCAAATACCGTCAGATGCGGCCACAAAGCGTAATTCTGAAACATCATTGCCGCCTGACGTTTTTCCGGCGGCAATGATGAGATATCCACGCCGTCAAATTTCACCTTTCCGGAATCCTGTTTTTCCAAACCGGCCAGAATCCGCAACAACGTGGATTTACCGCACCCGGAAGGGCCGAGCAGAAAAAATAATTCGCCGTCTTTCACATCCAGCGACAAATCATCCAGCACCGGCTTGCCCGGTACGAAACTTTTGCAGATATTTTCCAGTAACACTGATGCCATCGATCAAAAACCTCCCGGATGGATACACCCGTCAATATATTTTAATTTTTCCGGTGAACGCAAGGTCGCCAGAATCTTGATTTCCAGTTGCCGCACCCGCTCTCTGGTCAGATGCAGTTGTTTGCTGATCTCATCCAACGGCTGAACTTTATTGCCGAAAAGCCCGAAACGCATGATGATTATCTGCTGTTCCCGCTCCGGCAGAGTTTTGAGCATCTCCTGAAAACGTTCAAAAAGAAAACGTTTGGATAACTCTCTGCCCGGTTCATAAACGCTTTGATCGGCGATGAGTTCTTCCAGCACCGTACCATCGTCATCGTTGCCGATCTGGGTTTGCAGACTGATGGTCTGCATCGCCATTTTACGCACGGCACTGATGCGTGCTTCGGGCAGTTCCATGATCTTCGCCAATTCGCTGTTTTCCGGTTCCCGGCCGTAGATCTGCAAAAAATTCTGTTCCTGCCGGTGGATATCCTGAATAAGTTTGATCATGTGCATCGGCAGCCGGATGACCCTCGACTGTTCAGCGATGATGCGGAAAATATTGTGCCGTATCCACCAACTGGCGTAAGTGCTGAATTTGTAACCGAGTTTGAAGTCGAATCTTTCCAATGCCCGGAGCAATCCCAGATTGCCCTCCTGGATCAGATCGCTGAATGCCACGCCCCGGTTGCGGAACTTCTGGGCGATGCTGACCACCAGACGCAAGTTGGCTTCCACCATTTTATTACGCAATTTGGAATAATGTTTTGCCGCCTGACACAATCCGGTCAATTCACCGGGCAATTCGTGCGGATGCATCATCAGTTTGCCGGTGACCAAAGCCAGTTTATCCACCGGGAATTCCACTGCAGACAAACTTTCCGGTTTGAAATTTTTATCCCAGTCGAAATCGGGAACCAGCATACGCACATAGCCGCAAATGATATTCAAATACTCCTCTGCCACGCCGGATTGGATGCCGTATTTCTGCATCAATTCTTCCAGTTCCGAGCGTATTTCAGCGGTGTTGCCGCCGGAGGACAACTCTTTTTCCAACTTACCCAGCAGTGCGGATATCTGCTCTTTCCATGAAATGAAAAAGTGGGGCCCCGGCACTTTGCCGCCGGTGAAAGATGAAGGCAGGAATAATTCTGTAAGTTCCGATTCTCCGGCAAGGCCGCGATCGAGCATCATGACCATCTCTGCGGCCGAAAAACCGAAACGGCTCACCGCACGGCGCAAACCGTCGGCGGCACTCTCAAATTCACCGCACAAAGTCTGCAATTCATCTGCCGTCGGCACATCCATACTGCCAAGTTGACGCAGATAGCTGTTGAGCGCGCCGGAATCACCGTCACTGCCCGCCGGTATCACCCTTTTAGCCATGCAAACACCCTGTAAAACAATTCTGCAATTTCGCCAGATCTTCCGGTGAAGTCAGTTTCATATTCCATTGGCCGGATTCGACCAACTCCACCGGGAAACCTGCCAAACGCATGATCTCGGCATCATCCGTCGGCACTATGCCATCAAGTTTTCCGCAGGCGATACGGTATTTTGCCAAATCAAAAATCTGCGGAGTTTCGGCATGATAGACCATGCTTCTATCCACCGGAACTTTTATAAATCCATTCTCATCAGCCAGTTTCAAACTGTCAGCGACCTTATTTGCCGCGATCGCCCCGCCGCTGATCCTGGCTTTTGCCGCCACTTTGAGCAGGAGTTGCGCCGAAGCCAGCGGCCTTGCCGCATCGTGGATGGCGACCAGACCGCTGCTCAATTTCAACTTTGCCAGTGCATTACGCACCGATACCACCCGGTCACGACCGCCTGCCACCCAGCAGACACGATCGACCGGCAGAAACTTTTCAGCACACTGCCGGTACTCATCCAATGCCTCCTGACGGACGGCGACGATCAGGTTTCCGGGGGCGGTCAACGGCAGAAAATTGACAATACTGTGGCAGAATACCGGCATATCGCCAAGTATTTCCAGAAGTTTATCCTTTTCGCCGTACCGCCGGGAACTTCCCCCGGCGGCAATGATCACCCCCAGATCCGGGATCATGATTTACTTCACCGCCGGACGGGCAATGACACCGAGCGGATCGAAATCATCCGGGCAGAAGCCGTTGGGGTTGTGACGCACCCAACCTTCGGCATATTCACAAAATCCGCAAAGATCGCCCATCGCTTTGGCGCGCGCGACCATATCTTCCAGATAGGCATCCATACCCTGACTCTCATCGAGCCACTGTTTCTGGGTCTGGTGACAGTTGAGCATCTGCCGTTTCAGCGGAATCGTGGAAGTGACATCCACGAAAATATCCGGAGTAACGGGACGATTCAACTGATCTTTCAGCGACAGCGGCAGCGAGTGGTAAACTGCCACATTGGTACTCACCGGAGCGACATCTTCCACGCCGCGGAAGTTACCCATGCCCCGGCAGAAAGCGGCAGAAACCGCCAGACGGCCGGCGTTGATGTGGTCTTCCATATAGTCAAACGGGCCGTGGGTCAGCACGATTTCCGGATCGACTTCCCGCACTACACGCACCACTTTGGTAAGTTGTTCAGTATTGTAGAAAACTTCCAGATCGTGCGTGATGGATTCGTGGAAAATCGCTCCGGCCATCTTGGCCGCCGCCATCGCCTCTTCGCGGCGGCGGGCAGCCAAAGCACTGTGATTGAGCATATTACCGCCCAATGCACCATCGGCGATATTCATATAATGGATCTCGTAACCCAACTCTTTGAGCCGGATCAAAGTTCCAGCCATCATGAATTCGATATCGTCAGGATGACTGGCAATCGCAATCGCTCTTTTAGCCATGATCAATGCATCTCCACATCACAAACGCCGAATCCGGGACGGTAGAAGTTGAAGACCACATCGTCATGGTCGCTCAACAGAGACATCGGCACGCTGCTGTCCGCGATCTTCTGGGAGATCATGAACGTGGTCAGGCGCATACCGAAAGGATTGTCGTGGTGGCCGGGATGCCAGATGGAGACCCGGTCGCTCTTCCAGGTCTGCACGGGGCCGACGGTGAAAGCACGGCTCGGAACATTCTGCACCGTACCGCCGCCGGAGGTACGGGCATTCTGGATCAGCGTGATCGGGTGCAACTCGACCAGACGGGTACCTTTCTGACGGTACTCTTCCGGGGTCGGCGGATTGTCTTTATAGGCACCTTCACGGCGGACGGGATCGTTGAAAGCCCAGTGTTTGGTTTCGCCCTGACCGCCCTGCATGATCAGACATTTGGCTTCGTCATAGGATTTCTCATAAGCGGAAATGTCGCCATTGGGGAAGTGCATATTTTCCATGGGCATACGCAATTCCGGACGGATGCGGGAGAAGCAGAGATCCCAGTCGGCTTTGGCGAAACCGAGGGGGAAATCCATACCGGCCGGCACATCGCCATCCAGAGCCCACTCATCCATGCCCCAGAAGTGGGCATTTTTCAAACTCAAACCGGTTTCGTTGACGATCTGGGCGACCAGCGGGAGCTGTTCGGTAGGACCGATCGGGCCGCAGATACCGCAGGGATTGTCAGCGGTGGCTTTTTTCCAGCAGTTGATATATTCGAGTGCTTCGGCGCAGTAGAACTCCTGGAAGGTGTCGAAAAGATTGATTTTGAAGCCGGGGCGTTCAAAACTTTTCAGATTGTCGATGGTGATGCGGGAAGCCGCATCAAGGATCTCGCGGTCAAGGGTGGTGTAATCCCACCAATCGGCGGAAATTTTGGAATAAGCTCTCATTTTTTACTCCTTGTATGGTTGTTGTTTATTGAGCGTAGCCCGTTATATGTTCATGCAATCGTTGAAACTATATCACCGAAATACATTTTTTGCAAGTTTTCCTGTAAAAATCTTCAACTTTTTTCCGCAGAAATCACCAATATTCCGCCACCGGGCAGGCAAGTGTATCTGCCGGAATGACGGATGCCGGGCAGCCAGAGGATCACACCGCATTGATCCCGCACCACCGGATAAGGCGGATAAGCGGCAATGCCCCGTTTGATGCGCAGTTCTTTGACTTTGACCTCACTTTTCCGGCCGAAAGGCAGCATTTTATCCCCCGCTTCCGCCGCCGATACCACGATGGTTTCCGGAAAATTTTCCAGTGCGAAACAGGCCGTATACAGTGAAACTTCAGCGGGCATTTTTTCCCTGACTTCTGCCGTAAAACGCCATTTGCCCCACATTATCGACCGTTGACTCCTCCACTGCCAGAGGATTTTTTCCGGCGGCGGCAGACAGGGATGGAGTTCCTTATCATCCAGCATCAGACTCCGGCGGCCATCGAGCTCCACCTTGCCCCGGCATCCGCGGTCAACCATCGTTTTGAAGCGGTTGACCGAATCACGGGAAACCGGCAGATCTTCACCGAATGTCTCATCCAGAAATCTCCGCAGACAGCGCACCAGCAATGCCGGGTGCATATTCTGCCAGAAACTTATCTTTTCCGGGTCACCGGAAGCAAATTTCTGCTCCGCGGCACTTTCGATAAAGTCGGCATCGCACTCCAGATTGGCCAGCGAAATGCGCAACGCTTCCGGAGCGTGGGGGAATTTACCGGAGATCTCCGGCAAAATGCGGTTGCGTAAGAAGTTGCGGCCGTAGATATCGGAAAAGTTGCTGCTGTCCTGCGCCCATTTTCCGATGCCGTTGGCCCGCAGAAATTCCTCGATCTCCCGCCGGGTGCAGTTGATCAGCGGCCGGAAAATACGCACTCCGTCAAGTGAACTATCCATGCGGATGGCGGTCAATGCCGAAACATTCGAACCCCGGAAAAGGCGCAGAAAGAGATTTTCCACCCGGTCATCCGCATGATGCCCCAGCAATACCACGGCTTGCGGATCATTGGCGGCAAGTTTTCTGAAATGGGCCAACCTTGCGGCTCTGGCTCTGGCTTCCAGATTGCTTCCGGGGGGGATATCCAGATCGATCAGCTGAAATTTCACGCCCAGATTTTCAGCGAGCGAAGCGGCATTTTCCGCTTCTTTATCGGATTCTGCGCCGCGCAAATGGTGGTTGAAGTGGATCGCAGTCAATTCAAAGCCGTATTCCCGCGCACCAGCGGCGGCGAGCAGTAACAAAGCGGTGCTGTCCGCCCCGCCGGAGCATCCGGCAAAGACTTTAAAGTTGCGAAAGCGTGAAAAAATTGAATAATCCATTTGCATTTATCCCATATACGCTTTATAATATAGCGTTGTCGCGCCGTTATGCAACATTCCGGATGCAGAACTTTAAACTTTTTGGAGTAAAAATCATGGCTTATATCGTCGCCGCCACCGGCAATAAACACAAACTTGAGGAATACGCCCAACTGCTGGCCGACCAGAATATCCAGTTGAAATCCCTCAACGATTATCCCAACTACCCCGAACCGGAAGAAAACGGTTCATCATTCAAAGAGAATGCTGAAATCAAGGCTCTGGCGGCCTGCAAATATTGTGATGTGCCGGCCTTTGCCGATGACTCCGGTCTGGAAGTCGAAGCCCTCGACGGCCGCCCCGGAATCCACTCTTCCCGTTACGCCGCCACCGATGCCGAGCGTATCGCCAAACTGCTCAAAGAGTTGGAGGGCAAAGAGAACCGCCGCGCCCGTTTCGTCTGTGTCATCGCCATCGCCGCCAACGGCGAAGTGATCGAAACCTTTGAGGGCGAAGTTACCGGCACTATTCTCGAAGCTCCCAGAGGCGAAAACGGTTTCGGTTACGACCCGGTCTTCCAGCCCGACGGATTCGACAAAAGTTTTGCCGAACTTACTCAAGAAGAGAAAAACCGTATCAGCCACCGGGCCAATGCCTATGCCAAAGCGTTGGAATTCGTGGAAGATGAAATGTCCATTCTGGATGACGATTTTTGAAAATGGATCTTTCCCGGCGCATCATCCGCACATCCATCGACTGGAGCGGGGCAAATCTGCTGTTGGCTGACTATCTGGCCGGCAGATTCACCTACCGCTCCAGAGATGAGTGGTGTGAACGCATTGCTTCCGGCGAGATCACCCTCAACGGGCAGATCGTGCCGCCGGAAACCCGCCTTGCGCTCCACGACTTGATCGAATACCGCCCCGGCGACATCATCGAACCGCCCGCCGATCTGGATTATCATATTGTCTATGAAGATGATATGATTCTGGTTATCGACAAGCCCGGCAATCTGTGTATGCACCCGGCCGGGCCGTTTTTCAAACACACTTTGTGGCATTTGCTCTGTTCAAAATACGGCAATATCCACTTTGTCAACCGCCTCGACCGGGAAACCAGCGGGCTTTTACTGGCGGTAAGAATACCGAAATATGCCAAAGCATTGGGCAAAAGCATTGCCGCCAAACGTTATATGGTGATCGTTCACGGGGATTTTCCGGAAACTTTTGAAGCAGACGGATTCCTGCAGAATGCCAATTCCATCATCCGCAAAAAACGGCGGTTTGTCAGTATCATGCCGGAAAATCCCCCCTTTGAAAGTGCGAAGACTTCTTTTCGCAAAATCTCTGCCGCCAACGGTTTATCATTGCTCGAAGCCACACTTTTCACCGGCCGGATGCACCAGATACGCGCCACGCTCTTTTCGCTGGGTTATCCGGTTGCCGGAGATAAACTTTACGGTCTGGATGAAACCTTTTACCTGAAACAGCGCAGCGGTGAATTGCAGCAATGCGACCGGGAAAAATTGCTGATCTCCCGGCAGGCTCTGCATTCGGCATATCTGGAATTCACCCATCCGGCGACCATGGAAAAACTCTCCTTTACCGCCGGTATGCCCGCCGAAATGTCACAACTGATCACCACGAAAGGAATTTGAATCATGGAAGAACAGGAAGAAAAACTCCCCCCGGAACTCCGGGAAAAACTCATCGAAGTAGAGTTGGCCGCCGAAGCCGAAGAACGCAAACTTGCCCGTTTCGACCGCCACAAAGCCGTACTGGTCGGTGTATTTTCCCTCGGTTTGGGCTTCACTCTGGGTATCGCCATGCGTGCCGGGCTGGCAAAAGCTCTGATTTTCGGCATATTCTGCGGACTTGTCGGTTTTGTGACCGGCGGATTTCAGCGTCCGCCCAAAAAGAAATCCTGAAACGCATTTTGATCACTCCGGATATATTCAAAGGGGGATGATGATGAAAAAACTTTTCATGCTTTTCACCAGTCTCACCGCATTTTTTCTGCATGGCGGGGAGATTTCCGTTGCCGCTTGCAATGAGATGCTGGGTCTGAATATCTTTGCGGCACGGGATACCTGGAATTTTACGCAGATGCGTTCCCGGCTGGGAATCAGACTTTCCGGCAATACCGGCAGATTTTCCGCCCGGCTCAACCGGCAGGTCGCCGGTGTTACCGCCGTGGAATTGATCATTTACACCACCAATAATGACCGTTCTGTCAGCCGTATCACCATCATCTATGCCAACAAAGGCGACACCACCAGCCGCACCCGTTCCCAAATCCGCAACGCCGAAAGGCAGGTCAAAGAGCGTATCGACGCCAAACTCGGTGCCAGCCGCCGCAACAATTTTTCCATCGGTTCGCTCCGGGTCAGGGCCGACTTCTGGCAGTGCCGCTTCGCCAAATTTTATCTGGAAACCGACAAAGGCGAATTCGCCATGCTCCATATCACACCGGTAAATGCGCCGGAGGGCAGAGAGAGCGTCGGCGACCGCAATTTCGCCGACAATGTGCGCCGCAACAACTTCGGTGATGTCCTTATCGCCAATATCCCCATGGTCAATCAGGGCGGCAAAGGTTACTGTGTACCGGCAACTCTGGAAAGAGTATTCCTCTATTACGGAATAACGATGGATATGCACCACCTCGCCGACATCGGCGGCACCGATCCCGATGAAGGTACTTACACCGACAGAATGATGGATGATATCGCCAGCTTGCGCCGCCGGGCCGGATTGCGGTCAACGGATATTTCCAGTTTATCCATCCGGGCCATCGCCCGCCACATCGACCGGGGCTATCCGGTGGTCTGGCAGATGTATTCCACCAGTGAATTAAACGGCGTATATTCATTCTCCCAGCGCAACCGCAGCAATGCCGCTTCGGCGCAGGAGTGGAAACGCGCCTTGCGCCGGGTGGATATCCCCCGCAGTACCGAGGGGCCCCACGTCTGTCTGATCATCGGTTACAACCGGGAAACCGATGAGATCGCCGTTTCCAATTCATGGGGTCAGGCTTTCGCCGTCCGCTGGATACCGCTGAAAGTCGCCCGCAAAGTTTCCCGGCAACTCCTTGTGCTTTACCCATGATCGAAATAAATTTCAACTCCGGCACGCTGACTGTTTCCGGGGCGGAGACCATGCCTCACGCGATCGCTGATCTTACCCGTTTCGATCAGCGGTGTGCAGTTTTCCGGGCCAGAAGTTGCGATTATGCGGCGATCATCATGGCACTGATCCGGGCGAAGATCCCCTTTACCGACCGGGCGAAAAATTATGTCAAACTGGAAAACTTTTCCATCCGGGAAAAAATCATCCCCCGCCCGCATCAGCAACAGGCCATGCAGCAGTGGATCTCCGCCGGATGCCGGGGCGTGGTTTCCCTGCCCACCGGAGCGGGAAAAACGATTCTGGCAATGATGGCGATCGCCCATTTGCGGCGACCGGCGTTGATCCTGGTGCCGACCATCGACCTGCTGACTCAATGGTGCAGTACCATCAACCGTTTTTTCGACACTCCATGCGGAATGCTCGGCGGCGGCAGTCACCTGATCGCCGATATCACCGTAAGCACCTACGATTCAGCCCTGTTGAATATCGAATTCATCGGCGACCGCTTCGCCTTGCTCATCGCCGATGAGTGTCACCATCTGCCATCTGCGGAAAACCGTTTGTGTGCTTCCATGGCGATTGCCCCATTCCGTCTGGGTTTATCCGCCACTTTGGAATTGAGTGAAGAATACCGGCACATCCTCTGCGACCTGATGGGGGATAAATGCTGTGATATTTCCATCAATGAATTGGCGGGCAACGTGTTGAGTGATTACCGGGTCGAGCGGATAAGAGTTTCGCTCTCACCGGCCGAAGAAGCCGAATACCGCAAACACCGGTCGGTCTACACCGCCTTTCTCCGGCGGGCGGCGATCGACTTTTCCCGGCAGAACGCCTGGAGCGATTTTCTCATTGCCTGTTCCCGTTATCCCGGCGGCAAAGATGCGTTGCATTCATTCATGCTCCAGCGTCACATCGCCCGCGCGGGCAGAGCCAAACTGGATATGATCGAAGTCATCATGCGCCGTCACGCCGGAGAACGCATCATAATTTTCACTGCCGACAACGATGCGGCATACACCATCGGCCGCCGCTTCATTCTGCCGGTGCTTACCCACCACACCAAAGCCGCCGAAAGAAAGGAATTCCTCGACTTTTTCCGGCAGGGAAAATATCCGGTGCTGGTCACCAGCAAAGTTCTCAATGAGGGGGTCGATGTGCCGCAGGCATCGGTGGGGATCATCGTTTCCGGCAGCGGCAGTGTCCGGGAACACGTTCAGCGGCTGGGCAGAATACTGCGCCATGCGCCGGATAAGGAGCAGGCGATGCTTTATGAATTGGTCAGTGCCAACACTTCCGAAGAGGCGATCAGTGACCGCCGCCGGGAACACGCCGCTTACCGGAGAAAACTGCCATGCTGAAAAAAGAACATCTGCTTTACCGGATAAGTTCACCCAATATCAAACCGAAACTGGTCGATCCGGCCTCACCGTTTCTGCTCGATCTGGCCTCCGGATTGCTCGACCTTTATGCGGAAGCCGGATCGACTGCGATGACCCGGCAGGAAGTTGAGGAAATGAGTGCGCACTTCATCCGGGGCAGTGTCGATATTAAAGTTGCTTCCGGCTTGAATAAACTGCTCCTTGACCGTTGTGAATTTACCGCTCCGGAGCAGACCGATTATCCGGCAATGCGCAAAGAAGCCTTCCTGAAATCGGCGGCAATGCTGAAAAATCCCGCTTTTTCCATGGAAAAAATTGCCGCCACCGCACCGGGAACCGACCTTTACGGCGACTTGCCATCGGGGGAAAAACTGACCGTTTTCAAACCGTTTTCGGCGACAGAACTACTCCATCGTTACAATCTGGCGCAGGCGCAAGGTCTGCTCTTTTACGCCAAATCGCTGGTCATCACGCTGAAAGAACCGGATACGGCAAAATTGCGGAAATTTTTCAAAGCGGTCAAATTTTTCCGGCTGCTTGCCAAATTCACCGTCATAAAAAAGGGAATTATCCAGGTCGATATCTCCGGCCCTTACTCCCTCTTTGAAGCGACCGGCAAATATGCGCTGAATTCCGCCAATCTGCTCCCGGCGATCGTCAACTTGAGCGATTGGAAACTTTCTGCGGAATTGAAGTTCAAAGACAGGCTGCTGAATTTGAATCTTTCATCCAAAAACGGTTTTGTTTCCCATTACCGGGATCTTTCCGGCTACATCCCGCCGGAAATTCTGCTCTATCACCGTTCTTTCAACGCCAAACAGGATCAGTGGCAGATCATCGGCGAAGCCCCTTTCATCGATGCCGGAGAACAGGAGATCATCTTCCCCGATCTCTCCTTTGTTTCCACCGCCGACGGCAGAATTTTCCATGTGGAACTTTTCCACCGCTGGCACGCCAGCCAGCTTGCCCGCCGCATCAAACTGCTCGCCAGACACCCGGAACTGCCGCTGATCCTGGGCATTGAACGCTCATTGGTCAAAGATGATGAGGCCTTTGATGCCCTCTTTGCCGATGCTCCGCAACTGAAAGAAAGATGCTGGCTTTTCCGGGATTTCCCCGGTGTGACATCCACGGTGAATACCTTGAATAAGGTTTCCCGCTTATTGCATTGACCCCGCAGAATAAAGGGCGATCGCTCCAAGCATCACCAATGACGCCACGATCCGCCGCATCCACATCGCCGCCGGGATCTTTGAATCCAGTGCCGCCAGACCGAAACAGGGCAGGATCATGCCGATCAATACCGAAAATATCCCTCTGGTCGCCAGAATCACGTTACCGAAAACCGGCTGCAAAAAAGCGAAACAACAGAGCAGAAGCACTTGGGAACTCAACCACAATAACGCATAGGGAAATGCTTTGGCCAACTGTCCTTTATCCGGCTTGAAAAAGTAAAGGGCCGGGGTACATATCATTCCGATCGAGGTATACAGCAGCGGCACCACTGCAAACGAACTGCGCAAGGTGGAAAAACCGGTAAACTCCCGCATTTTCACCACCAGATCAGTTTCAACCATATCCACACTGGAATAAGCCACCAGAGTCAGCAAAAGCAGCAGCCAGCCTTTGACGGAACTTTTCTGCGAACCCGACCAATTCAACATCACCGCCGCCATCGCCGCGAGCATCACGGCACTCCACTGCATCCAGTTGAGCATACCGCCGGAAAGGATGAATATCACCGACAGCACGATGATCTTCAACCCCAGCAATGAGGATAATCTGCTGGCTTCAAAAAAACGCAACGCTCCGAAAAACGCCCCCTGACCGATGAGAAACAGTATTGAACTGAACACCACTTCGCCGAGGTACAGCCACACATCAGGGATCATCCCGAATGGACAAAGCCATATCATAAGCGGCAAACTTATAAGCATCATCACCAAAGATGAGATCACCAGCAGCCGCACCGGACTTTTGTAATACAGTAAAAAACGGGCATTGAAAAGAAAACCTACCGTATTTATCAGCGCAGAGGCAAAACCGGTGGCAATTCCCCATGATATCATATTCTCTGAACCTCCCATATTTCCCAATCACACCGGCTTTCCAACTCGTTTTCCAACTCATCATCCAACCGGTCAAAAAAGTCATAACCGAGCATATTTTCCAATTCATCGACCGTCATGAA
This sequence comes from Lentisphaerota bacterium, assembly GCA_015061625.1. Taxonomy (GTDB): domain Bacteria; phylum Verrucomicrobiota; class Lentisphaeria; order Victivallales; family Victivallaceae; genus UBA1784. The sequence goes on along the minus strand of SUWG01000025.1, from coordinate 5,524 downwards.
ACGCACTTCACCGCCGGATCGTTCATGGGTCACATAAACGGCGATCATCTTATATGGCGCAGTCAAATCCAGCACCGCCTTATAAAATCCATCCGGCAGGGCGACCCGGCATCCGGCCAGACGCTCACATTCACCGGTAAAGTGCGGCCCGGTAATGACATATAAAAATTCCTCCTGCAACGCCCAGCGGCGCACCATATTTTCCACATCGAGCCACACCCGGCGGTTGCATTCCGGAAATTGCGGGGAAATATTGGTCATAAAGAAACTATCCCGCATGGCACACTCACTGTAAGCCATATCCGCCGCCGGAACCAGATGACCGCGGTCGTAACCGCTGCGGCGGTAACCATCGGGAGCGACGGCATCCGGCACCCGGCTTTCGGTAAAAAAGTTCCGGCTTCTTGATGCCGCCGGATGGCGCAGATTTTCCCCGGCAAGAATGTAACTTGCCCACAATGCCTGACGGTAAAACACACTGTAACCGAGCGTGAATCCGGTATATTCCAGCACCATATCACTCTGACACGGATGACCCAAAGCATCATTGCGATATTCACCATTGAGCAATCCCGGCTTAACGGCACAGCCGCAAAAAAGAAAAATTGCGGCCAGATATGCCGCAAAAGAGAATAACTTTTTCATGATCCGGCAGTAATTCCCCCATCCAGCGGAATGATGTTGCCGGTGATTTCTCCGCAACGCAAAAGGAAGTTGACCAATCCGGCGATATCCGCCACTTTTACCGGACGTTTCAACGGGACTTGTTTCAGGATTTTTTCCATCCGTGATTCCGGGGCCCATGGCGGCGGCAGCACCGGGCCGGGAGAGATGGCATTGATCCGCAGATTTTTTTCCGCCCACGGCAAGGCGAGAGATTTGGTCAATTCATTGAGGGATTTTTTGCTCTGCCAGTAGGCTCCCTGCCCCGGTAAAAGGGCAAACGCATCGGTGATATTCACCGCCGCCCCTTCAGCAAGACCCTGACCGGCGAAATATTCCAGAAGCCGTTTCGGAGCGAGGAAATTGACCTTTTCGTAAAGCGATGCGGCCGCAGTATCTTCCGGTGAACCGGGGCGGAAGAAGACCGCCGCCGAATTGACCAGCAATTCAAATTTTCCGGCTTGATCAAGCAAATTTTCCACGCCGTCGGACGACGAAAGATCCGCCCGGATCACGGTGTGACCGCTTCCGGGCAAAACGGCGAGCAGTTTTTCCGCCTCGCTTTGCGAAGTATGATAATGAATGATCACCCGGCATCCGGCCGCCGCCAGATCACGGGCGATTTCCGCCCCGATCCTTTTGGCCGCCCCGGTGATCAATACCCTTTTTCCTGACAAATCCATCGGCTTGTTTTCTCCATGACTATAAAATACCATGTTAAAGGGGTATTTTCAAGGAGAAAACTTATCTATTTACCAATATAATGAGGCCACAAGCCGCATGACTCACCGGGATTCAGGAATTCAACAAAATAAGCCCGAATATAAAGCCAATCAGTATGATCGCCGGTCCTATCGCCGAGATATACAGCCGTGAAACAATTTTCTTGCGGTCAAAATACGGATGATTTTTATACCGGCGATACGTCAATATCGTCATCACCAGAGTAGTAATGTAGATCAAAGCCGGTACAAAAGTAAAAAACCGAAGAAAACCCTGACTCAAGAGAAAAGCCAGTGCAAAAACCGGCATAAGAAAACTCGAACAGACCATAATATGGGAACAAGTGGAGCCGATATCATCATCTTGGCTGCCTCGCTCTTGGCTGCCTCGCTCTTCATATCCGAGATCTTCGGCGGCCCTCTGCGTTATTCGCTTGTAATCATTGATAATATCGAAAGCTAACATTGCTCCTCCGATCAAACAAGGAAAAGCACCCTTAACACCGATTGATATTCCAAACAACAACTTAAATGCAATCGGCGAAATCATCAGCACAAACGAGGTCAACAGGCCGACACCGCCCATAAATATCAGCGATAATTTGGTAAAAGGAGACAACTCGATTTTGTAACGGGAATTGGGAAGTTTGCTGTAAACAACCAGCGTCGGCGCTGTAAACACCAGAAAAAAGACCGAAAAAACGATGGCAAACATAACCACGTTGTTCCATTTTCCATCCATAAGAACCTTTAGTAGTAAATTCCACCAAAGCACAAAATTTATGATCACCAGAATAAACAGTTTGACGTAGATGCCAATTTTTTCACGCAAGGAATAACTGTCGGCCGAAGAAAACCGGCGCGTTTCCCCTGAATACTCCGTTTTTCCGGGATAAGCCGGCGGAACGGGGTATATTTGCGGCGGCGGGCCGGGGCGTCTTTGCGGCGGCCTTTTCACCAGAAGCGTTCCGCATTGGCGGCATTTGAAACTTTTTCCGGCATTGGCGGTGCCGCAACCGGGACATATCCGGGCCATTTCACAGACAAAATTCTGCTGACACCCGTCACACGCCAGAAGTATGCCCAGATATTCATCCGGGGTTTCCGGATATTCCATTTGACAATGCGGACAAACCGTGATCATATTTTTCCTCCTTTTTCATATTCTGATCTGATGACTGAACATATTATCATGCCGATAACCGGCAGAAAAATCAGCCGATCACCGAAAGCAATGCCATTGAATCTTTATCATAAACCGCCCACCCCCGGCGGAACAACACAATCCCGATACTGATCGATACGCTTTTTTTCAATCTGAAAACTCCTGCATATCAAATAAAAACAAAAAAGGCCGCCCCTGACTTTGCGTTCCACAGACGGTATCGCCAAACACCGGACCGGATACGCAAGCAGAGACGGCCATATCTGATGTATGGTCATCACGCTTGCGGCTGATTCCGGTCTTGAAATATTTTGGCGATTTTTCTGTGGAACTGCCGCACAAAGACTTAAACAAGTCTTCTATGTTTGATTTTTCATTAACTCTTTTTTCCGGATGATATAAATTCCTTTCATGATCATAACCGGTCATTAATTTACCATTGAATAAATCAAAATGCAAGCAAACTTCATTCATTTTCCACTGATTTCCCCGGTAAAATGTTATCCATATACCTTATGCCGCAAAAATAAAAAAATCTTATGCCATTTTTTATAAATCATCATAAGATTTTACTTTTTACCCGGCATTAGAGAGTGTGAAAGATGATTTGACTGACCTTTTCACCGAGAAGTTCGCCAATAACACTGCCACGACCGGAGAAGATCGTCAAATCACCTTTCCTTATCGGTCTTGATTTATCACTCGAATCATGCTATTTTAAATTCCGTATCCAATCCGGGGAAATTTTATGGCATTTACTACCAACGGTACTCTGCTCGCCGCCGTTAAAAGCGGCGATGAAATATCATGGGAAACCTTTTACAATATGTATAAACCGCTCATATTGCTCAAGGGCCGTGACCTGCACCTCACTCCGGATGAAAGAGAGGAATTGGTGCAAAATGTGATGCTCTCTTTTTTCAAATCATCCGGCACTTTTCAATATGACCGCAGTAAAGGCCGTTTCCGGGATTATCTCCGGCAGGTCATCCACAATAAAGCCTGCGATCTGATGCTCCGGCGGCACGACCACGAAGTTCCGGAGGAAAAATTCCGGTCAGACGTGCTGGAAGTGCTGGCCCAAAGTGACCGGCACTGGGAAAATGAATATCAGGAACACCTTTTAAGACAGGCTCTGCAAGAGTTGAGAAATACTGTTTCCCCATTGGTCTTCCAAGCCTTTTCCATGCTCGCCCTGGAAAATATCCCCGGCAGGAAAGTTGCTGAAACACTTGATATAAGTACAAATGCCGCATACGTTTACAAACATGAAGCACTTAAAAAACTCAAACAATTGATCGCGGAGGCCGAAGAATGAATTTCCACCTTTCCCCGGCCCGGCTGGATGCTTACCGCCACCATGATTCACCGGCGGTCAGCCGGGCATATTGCCGTTTGCATCTATTCTTTTGTTCCAAATGCCGGATGGCTCTGGCCTCGCTTAAAGAGAGTGATAAATTCGTCGATCAAATCAAAAAAGCCGCACTGCGGGATAAAAAATGAAAATATTCAAACCTGATTCAGTTGAAATCGTTGCCGAAAATCTGAAATTGTGTGCCGGAAAAAAATATTCCGTACTCAATTCGATGATTGAGAAAGATATCCCGCCGACCAGAGTGCTTTCAGCGGCTGCCTCTCGCCGGCCCAAGCCGCAAAAGATCCCCAAAACCTCATGGCAGGACTTTTCTGCCGGCAAAGAGGGCATCCGCGACAATTTTTTCTCCCCAAATGAAACCTTTCCCCGGGAAGAAATTGCCAAAATCAGAGTGCAATTATCCGACTTCACCTTTGTTCTGTATTGCGGCCGGGGCCGCTTCGGCCACGTCTGGCTGGTCAAAGATCTCTCGGAAAGGATCATCGCTTTGAAGTTGATCCGCAAAACCGATATCCGGAATCTGACCACCGAAAAAGCCGGTCTTACCGCCTATCACAGTAAAATCAGAAATTTTGAACACCTCATTCAAATATATCACATCGGCCAAACTCAAGATTTCTTTTATTACACCATGGAAGCGGCATACAGCATCTCTGATGAAGTTTATATCCCGGTAACTCTGGATAAATTGCTGTGGAATTGTACCTTTTCACCTCAAGACAGTGCCGATATCACCACAGATATACTGCTCGGCTTGCAGGAACTCCACTCCTGCGGATTATCTCACCGGGATATCAAACCGGACAATATCGCCATCATCAATAACCAAATCAAAATCACTGATGTCAGTCTGATTTCCGGCAGCGGCAGAAAAAGTTTCAGCGGCACAGAATTTTTCATGCCGCCGGATATAAAGAATATCCCCGATGACCGCTCCGGCAATGACTGCGATCTGTTTGCCACCGGTAAAATACTCTATTTGCTGTTGGCCAATGAGAATAATGTATGCAAATTCCCGCAGATGAATTTGTGGATTTTGTGCAGTAAACTTGCCCGCAATCTGAATCGGATCATCAATAAAGCCTGCCACCCGGAATATACATCCAGATACCCCGATGCCGGAGAATTCATCCGGGAACTGAACAGAGCCGAAAGTGCTTCCCGTAAATTTTTCGGCCGCTTCTGATGGAATGATTTTCCATAAAAACAGGAATTTTACGGCTTTTTTGCGGATTTCGCCTTGTATTTTTTTATTCCGGGGCTATATTATGTTTCAACTGCTTTAAGCGGAGAGATGGTCGAGTGGTCGAAGGCGCCACATTGGAAATGTGGTGTACTGCAAGGTACCGAGGGTTCGAATCCCTCTCTCTCCGCCATTTTTTTTGCAAAAATGCGGGATAGCCTGAATGAAATGAAGGCAATCCCATAAAAGCATTTTTGAATGGCAAAAAAAATGGCGGAACGAAGCCGCAAGGCTTCGCTCCTATGAGAGACTATTTGTCAAGTTTTATTTGCGAAAAAATCGTAAAAAAGTTGATAATCAGCGAAAGATGATTCTAAAAAGCTGCTTTTGTCTTGCTCCTATTCGCGTTCTGTAAT
>SUWG01000024.1 GCA_015061625.1 Lentisphaerota bacterium | reverse complement strand
ATTACAGAACGCGAATAGGAGCAAGACAAAAGCAGCTTTTTAGAATCATCTTTCGCTGATTATCAACTTTTTTACGATTTTTTCGCAAATAAAACTTGACAAATAGTCTCTCATAGGAGCGAAGCCTGGCGGCTTCGTTGACCATTTTTTTGCAAAAAAAATGGTCGGGGTGGGGGGAGTCGAACCCCCGACATCTTGCTCCCAAAGCAAGCGCGCTAGCCACTGCGCTACACCCCGACAATATCCGGTCTTATAAAATACTACACTTTTTGACTTTATTCAAGGTATCTGACAACAAAACCCTTGATTTTTCCTCATTTAACTTTATTTTGTTCATAACAGAGGAGAAAGATCGCCCAAATACTCCGGCGGCGCGGAGAAGTTTGGCGATCTGCCAAAAAGGAGGAGTATTATGAACTTATTGGCCAAACGTGAGCATGAAGTGCCTGCCGCTCTGGAAAAAGTTTTTCCCGGCATGGATGAGTTGGTCCGAACCATGTTCGGACGTATGATCGAACCCGGTTCCGGTTTGCTCCGGGGATCGGTTTTCGATTCCCGCTGGGAAACCGAGGTGCTGGATAAGGAAGTGATCGTAAAAATTTCCTGCCCCGGATGCAAAAGCGATGAATTTGAGCTGCAAATCGTCGGCGATTTCCTCAACTTCAAAGTCAATCACTGCGAAGAAAAAGAATCCGGCAACAAAAACAAACACTATGTATTCCGGGAGCGTTCATGCGCCGAATATGAGGAAAGCATCAAATTACCGGTGCCGGTAAAAGGTGCGGAAGCCAAAGCCAAATATGCCGATGGCGTGTTGCACGTCACCATTCCCCGTGATATGCAGCAGCCCATTCCCGCCAAAACCATCAAAGTTCATTGCGGAAAGTAAAGGAGTCCGGAAAAATGGATGAGAAAAAAGAACCCGCCGCACAGGAAAAAAATGAACTTCAAAAGGAACACGGCAAATGTGAATGTATTGCCATCCGTCCCGCCGCCGATGTCACGGACGAATATGACGGAATGGAAATCACCTTTGAATTGCCCGGCGTTTCTGCTGAAAATGTCACTCTGGAAGTAAAAAACCGTCTGCTGACCCTGAAAGCAAAAAGCACCCTCCACCGCCGGGGTATGCCGGTGGTCTACAAAAGGGCATTTTACCTTTCGGATGCGGTGGATGCAGATAATATTTCAGCAAAAATCAGCGATGGTATCCTGACCTTGTTCCTGCCGAAATCTGAATGTGCCAAAACTCACCGGATACCGGTGGAATAAGTTCCACATCAAATTCATGCGCCGCCAAAGAAAAATCGTCCGGGAAACCGGACGATTTTTCAATCTTCAGACTCGATACTGAATTCCCCTGCCCGGCGCATCTGACTGCGGAATTTGCCCGGCGGCATACCCCGGCGGCGGCTGAATACCCGTGAAAAATAAAACTGGTCACAGAAGCCGGAAGCGAATGCCACTTCCGCAACGGTCGCCCCCGGATCATCACGCCACATCTTTTCTGCGATACGCAAACGGGCATCCAGAAGCAATCCTTTGAAACTGGTCTGGTAATTGTTGCGTAAAAACTGGGAGATCGTCGAAACACTGCGACCGAGTTTTTTGGCCATATCCGGCAGACGGATATCTTCCGAAGCGTGTTTTTCGATATACATATCGATCTCGTTGCGCAACCGGTCGCCCTGCAATACGGCCAATTCCCGCACGGCGATATAGTCGATCAGAGTTTTCAAAACTCCGAGAACGGCCTGAAGTTTTTCAGCGGTGAAACAGGGCAGTTCCAAATATGCCTGATGCAGTTGAGCCCGCAGTTTGGCCGGAATCTTTTCCCAATCCGGTTCCCGGTCGCCATCGATACGGAATTGACCGAACATAACGAATCCGGCCACCCGGTTACGCACTTTTACCGGAGCGATACACTCATGCAATCCGGCATGACAGCAATAGTTGATGATCTGATCCTTTTCCACCGCCTCATGCTGTTTATTGCAATCCATGGAAACACATTTGTCGAAGCCGGATAACTTATCATGCACCAGCGAGCAATAAGCGCAGTTGTGCATCGCCTTGCCACGGCGCAAAGGTTCACCGGCAAGAGAATAAAAAGTCACCCGCACATCCAGCAATGATGCAAAATCATCCAGCAATGTCTGTACTTCATCGCTGAGAAAAAGTTCCATCGGCATACTGCTCATGATCACCTCCGTCAAATATTATTTTTGTAAAATATACACCACGTTTGCAAAAAAGTCCATAGTTAAGTAAAAAAAACTACTGGTAAAGTTGCATTTTGTCATCTATATTATAAGTAAAGCCACAAAAAAACAACACAGGAGATCGTTATTATGGAATTTGATATCGCCCAGATCAGCCGCGGCTTTATGCTTGACGGCAACTTTGTCACCGCGGAAAGATACGGCACCGGACACATCAATGATACATTCAAGATGTCCACGGATAAACAGACCTACATTCTTCAGCGCATCAACACTTCGATTTTCCGTGAACCGGTCAAACTTATGGAAAACTTCGTGCGGGTCTCCAAACATATCGAAAGCAAGATCGCCGCTGAAAAAGCGGTAAATCCCGCAACCCGCCGCCGTTTTCTGCAGGTGATGAATTCTTACAAAAATGAACCGTATTTCGTCGATGACAACGGCAATTTCTGGAGATGCTACATTTTCGTCGATGAGGCACGCACCTATGATGTGCTGGAAAAATCCTCCCAGGCGTTTGCCGCCGCCAAAGCATTCGGTGCATTCCAGAATGACCTTGCCGATCTGCCCGGCCGTCTGCATGAAACCATTGCCAATTTCCACAATACGCCCAGCCGTTTTGCCGACCTCAAAGCCGCAGTTGCCGCCGACAAATGCGGCAGACTCAAAGATGTCGCCCCGGAACTGGATTTCATCATGGCCAGAGAAGCGGAATATTCCCTGTTGCTCAATGAACTTGCCGCCGGAAACGTCTTTGAACGCACCACCCACAACGATACCAAACTCAATAATGTATTGATCGATGATGTCACCGGTGACGGCATTTGCGTGATCGACCTGGATACGGTCATGCCCGGTCTGCCGCACTACGACTTCGGCGACATGGTGCGCACCGGTACCAGCCCTGCCCCGGAAGATGAATTGGATCTTTCCAAAGTCGGAATGCGTTTTGAAATGTTTGAAGCGTTACTGCGCGGATTTCTTTCCACGGCGGGCAACTTCCTCAATGCCCGTGAAAAAGAGTTGCTGCCCTTCTCCGGCAAACTTATCACGCTGGAAATCGGTATGCGCTTTTTGACCGACTACCTTTCTGGTGACGTCTACTTCAAGATCCACCGGGAAAAACACAACCTCGACCGCTGCCGCACCCAGATCAAACTGGCCCAGTCGATCGAAGAACAATTCGATGCCATGCGCAAACTCAACGATTCACTGTAACAGTGTCGCTTATCATGCCGGAGAGGGTGAAACCTCTCCGTTTTTTGTGCCGGAACTCTTGCATTGTGCAAAAGTCAATGCTATATTAGTCAAATGATTATATTATGTTTGTTCCGGAGAGAGTTATGGCTAAAATACAATGCAAAATGTGCGGCGGCACGATCGAACTGCCGGAAGGGATGTATTCCGGGGAGTGTCCATATTGCGGCACCTTGACCACCTTCCCCAAAGTTTCCAGTGAAGAACTGGAAAATCTCTACAACCGGGCCGAACACTTCCGCAGAATCAATGAGTATGATAAAGCGGTTTCCGCTTATGAAAAGATCGTGGAAGTCAATCCGGATGATGCCGAAGCATATTGGGGATTGGTCATTTCCAAATTCGGTATCGAATATGTGGAAGACCCGGTAAGCCACGAGCGTATTCCCACCTGTCACCGGGTGCATTATGAGTCGATTTTGGCTGATGCCGATTATCTGAACGCTCTGGAAAAAGCCGGAAGTTATGAAAAAGGCATCTATGAAGCCGAAGCCAAACGGATCGCCGAAATCCAGCGGGATATTTTGAGCATTTCCAATAATGAACAGCCGTTTGATATCTTTATCTGTTACAAAGAGAGTGACAACTTTGGTAAACGCACCAAAGATTCAGTTACGGCGCAGGAAATCTATTATCAACTGACCAATGCCGGATATAAGGTGTTTTTCTCAAGGATCACCCTTGAAAGCAAACTCGGTCAGCAATATGAGCCGTACATTTTTGCCGCCCTCAATTCCGCTAAAGTAATGCTGGTCATCGGTTCGCAGAAAGAATATTTTGATGCCGTCTGGGTACGCAATGAGTGGAGCCGTTTTCTTGCTTTGATGAAAAAAGACCGCTCCAAATTGCTCATTCCGTGTTACAAAGACATGGATGCTTACGATATTCCCGAAGCATTGTCGATGTTTCAGGCGCAGGATATGGGTAAGATCGGCTTTATTCAGGATTTGCTCCACGGCATAAAAAAGGTGATGGATAAAACTGCTCCGGCATCGGCTGGCGGCGGCGATGTGAAGAGCAAAGATCACCCGTTTTTACAGAAAGCCAAACTTTTTCTGGAAACTGCAGATTTTGATTCAGCCAAAGAATATTGTGAAAAATTGCTGGATATCAATCCGGAAAACGGCTGGGCATATTTTTACCGCTTGATGGCAGAAAACCAAGTCAATGATGAAAAGTTACTGGTCGATATTGCCGGAATCGATCAACAGAAGACATTTCAACTGGCTCAAAGATTTGCGGATAATGCTTTGACGGCGACTTTAACTTTAACCGGAATCACAGACAAAATACACCGCAGAGCAGAGGAAGAGCAAAGGCGGCTGGAGGAAGAAGCACGCAGAAAAGCTGAAGATTTAAGACTGCGTAATGAAACCACGCAACGTTGGGAACTTTTAAATCGCTATATCAATGCTTATAAATCATTGAACAATAAAAACGGTATCATTCATAAACTCACCGATTGTAAAAAAAGTGAAACACGTTTGTTGGAGTCAGATAATTGGCTTAATAAAAACACCGTTTCTCCGGTACAAACCGTATCGGAAGCATTAATAAATTCCCTGCCGGATATTGTAACTCTTGAAGGTATGGTAAAAAAGAAAATCAAAAAACGAAAATTTATAAGGTCGTTGGTTATAATAATTCTCTTGGTTGCCTTTGGGGTAGCAATCTGTTATGAAGTAAAAAAACGCCAGGAAGCAAAAGCAGTAGAACAAGTAAGAATAGAAGCAGAAGCAAGACAAAAAATACAGCAGGAAGCAGAGAGACAAAGGCTGGAAGCAGAAGCGGAGAGACAAAGGCTGGAAGCGGAAGCAGAGAGACAAAGACAACAAGAAGCGGAAAGGCAAAGGCAACAACAGGAAGTTGCAAGAAATTTGCAAACCACTTCGACTTTTACAGCCAGGCTTCCGGGCAATGTTACGCTTGAGTTGGTGCGAATTCCCAAAGGTGAATTTATGATGGGCAGTCCGGCAACTGAAGACGGGCGGGATAATGATGAAGTCCAACACCGCCCCCGGCGGCGAAGGCGGTCTGATGGCGCTGAAGCCGGGCGGTTTTATGGTGAAATCCAACACCGGGTAACTTTGACCAAAGACTTCTTTTTAGGCAAATATGAGGTGACCCAGGCACAATGGCAGGCGGTAATGGGGAATGATCCGTCATATTTCAAAGGTCCGCACCTCCCGGTGGAGCAAGTCAGTTGGGATGATGCAATGCAATTTTGCGAAACATTGACCGCAACAGGACACCGGGAAGGTTGGCTGCCGGAAAATTGGAAGTTCACTTTGCCGACCGAAGCGCAGTGGGAATATGCCTGTCGTGCCGGTACGGATACACCTTTTTCTTACGGGAATCAATCAGATGTTTCCAAAATGAATTTTGATGGTAACTGGCCGTATGGCGGAGCAAATAAAGGAGTGTATCGTCGGAGTACTGTTGAAGTCGGTTCGCTTGGCTACCGGAATAATTTCGGCTTGTATGATATGCATGGTAATGTAGGGGAATGGTGTCTGGATTATTATGACAGTTACAGCAGCCGTGTCTTACGGGGCGGCAGTTGGTACTGCGCCGCGCGGGACTGCCGTTCGGCGGACCGGGGCAGCTACGACCCGGCGAATGGGGCCAGCTACGTCGGCTTCCGCTTGGCCCTGGTCGAAGTTCAATGATTGGCTGTCACATCTCCTTGAGTTGAAAAATATACCAGTTTCACAAAATTCAGGACATTACCCCAAAATATGCAGTTGAAATTTTTCACCATGTGATACGGCGGACGATACGGACGATACGGACGATACGGACAAGATGGATAAGACGGATAAAAAGCGGACACGGCAGATGAAAATTTGCCGTGTCCGGTTGGTTTTTATACAGTAACTTATTTCAAGGTGGCGGCGATCTTTTCCACGATGTTCGTCGTCGAAAAGCCGGAAACAAAGGGCATAAAAACGATCTTACTGCCGGATCCCTGCAACGCTTCGCGCTCGTGAGATTCCAGTGTTTCCAATGTATAATCCCCCGCCTTGGCGTAAATATCCGGTTCCAATGCCGCCAATTCTTTGTCACAGCGGGAGTCGTCAAAAATCACCACTTTGCTTACCGATTCCAATGCCGCAAGCAAATACGCCCGGTCACGCTCGGAAACCACCGGGCGGCTTTCACCTTTGATCGACTTTACCGAAGCATCAGAATTGATCAGAACCAGCAATTCATCCCCCAGTTTCGCCGCTTCGATCAGATATGAGGCGTGTCCGCGGTGAACCAGATCAAAACAGCCATTGGTCACCACCAGTTTGCTGCCCTTTTCACGCAGTTCTCTGCGCCATGCCACGGCATCACTCAAACTCAAAAGATTTTTTTCCGGGTCTTTCATCATGCCAAATCCTCATCCACACTGCGCACCGCCACCCCGGCTTCATGCAGCAGTGCCATTGACACATCGTCGATCGTATAGTGTTCATGATAGACCACTTCCACAATTCCCGCATTGATGATCATTTTGGCACAGAGCAGACACGGGCTGTAAGTCGTATAAAGCGTGGCCCCTTTGAGCCGGATGCCGTTATATGCCGCCTGCACAATGGCATTCTCCTCGGCATGACTGCACAAACACTGCCGCAATCCCTCGCCGCTGGGTACATCCGAATTACATCTCGGACAACCGCCATCGGAACAATTCCTTATCCCCCGCGGCGTGCCGTTATAACCGGTCGAAATGATCTGACGATCACGCACCACCACCGCCGCCACATGACGGCGGGTACAGTTGCTCCGGCTCGCCACCACATGGGCAATATCCATGAAATAACGATCCCATGACGGTCGGACACTCTTTTCATTTGCCATAATCAATGGTTCCTTATGTTACATCCCCGTAAAAAACTTCAAATAAAAGCCCAGAAGCTGCTGATCAAAAAATATCCAGATCAACGCTCCAAACATGATAAACGGCACAAACGGCAGTTTGGCACTCAATTTGCGCTCCACCGCCACCCCCCAGAGCGAACCTGCCAATGAACCGGCAAACAACGCAAATATCACCCCCGGCAAGCCGATGAGCATACCGCAGAGAGCCGTAAACTTCACATCGCCCCGGCCGATAACTTCCTGACGGGAAATCAATTTGCCCAATTCAGCAAAGATCGCCAGAAAAACCGCCGGAAACAACCCTTGCGCCAGCGATTGCAACGCCGCTTCCCAGGATAAATCCACCCCCCACGCCGCCGGAAGCAACGCCGCCGTCACCAAAGCAAAAATCATGCCGGTATAAGTCAATTTATCCGGAACCACCCGGAAACGCATATCCGTCACCGCACAGGCCATACCGAAAAATATCAACAGCATCCGCGCCGGAATGATCTCCGGCAACTGGCGGCATAACCCGGTTTTCGCCCACAACGCCGTCACCAGAAGCGCACAAATCAACTCCACAAAAAAATAACTCGATGAATACGGCGTGCGGCAACTGCGGCACCTGCCACGCAAAATCAGGTAACTTGCCACCGGAATATTGTCGTACCAGCGGATCTTCGCCCCGCATACCGTGCAATGGCTCGCCGCTTTGGAAAGCGATTCACCACGGGGTATCCGCCAGATACAGACATTCAGAAAACTGCCGATACACGCACTGAAAGCAAATATCCAGAAAAAGAAAAATATCCACACCCCCGGATAAACCAATCCCCACGAATTGAACCAGTCACTTGCTGAATGGAAAAACCACATCTCAAAATTCATTTTCCCGGTGTTCCTTCCTCAAATCCACGGCGCATAACTGCCAAATCCGGCTTCAACCCTGTCCACAACTCAAAACTTGCCGCCCCCTGACGGATGAGCATCTCTTTGCCATTGGCCCATAAAATCCCCAATTCCGCCGCCAAACGCTGGATCGACGTAGGATGATAGATCGTATCAAAAATTTTCAATTTCAAGCCTTTATGAAAATATTTCTCCGGCAGAGGCAGCGGATCATCTGGTTTCAGCCCGACCGATGTCGCCTGAATCAGATAATCGGCCCTTTCCAACAACGTGCGGCACATATTTTCATCCTCCGGCACCGCACAGACACTGGTTACTTCCGGAGTAACTTTTTTACACAAATCAGACAATTCCACCGCTTTACTCAAGGTGCGGTTGATGAAACTTACTTCCTTTGCCCCGCAACCGGCCAGATGCACCGATGTGGCTCTCGCCGCACCGCCTGCACCGCAAAACAGAATATTTTTCCCGGAAATCTCATCATCAAAACAATATTTCAATGCCTCTTCCAAACCGATCCCATCGGTAGAATCCCCGGTGATAATCCCATCTTTGATGAGCAATGTATTGACACTGCCGCAACACTCCGCCCGGCCGGTCAACCGATCCGACAACTGCGCCGCCAGCAATTTATGCGGCACGGTCAGATTTACGCCATTTAAATTCTTCCGGGCGTATTCAAAAAATTCCGGCAACTCATCCAAGGTCACATGGCGGATGCCGTATGGCCGCCCCAGTCCGCAACTTTCAAATGCCGCATTCTGCATCCCCGGAGAACGGCTGTGACCGATCGGATCACCGATTACAAGATATTTTTCCATTTTTTACCACTTTTTACTGGAATTTTTCTGCATTCAGGGTTAATATACATGAATATCAAATTATTCGCAAGAGATGTTGGCTCAAATTTTGTGAAAATATTTATTGCAGCAGCACATTGCCGGCAATGATAAAGTGATCTTCACTATTGACAAATCACTGCCGCTGTGATATATTTTATAGGTCACAAAAGTTAAGATGTCAACCCAATGCACATTTTTTGGAGATTTTTATTGATGAAAAACAATCGATTCATTTTTTTGGCAGCACTGCTGGCCGGAATGTTCCTTTTCAGCGGATGTGAAATTTTCCGGGAGGCCCTGACCGAAAGTTACGCTTCTGATGATCCCGACAGCGAGGATTATGATACCAGATTCAATATCGGCATCTTCCAGATCGTCCGTTACCCGCGGGCCAGTATGCTGGAAAGAGAAATCCCGATACCCGGCGGAGAAACCGTCTGCATAAATATCAATCCGCTTTTCAGCAGTAAACGCATCCGCCAGGTCCGCGCCATCCCGCGCCCCGGCAATCCGGATGTCTACGATCTGGAATTCCGTATCGACCGGCAGGGCAAAACCCAGTGGATGATGCTCTACGGAGCCAACCGCAACACCCCGCTGGTAATGATGGTAGACGACCGCTACGTCGGTACATTCATCCCGACAGAATACACCGACGGCAGGGAAGAATGGGTCAAACTGCAAATCGGAGTAGATGCCTACACCGCAAGAGGTATCGTAAGATTTGCCAGAAAAAATTATGAATACTACAATCCGGAAGCCAAAAACTGGTTCAACAACCTTTTCTGACCCGCAGAAATTCATCAACCGGGAGTTGTCGTGGCTCAACTTCAACGCCAGGGTCCTCGAAGAAGCCGCCCGCCCCGGCAAACCTTTGCTCGACCGGTTGAAGTTCATTGCGATATTCAGCAGCAACCTTGATGAATTTTTCATGGTCAGGGTCGCCGGTTTGTGCAAACTGGTGCAGGCCGGAGTCCAGAAACGCGATCCGGCGGGGTACACCCCTGCCGAACAACTCACTCTCATCCGCAAAAAAATTTCCGGGTTGTTGAAAAAACAATATCAACTTCTGCGGGAGATCCTCGCTGAATTTGAACAAAAACAGTTGAAAATCTCCGCATTCGCCGATCTATCCGAAAAAAAACAGCAGAAACTGCGTAAATTTTTCACCGGAAATATCCTGCCCGCCCTCACCCCGCTGGCTATCGACCGGAATAAACCATTCCCCCTGATAAATCCCGGAACTCTCCAACTGGCAATAAGTTTCAATTTGCGCAAAAGCGGCAGAAAAATGACCGCTTCCGTGGAAGTGCCGGAATTTCTTGATCGCTTCATCCCTGTTCCGGGCGGCGGAAAAGAAAAAAATTTCATTTTACTGGAAGATTTGATCAGCGAAAATATCTCCATGCTCTTTCCCGGTTGCTCCATCAAAGCCAAACAGATCTTCCGGGTGACCAGAGATATGGATTACCACATCGACCCGGATGAATCAGAAGATCTGCTCCATGCCATGCTCGACAAATTGAGCCGGCGCACTTCACGCGCCCCGGTCAGAGTGGAATTTTCCTCCCGCATCAGCAATAATTCACTGCAAAAATTCCTCGCCAAATCGCTGGAGTTGACCGATGACCTGTGCTACTCTCTGCCCGGTGCGCTGAATCTCAAACAATTCACCGCTCTGCTGCCGCCGGATACTTTGCCCGGCACTGAAGAACTGCCGTGGCCGCCGGTTACTCCGGAAATTTTCAATCACTCCGACAATGTCTTTGAAGCCATCGATAAAGCAAAAAATATTCTGCTGATCCACCCATATCACAGTTTCGACCCGCTGTTGAGAATGCTCGAAGAAGCCGCCAATGATCCGGATGTGCTGGCAATCAAACAGACCTTGTACCGGGTCAGCGGCAATTCACCGGTGGTCAAAGCACTGCAGAAAGCCGCAGAAAACGGCAAACAGGTCACCACCGTAGTTGAATTGAAAGCCCGGTTCGACGAAAGCAACAACATCGCCTGGGCAGAATTGCTCGACCTTTCCGGAGCTCATGTGGTTTACAGCGAGGCTGAATTGAAGATCCACTGCAAAACTCTGCTCATCATCCGCCGGGAAAACGGCCGGTTGCGCCGCTATGTCCACTTCGGCACCGGCAATTACAATGACCGAACCGCCAGACAATACAGCGATTTGAGTTTGTTGAGCAACGATCAAAAACTCGCTGACGATGCGGCCAAACTTTTCAATTTGCTTTCCGGCAAAACCGAACCGCCGGAAAAGTGGGAGGCTATATATGTTTCCCCATTCGATCTGCGCCGGAAATTATCCGCTCTGATCGAAAAAGAAACCGCCCTCGGCCCCAAAGGCAGGATCATCGCCAAAATGAATAGTTTTTCCGACCCGGAACTTATCCGCCAAATCCACTCCGCTGCCGCAGCCGGAGTAAAAATCGATCTCATTGTCCGGGGGATTTGCTGTCTGCGGCCACCGGAAAATTGCAAAAATTTGCGGATAATCAGTATCATTGACCGCTATCTGGAACACGCAAGAATATTCTGCTTCGGCGCAGAAAAACGCCTCTATTGCGCCAGTGCCGACTGGATGCCCCGCAACCTCGACCGGAGGATCGAAGTCATGTTCCCTGTCACCGACCGGCAGATCGCCGGAAATATTATGCAAATTCTGGAATTTCAAATCAATGACCGGCAACAGGGATGGCTGCTGAACAATTCCGGAAATTACGTCAAAGACGAAACAGCAGACACCAAGACAAGCCGCAGTCAACGGAAAATCTACGATATGGTTTGTCAATTTCAAAAAATCAATGATTTTTCGCCTGAAAACAAATGATTTTTCACTTTTTATGCGAAAAAATAAAATATCGCATAAAAAAACAACGTTATGATTGTATATCATCGGGTGATTTCCCGGCTTTTTTACTGAAGTAAAACAAATTCATCATTCAAAGTTTGTTTATTTTCCGGAGAAAGCCACAAAGATTGCCAATAAATCGTTAGGTCTTATTGACAAGTCTGTACCTTGGTGGTATATTTATATATTACCCAAAAGTAATGCATGGTATGATTGTATCAAGTTATCAAAATTTGAAACATAAACTATAAATTCAAACAATCAAAAAAAGGAGTATCAAGGGGGAAACATGAGATTTGAAAACGTCTCGATGAGTTGGATTGACTGGTTGATCGTCATCATACCGGTCGCATTCGTGTATTATATGGGTATCCGATCACGCCGCTATGTGCGCAGTGTGGCCGACTTCCTGTCTGCCGGCCGCGTTTGCGGACGCTATGTGATCAACGTCGGTGATATTGCCAACGCATTGAGTATCATCGGTATCGTAACCATGCTTGAGCAGAACTACAGCAGCGGATTTGCGCTCACATTCTGGAGTTATATGCTCATCCCCGTCGGGGTGTTTCTGGGCCTTACCGGTTTCTGCACCTACCGTTTCCGGGAAACCAAAGCAATGAGTCTGGGACAATTCCTCGAAATGCGGTACAGCCGTAAATTCCGTATCTTTGCGGCAACATTGCGTACCCTTTCCGAAGTGATAACCAACTCGATCATGCCGGCTATCGCCGCCAGATTTTTCATCTTCTTCCTCGATTGGCCCCGCTATATCAATATCTGCGGCATTCAGGTTTCGACCTTTATGCTGATCATGTTTGTCTGCCTTTTCATCGCCATTTCCATCATCTGTTTCGGCGGTACACTCTCACTGATCATCACCGACAGTTTGCAGGGTATGATCATCTACCCGTTGATGGCTATCTTCGTGATCTTCGTGCTGGTGAATTTCAGTTGGTCCGAAGAAATCGTGCCGGTCATGGCTGACCGCGCACCGGGAGAGAGTTTCCTCGATCCTTTCGACATCAGTAAATTGCGTACATTCAATATGTTCAGTTTGCTGATCCTGCCGCTTTTCTCCTCGGTAATGCACCGTGCTTCATGGATCGGTGCCGGTTACTCCACGGCCGCCAAAACTCCGCATGAATCCAAAATGGGCGGTTTGCTCGGCTCATGGAGAAATGCTCTCAACGTGATGATGTATGTGCTTTTCGCCGCGATGCTCATCACCTTGCTCAACCACAAAAACTTCGCCGAAGATGCCCTCGTCACCCGGCAGAATCTCGCCCGCCAGATCAATGAAGAACCCATGCTCGGTCTTTCCGATGACATGAAAGCCCGACTCGATGCTGTTATTGCTGCACAGCAGCCGCAGATCCGTAATACCGGAGATCCGCGCTCTTATGAGCAAAAAGATCCCGACACCGGAGAAGTCAGAATCATCACAGTCAGCGGTCAAAGCATCAAAAGCAACCTCGACACCGACTTCCTTGCCCCCATCCACCAGGAGTTGCTCAAGGGCGAAACCGGCAGAGAATATGCGTCCGATTCCGAAAGAGAGGCCGAAGCCAACGATACATTCAAACAATACCGCACCTATTTCCGTCAGCTCAGTTTTGCCATCGCCATGCGCGAAATGCTGCCGGTCGGCATGATGGGTCTCTTCTTCCTGATGCTGGTAATGGCGATGATCTCCACCGACGATACCCGTATCTACAGTGCGTCACTTACCTTTACGCAGGACGTGATCGTGCCGCTGTGCAAAAAACCGCTCACCATGGCTCAACACGTCATGGCTCTGCGCATAACTTCGATCGCTGTCGGCGTGATCTTTTTCTTCGCCTCGATCTATATGGCGCAAATGAGTTATGTCGCTCTTTTCTCAACGATCATCTGTGCGTTGTGGATGGGTGGTTGCGGCCCGGTGATGGTCTTCGGTCTTTACAGCCGTATCGGAACGACGGCAGCGGCATGGACCAGTTTGCTTACCGGTATGTTCCTCTCACTGGTCGCTATCGTGCTTGACCGCAACTGGGCAGACCACATCTACCCCTATCTGGAAGCCAAAGGCTGGGTCGAACCGATCGGCAAAGTTCTGGAAACCCTCTCCGCTCCATTGCCTTATATCACCTGGGAAATGGATCCCATCGACTGCCCGGTCAACAGTTATGAATTCTACTTCTTTACGATGTTGATCACATTGGCCCTCTATCTGATCGTCTCTTACGCGACCTGTAAAGAGCCATTCAATCTGGATCGTATGCTGCACCGCGGCATATACAATCTTGATGGCGAAAATAAAGATACCGAAAAACTCACTTTCAAAAATGCATTCCGCAAGATCATCGGTATCACTCCGGAATACACCAAAGGCGACAAAGCCATTGCCTGGGGATTTTTCATCTACAGTTTCGTCTACCAGTTCCTGCTGGTGTTCCTGGTCGTGCTGATCTGGAACTCCATTTCCCGCTGGCCGATCGAATGGTGGAGCCACTACTTCTTCATCGTCCAGTTGATCGTGCCGGGAATTCTGGCAGTGATCACCACTTTCTGGTTCGGTTACGGCGGTATCAGAGACCTGATCCAGCTTTTCCGTGACCTTGAAACCAGAAAAATCAACCATCTGGATAACGGAACGGTTGACGGTCATGTTTCACTCGCTGACAAAGCTGAATTTGAAGCGATGGAAAATGACAAAGAACAGGAATCTGCAAAAGATCCTGAAGAGAAGTAATTTCTCCGCCCATCCGCCGCCGGAATTGAATTTCCGGCGGCTTTTTTCTTGATTTTGAGTGTGTGGCGGATTATATTATAGGGAAATGATTCAGTCAGGAAAGCAAACAATATGTTGGTAATTGTCGCCTTGCTGCCGATCGCGGCGGCATTGGTCATGATGTGTAAATTCAAAATCGCCCCCGGCAAAGCGATGCCGGCGGCGTGGCTGTTGACCGCAATTTTCGCCGGATCGGTCTGGAAAATGGCGATCCCGGAAATTATGGCAGCCACGATACAGGGGATTTTCAAATCACTGGATATCATTTTTATCATATCCGGGGCGATTTTACTGCTCAACGTCTTGCGCCAAAGCGGAGCAATAAAAACCATCAACGCCTCGTTTTCCCGCATCAGCAAAGACCGCCGGATACAGGTCATCGTCATTGCGTGGCTTTTCAGCGGCTTTGTGGAAGGAGCATCCGGCTTCGGGGCGGCTCCGGCACTGGCGGCTCCACTGCTTGCCGGATTGGGTTTCCCGCCGGTCATTGCAGTAGGCACCGCATTGATCTGCAACACTTTGCCCGTACCTTTCGGCGCAGTTGGCATACCGGCTCAAACTGCCATGAATTGTGTCGCCGGTCAAGTTGCCGCCAATGGTATGGAACAAGCGGCTTTCAACGCCGGAATGCTGGATAAAATGACGTTGATATCCGGGATTTCCGGTTTATTTCTGCCCCTTTTCGCCATTGCATTCATGATTATCTTAAATGGCGGTCAACGCAAATTGCGCTCAATCGTGGAAATCATTCCATTGGCTCTCTTTTCGGCAGCGGCATATATCATTCCGTGGCGGTTGACGGCCATTTATCTGGGAACTGAACTGCCATCTATGACCGGGGCTATCGTCGGATTGCCGCTGACTTTACTGATGATCAAAAAAGGCGTATTTGTCCCGGAATATGTTTGGGATTTTGCCGCTCCCGCCCCGGCCCCGCTTCCGGAAAATCCAATCGGTAACAACTCAATTTCCCCGGTTCAGGCGTGGATGCCTTACTTATCAATGGCGGTTTTGCTCCTGATCCTGCGGATCCCCGCCCTGCCCTTTGCCGGATGGCTCGCACAAGTAAAAATCACCCTGCCGGATATGTTCCATGTTTCCGGCAGCGGCGCGGTGTGGAGCATATTGAATAACCCCGGTCTGATACCTATTACCATCATCGCCGTCATCAGCGGTTTACTTTGGAAAATTCCTGCCAAAGAAACCGTTGCCACCTGGAAAAAAACGTTCAACCAGGTAAGTTTGCCTGCCATTGCCATTGCCGCCAGTGTGGCGGTAGTGCAAATCATGGTGTTTTCAACCGATAACGATGCCGGTATACCGGGTATGCTCAACTGCATTGCCGATTCCACAGCCAGGTTGACCGGCCGGGGATATTTGATCGCCTCACCGTTTATCGGCATTCTGGGGACATTCTTTGCCGGTTCATGCACCGTATCGAATATTCTTTTTGCTCCGTTGCAATTTCACACCGCTATCGTTTTGGATTTCGCTCCGGAATTGACCGTGGCATTGCAGAATATCGGCGGCGGTCTGGGCAGTATGATCCGGATAAGCGGAGTAATAGCCGCCTGCGCAACGGTAAATGCCGCCGGAAAAGAGGGAAAGTTGATTCTGCTCAATCTGATACCGGCGGCAATAATGGCCCTGTTGGCCTCTGTTTTGGCTTATTTGCTTTAGATCAGAGTGATTTTTCCGGAAGCATTACGGATTGCTTCCAGCATGATCGTAACCGGGCCGTCGTTGCAAAGAGATACTTGCATATCCGCCCCGAACTTGCCGCATTGCACCGGAACAAATCCGGCGGCATATCCTTTGAATTTTTCATACAACTCATCTGCCAAATCCGGCGGCGCAGCATTGCCGAAATAAGGTCGGCGGCCTTGAGTGGTATCAGCAAAAAGTGTAAATTGGGAAATGACCAGCATACTGCCGGAAATATCCAACAGTGAGCGGTTCATTTTCCCATTTTCATCCTCAAAGATGCGCAGCGTGGCGCACCTTTCAGCCAGATAAGCGGCGATCTCACTGTCATCGCCGGGAGCAACCCCCAGAAGCACCAGCAATCCCTGCCCGATGCTTCCGGTCGCTTCACCATCGGCGATGACCGATGCTTCTTTCACCCTCTGGATCAATGCTCTCATCGGATCAACCGGGTAAATTCGTTGCGGGTCGCCAATTCACGGCGGAAACTGCCCAGCATGGAACTGGTGGTCATCACCGAATTCTGCTTCTCCACTCCGCGCATTTGCATACACAGATGGCGGGCATCCATCACCACGCCGACGCCCTCGGCTCCCAGAATATCCTGCAACGCATGAGCGATCTCTTTGGTCAACCGCTCCTGCACCTGCAATCTTCTGGAAAACATATCGACGATACGGGCGATTTTGCTGACCCCGATGATCTTTCCCTGCGGAATGTAACCGACATGACACTTGCCGAAAAACGGCAGCATATGATGTTCACACATACTGAAAAATTCAATATCACGCACGATGACCATATCGTCGGATTCCGCCTCAAAAAGCGCACCATTGACCACTTCTTCGATATTCTGGCGGTAGCCTCTGGTCAGAAAACGCAAACTGCGATCCACCCTTTCCGGGGTTTTGATCAGACCTTCACGTTCGGGGTCCTCGCCCAATTCGACGAGGATCTCCCGGATGTTTTTTTGCATATCCATAACTTAACGTTTGCTCAAAACGGCTTTTTCGTAATCTTTGATCTTATCCATGACCGCCATGCCGCAGGGAACTCCATTACGGTCGCAATACTCTTTCCAAACCGCACCGAAAGGCAGGCTCTTGAGTTCTTCCATCAGCATCAGGCGGCTGGAAAGATCACCGGAATTTTCAGCATCGGCCAGCAGTTTGGCAGGTTCGAGCAGGGCGAAAAGCAACGCTTTATACATATTGCGCGCACCGATGCTCCACGCGGCCAGACGGTTGATGGATGCATCAAAGTAGTCCAGACCGATGTGAACACGTTTCTCAAAACCGTGACGGACGATTTCGGAAGCGATGGCCTGCAATTCACCATCCCAGCAAACCACATGGTCACTATCCCAGCGGACTCCGCGGGAAACGTGGAGCAGAATATCATCCAGATAAAGCAATGCACTGGAAATTTTGTCGGAAATAACTTCTGTCGGGTGGAAGTGACCGGCATCCAGACAGAGCAGAATGCCACGGCTCACTGCATATCCCATGTAAAACTCGTTGGAACCATAGGTGCAACTTTCAGCACCGATACCGAAAAGTTTGCTTTCCACCGCATCCAGATTGTATTTGGGATCGATCTTTTCCGCCAGGATGGCATCCAGAGATTCCATCAGCCGTTTACGGGGAGCCAGACGGTCATATGGAGTATCTTTGGAACCGTCTGGGATCCAGATGTTGGTAACACAGGTGTTATCCAATTCTTTACCGAAATATGCGGCGATCTTGCGGCAGGCAATGGCGTGTTCGATCCAGAATTTGCGGACTCCGGCATCAGCACTGGTCAATGTGCCGTTGGTGGCCAGCGGGTGAGCAAAGCAGGTCGGGTTGAAATCCAAACCGATATTCTGCTCTTTGGCAAAAGCCAGCCAATTGGCGAAATGGCACGGCTCAAGTTCATTACGCTCGACTTTGCCATTGGTTTCGGCGTAAATGGCGTGCAGATTCAACCGTTTTTTACCGGGAACAAGTTTCAGCATTTCAGCGATATCGCCCCGCAACTCTTCAGCATTGCGGGCTCTGCCGGGATAGTTTCCGGTGACCGCCAGACCGCCATCAAGGGAACCGGAATTTTCAAATCCGGCGACATCATCTCCCTGCCAGCAATGCAGACTGACCGGGATTTCATCCAGACGGGCGATCGCCGCTTCCACATCAACTCCGAGTGCGGCGTAGCACTCTTTGGCCATTTCAAAACATTTGGACATAATTCTGCTCCTCCATTGTATATTTTTTACAGTATTTCTGCCTTATTGAACTGTATAACAGATACAATATAACACACAAATCTGCTTTTTGCACACATTTTTTGCCGATTATTACGTTTTTTCTTGATTTTTTCCGCTTTTGCCCTTTCAAGAGTCTCCCTCTGATGGTATATTATGCGCAAACAACCTGATAAAGAATGAAAAATAACATCTCTATGGATACCACACCCAAATCACTGCGTTTACAATTAGCCATCTGCGGCCGGATAAATGCCGGGAAATCCACGTTGCTCAATCTGATTTCCGGTCAATCCGCGGCAATCACTTCGCCGGAAAGAGGTACCACCACCGATGTCGTGGAAAAAGTTATGGAATTGCGCCCGCTGGGGCCGGTCGTGCTGCTGGATACCGCCGGTGTGGATGATGATTCCCCTCTCGGTTCACAACGCACCGCCGGAACCCGCCGGGCCATTGAAAGAGCCGATGCGGTGATTTTAGCCATTACTCCCGGTCTGTGGGACAACTGTGAACTTTCTGTGATCGCCCTTGCCGATGAAAGGAAGATACCGGTCATTCCCGTGGTGAATTTTCACCATGATATGCCGGATGAAAAATTTTTGGCTCTGATAAAAGAACAATGCGGCACAGCTCCGGTTACAGTGTGTGCCGCCAATCTGGATCAGCGCAGTTCTTTCCTGGATAAACTCACCCCGGTTTTGATGGAAAAACTGCCGGAATCACTGACCACTCCCCCCTTTCTCAACGATCTTATTCCGGAAAATTCGCTGGTCGTGCTGATGACCCCGATCGATTCACAGGCTCCCAAAGGACGGTTGATCATGCCGGAAGTAACCGCTATACGGGATATTCTTGACGGTCACGCGGTCGCAGTCGTTGCCAGAGAAGATGCCTTCCCGGAAATATACCATAAACTCAATGCAAAACCCGCACTGGCCGTTTGTGATTCACAGGTGGTGGATAAAATGATCGCCACCACTCCGGCTGATATCCCGCAAACGACATTCTCAATATTGATGTCCAGAGCTAAAGGCGATATCGTGGAATTTGCTTCCGGATGCGCCGCAATAAATTTTCTGAAACCGGGCAACAAAGTCCTCATCGCCGAAGCGTGTACCCATCACGCCGGAGAAAATGATATCGGCAAAGTACAGATCCCCGGACTTCTGCAAAAAAAATTCCCCGGCATAAAGATCGATTTTGCTTCCGGAGCAGATTATCCGGAAGATTTGCAAAACTATCAACTGCTCATCCACTGCGGCGGATGTATGCTCAACCGCCGCGCCATGCTCAACCGTCTGCGCGCCGCCCGCAATGCCGGTGTGCCGGTATGCAATTACGGAATGTGCATCGCCAGCTGCAAAGGGGTGATCGAAAAAGTGCTATCCCCATTCCCGGAAGCATTGCAAATGTACCGCAATGAACTTGACAGAATGTCAAAGATGATGTAAATTATAAGGTTAACCCCTTACCCCAAAAGCAAGGATATTCGTTATGAAAAAAGAATATGATTTTCTGAAAACCATTCCCGATGATCCGGGCAACCTGATCAAAGGTCTGCAGTTGCTTCAGGCCACCGAAGGATATATTTCCGCTGACGGTCTCCGGGCCGCCGCAGAGTATTTCAACCGTCCGGAAGCCGATGTGGAAGGCGTGGTTTCATTCTATGCCCAATTCAAAAGAGTCAAACCCGGCAAATATAAGATATCAGTCTGTGACGGTACCGCCTGTCACCTCAAAGGCGCACCGCTCATCCATGAATGGCTCCACCAGGAACTGAAACTCAAACCCGGTCAAACTGCCCCGGATGGCGTCTTTTCTCTGGAAACAGTCGCCTGTCTCGGCTGCTGCAGTCTTGCCCCGGTGATGAGCGTCAACGGCCGTGTCCACGGTAAACTCGACCGCAAAACCATGATGAAGATCCTCAAGGAGTATGCCGCAAAATGAGCAATATCGTCAAACTTAATATCGGTCTGGCCAGTTGCGGCATCGCCGCCGGCGGCGAAGCCGTGCTTGAAGCATTGAAAAAAGCCACTTCCCTGCCCATTGCTGAAGTCGGATGTATCGGACACTGTTACGCAGAACCATTGGTAGAAGCGTGTCTGGATGACGGTTCCTCGGTCATGTACGGCAATGTCAAAGCCGATGAAAAATCCATCGCCAACATCCTTGCTCTCGGCGAAAACGGACGTTTCGAGATCCCCGCAAAGCGCAAAGAAAAAGAGTTGCTCAAAGTCCTCGCCCTGGCCGGTCACATCGTGCCGACGGTCATGGATGACTACATCGCCAATGGCGGTTATGAAGGATTGAAAAAAGCCCTTTCAATGACTCCGCAAGAGGTGATCGATGAAGTAAAAATTTCCGGTCTGCGCGGCCGCGGAGGCGGCGGATTTGCAACCGGCATGAAGTGGAGTTTCCTCGCGGCCAAACCCGGTTTTGACAAAACCGTCATCTGCAATGCAGACGAGGGCGACCCCGGAGCATTCATGGATCGCTCGCTGATGGAGAGTGTCCCCCATCAGGTGTTGGAAGGTATGCTCATCGCCGCCTATGCCACCGGCGCAAGCCGATTGATAATCTACTGCCGGGCAGAATATCCGCTGGCAATCAAGCATCTGAAAATCGCCATAGAACAGATCAACGCCGCAAAACTCAACGTCTTCGCTGACCGCACCGTGGAAATTTCCATCAAAGAGGGTGCCGGAGCATTCGTCTGCGGTGAGGAAACCGCTCTGATCGCCTCGCTGGAAGGTCAGCGCGGGATGCCACGTTTCCGTCCGCCATTCCCCACCGACCGGGGGTATCAGGATAAGCCGACAATGATCAACAACGTGGAAACATTCGGCAATATTCCGGTAATTCTGCGTGAAGGCGGTGAAAAATTCGCCCAAACCGGTTCAGAAGGCGGCAAAGGTACCAAACTTTTTGCCCTTGCCGGAGACCTCAAATACCCCGGACTGGTCGAAGTTCCCATGGGAACCACTCTCAATGAGATCGTCTTTGAGATCGGCGGGGCAGATCCGGCCCATGTCAAGGCCGTTCAGACCGGCGGCCCATCCGGCGGATGCATCCCGGTCGAATTATTCGATACTCCGGTGGATTACGACTCCCTGCGCACCCTGGGTGCCATCATGGGATCCGGCGGTATGATCGTCATCGGCCGTGACCGCTGTATGGTGGAAACCGCCAGATACTTCCTCGACTTCACCCACCGGGAAAGTTGCGGCAAATGTACTTTCTGCCGGATCGGCACGACCCGGATGTATGAAATTCTGGAGCGCATCGTCGCCGGAAAAGGCTGTGAAGCCGATCTGGAACTGCTCGAAGATCTCGGTAAAAAAATCAAAGCCGGTTCGCTCTGCGGTCTGGGACAGACTGCTCCCAATCCGGTGCTGGCGACTTTGAGATTCTACAAAGACGAATATCTCGAACACGTCAACGAACACAAATGCCGGGCCATGCAGTGCAACGCTCTGGTCGATATCGCTCTGGATAAAGACAAATGCGTAAAATGCAAACTCTGTATTAAAACCTGTCCGGTAAATGCTATAAGTGACGATTTTGAGATCGATCCTGCTATTTGCACCCGCTGCAACAGTTGTCTGGACAGTTGCCCCAAACACGCCATAACCAGAGTTGCCAAAGGAGGCAAACAATGAGTATCGAATTTTTCCTTGACGGCAAAGCAGTCGTTGCCCAAGCCGGTCAAACGATAATGGATGTCGCCAAAGCCAACGGCATCAATATCCCCGGTCTTTGCGGAGAAAAACGCATCAGCAAGACCACCAGTTGTTTCGTCTGTGTGGTAAAGGACAAAAAGACCGGAAAATTTCTGCCCTCATGTTCCGCAATGCCCACCGCCGGGCAGGATATCGATGTGACCGGCGCAGATGTCCTCGAAATGCGCCGCACCGCATTGAATCTGCTCTTAAGTGAACATAATGGAGATTGTGAGGCTCCATGCACCGTCGCCTGTCCGGCACACGCCGCTGTGGAAGAATATGTCAGAGCCGCCGCCAACGGCGATTTTAAAGGCGCACTGGCGATCATCAAAGAACGTATTCCCATGCCCATCACCGTCGGGCGGGTCTGCCCCCGTTTCTGCGAAAAACAGTGCCGCAGAAATGTCAATGGCGAACCGGTGGCGATCAATGAATTCAAACGGCTCGCCGCCGATGTCTGCTATGATTCATACATGGAAGATCTGCCGGAATTGACCGGCAGAAAAGTCGCCGTCATCGGCGGCGGCCCTGCCGGTCTTGCCGCCGCATACTATCTGCGTTTGAAAGGCATTCAAACTGTCATCTTTGAACAAATGCCCAAAGCCGGCGGCATGACCCGTTACGGCATCCCGGAATACCGTCTGCCCAAAAATCTGCTGGATAAAGAGATCGCCCACTTTGAGAAAATGGGGATCGGATTTTCTTTCGGCAAGACTCTCGGCAAAGATATCCAGCTTGATGAATTGCAGAAACAGTTTGATGCCGTTATCGTCGCCATAGGTTGCTGGCAGGCTTCCGGTATGCGTTGCGAAGGCGAAGAACTGGCAACTCCGGGTATCGACTTTTTGCGCAATGTCATCGAAAATGATTGTCAGGCCCCGAATCCGGGTAAAGTCCTCGTCGTCGGCGGCGGCAATACCGCTATGGATTGTCTGCGCACCAGTATCCGGCTCGGTTCTCCGGATGTGACTTGTATCTACCGCCGCACCGAAGCGGAAATGCCCGCTGAAAAAATTGAGATCCATGAAGCGAAAGAAGAGGGTGTCAACTTCCAGTTCCTTACCGCTCCGGTGAAATTGGAAAAACGTGACGGCAAACTGGTTCTCACCTGTCAGCAGATGGTTTTGGGCGAACCGGATGCCTCCGGCAGAAGGAAACCGGTTCCGCAAGTTGGCAGTGAATTTGAGATCACCGCCGATACCGTTATCGCCGCCATCGGTCAGAAAACCGCCGCTCCGGCAGGAATCCCGGTCGATCGTTACGGCTGTCTGGCAGTCGGGGATGACCGGGTAAGTGCCGGAAACCGTATTTACGGTGCCGGTGATTGCGTTTCCGGCGCGGCCACCGTCGTTGAAGCCCTCGCTTCCGGCCGGCAGGCCGCCATGGCAGTCGCCCGCGATTTGCTGGATATCCCCGTGGAAACGGAAAATCCCATCAACGTTTCCCGCGGCAAATGGCAGGATCTGACCTTGGATGAATTGGTCGTTTTGCGTGATGACCTTTCCACGGATCCCCGTGAAAAACTTGCATATATTCCGCTCGAAGAACGCAAAAATTCTTTCAAAGAGGTCTGCGCCACCATGACTGCCGACCAGTTGACCAAAGAGGGCAAGCGGTGCATAGAATGCAGTTGTTCAGATAAACACGATTGCAAATTGCGGCAATTTTCCGGTGATGCCGGATGCAAAACCGATGCTTATTCCGGAATGCGTCAGAGTGCTTCTTACGATGTACGTCACCCGGAAATCATTCAGGATCGGGGCAAATGTATAAAATGCGGTGTCTGTGTGAAAATTTGCAAGGAAGTAGTCAATAAATCTTTGCTTTCTCTGCAGAAACGCGGCTTTGCCAGTTGCATCGGTACCGCCTTTGATCAGGGGTTGCCGCTCTCATGCAAAGAGTGCGGCGAATGTATCAATGCCTGCCCGACCGGAGCATTGGCGTGGCGCAAAAAACGTTGAATCCAATGAAAAAGAGCGCAGTTATCATCACTTTGGGCTGCCGGTTGAATCATGCCGACACCGCCTTACTCTCTGCCCGGCTGCAAAACGCCGGGTATGAGTTATATGATGATTGTGCCGTAAAACCGGATCTGATCGTATTGAACAGTTGTGCGATCACCGCTGAAGCAGAACGCAAAAGCCGCCAGCACATCCGCAAATTGCGCCGGGAATATCCCTTTGCCCAAATCGCAGTTGCCGGATGTGCCGCCGAATTGTCTCCGGAAAAATTCCGGGAGTGCGGAGCGGATATCATTCTGACCAATCCGGATAAAAAACTTTTCCCCGCCACCGGCCAAGGGCGCAAAAGCCGGGAGGATTCTCCGGAAAATTTTTGTGAAAACAGTTTTTCCGCTTTCCCTTTCCGCACCAGAGCATTCATCAAAATCCAGGAGGGATGTGACAATTTCTGTTCATACTGCATCGTGCCGTACGTCAGAGGGGCATCACGTTCCAGAAAATTCGCCGAATGTATCGCCGACTGTCAGCAGGCCGTAGCAGCCGGTTTTCCGGAAATAGTCCTTACCGGAGTAAACAGTTGCAACTATCTGGATGACGGCAAAAATCTGGCAGATCTGATCAGAGAAGTTGCCGCCATTCCCGGCGAATTCCGCATCCGGTTGAGTTCCACTGAACCGCACCCCGGAGATATGAGCCTTGCTGAATTGATGGCTGATCCGGCAAACAAACTCTGCCGTTTCCTCCATTTATCCATGCAGCACGGCAGCGATTCGGTACTAAAAGCGATGAACCGCAACTACCGCTCGGAAGAATTCATCGGTTTTGTGGAAAACATCCGCCGTCAGGTGCCGGACATCCATATCGGCAGTGACTTTATCGTCGGTTTTCCCGGCGAAACCGATGCCGATTTCCACCGCCTTTTAGAGGTGGTCAACCAAGTGAAGTTTGCCAATATCCATCCATTCATCTACTCAATCCGTCCGGGAACTCCGGCGGCAACGATGCCCGGTCAGATCAATTCCGCTGTTGCCAGAGAAAGAATGAAACAACTTTCCGTGGCCGCAACACAGAATGCCATCGCCTTTGCCCATTCTCAAACCGGCAAAAAACTGCCGGTGATCTTTGAACAAAGCCGCAATGGTATGCTCCACGGCTGGAGCGATAACTATCTGGCCGTAACCGTGCCGGAAAACACATTCCCCGCCGGAAAAATCGTTTATATCGACGCCGATGAAAAAAATCTCGCAGAAAATTTGAAAAACGGGTCAACCGGAAGTATCTTATAAGATATGAAAAGATTTGTGACATATTTTTTACCTCTGACTTTGATCTGCCTTTGCGGATGTGAACAAAAAGAGCATCAGCCCCCGCCGGTGGAAAGGATCTCCCTTGCGGTGCGGTTCTTTACCAGTATGGAAAATCAGGATGCCGCCACCGCCGTAATTCAAGGGCGGAATATTCTCGCCCGTGACACTTCACAGAATCATGTGCTTACTCTGGTCAGTATTCAGGAAAGCAACCACGCCATCGCCAATGCACAACGCAAACTCAACGAAGGCAAAATCGCCAGAGTGCCGCACCGGTGCGCCCAGGACCCCGCCCGTCCGTGTGAACAGTGTTCCGCATTGGATATTATCGAAAATGCCTTGTTGAATTATCCGGATAACAACATTCTGAAAAATACCCGTTACAAACTTCTGGAGTTGCTCCACGCCGAAAGTTACTTCCGCGAAATGGATCGCGCCACCACCTCGGCGGCCATCACCGAAGCAAGAGAAACTATCGAAAGCGGCCTTTTCCGCAATATGACCCCGCAGTTGACCGCTTATCTCAATTTCTGCCGCGAAAGAGAACAGTTGCTGGCCGCCAGAGAAAGAGCCGCATCACAAGCCGCCAGAGAAGCCGCCAGCCGGGATGCTGCTGCCGCCGCCGCCGATGACGAGCGACGGTCAGAGGAAGATTCCAGACACTCTGAAGCAACCGCCGCCGAAGGGCAGGAAAGCCAGCGTATGCGCGATGCCGCCGGGCCGGTGCCATTTGAAGATCAGTTGGAAGCCGCCAGTGATGCCGCCGACAAAGCCAAGGCCGAAGATGCCCGCCGGGAGGCCGAAGCAGTGCGCTTTCTCCAACAGAATTCCAGCGGAAATGATGGAGAGTAAACCATGCTCCCGGATTTTGATCTCGCCGCATACGCCGTTTCATGTCATGTAAAAGATGTCGATCTTTTTACCGGAAAGTGCCGTATCCTTCATGAGTTTCTTACTGAATACAACACTCATGTCAATCTGACCCGGTTGACCTCTCCGGTTGATTTCTGTTTCAAACACGTCTGCGACTCTTTGAGTATCGCCAAAATCTTTCCGGAGATAGCCGGAGAATCTTTCACCATCGCCGATATCGGTTGCGGGGCAGGATTTCCCAGTCTGATCCTCGCGGCGGCTTTTCCGCAACTGGAAATCACCGCCATCGACTCCATCGGCAAAAAAATCACCTTTGTCAAACTCGCCGCCGAAAAACTCATGTTGAATAATCTGACCGCCATTCACGGCAGGTCTACAGAATTGAACCACCGGAAAGAGTTTCAGAAAAAATTTGATATCGTTACCGCCAGAGCGGTTGCGCCTTCTCCGAAAATTTACCGGGAAGCCAGCAAATTGATCAAAAAAGAGGGGCGTTTCATTTTCTATAAAACACCACAGCAAGCCGCTGAAGAAAGTGAATTACTGGAGAAAATCAAAGAGGTCAAATGGAGCAATTCCCCCGTATTCACCCTGCCCGGAAATGCCGGTGAGCGGCTTTTTACCACCGGAAAAATCATTCACCAAAAATGAAAGTGGATTTTACCATGAATATTCAACTGCCCGATCCTGTTGCCAAGTACCGTCCGTCACCATTCTGGAGTTGGAATGCCGAGTTGAAACCGGAAGAACTGCGCTGGCAGATCCGCCAGATGCACGCCGCCGGACTCGGTGGATTTTTCATGCACGCCCGCAGCGGTCTGCAAACTGAATACCTTTCCAAAGAGTGGATGCAGTGCGTGGAAGCCTCGCTCGATGAAGCCGGTAAACTCGGCATGGATGCATGGCTCTATGATGAAAACGGTTGGCCCAGCGGTTTCGGCGGCGGTCTGGTCAATGCTATGGGCGAAAAATATCAGGCCAAATATCTGCGTTACGAAATCATCGATGCCGCAGAAGTAAACGGCAAAGAAAATACCCTCGGCCTCTATTCGGAAAACGGCACGATCCACTACGGCACCACTCTGCCGGAAAATGTCAGCGGCAAAGTGATGCGCTGTTTCTATCAGGTCAACCCATTTTATGTGGACAACCTCGATGCGGAAGTGGTTGCTGAATTTCTCAAAGTCACCCATCAGCACTATTACGACAATATCCCCCCGCACATTCTCAAACATCTGCGCGGCATTTTTACCGATGAACCGCAATTATCCAGAGATGGCACAGTCTGGTCATTCATCATCGCCGATGC
Organism: Lentisphaerota bacterium; assembly: GCA_015061625.1. Lineage (GTDB taxonomy): Bacteria > Verrucomicrobiota > Lentisphaeria > Victivallales > Victivallaceae > UBA1784. The sequence continues at coordinate 13,347 of SUWG01000024.1, read as the reverse complement.
CTATCAGAAAACTTACGGTTGTGACCTTATACCGCTTCTGCCGCAACTCTTTTTCGATCTGCCGCAAAGCGACCAGACCCGCATCCGCTTCTGGAAACTCTGTTCGGAAATCTTTTCCAAAGCCTTTATGAAGCAGATCAAAGACTGGTGCGTGGCGCATAACTGGGAACTTACCGGCCATCATGTGCTGGAAGAGTGGCTCTGTCATCAAACATCTGCCAATGGTTCGATCATGCCGCAATACCGTTACTACACTCTGCCCGGAGTTGACCACCTCGGCCGGATCACCCCCTCGCCGGTAGCGGCTATCCAGTTGGTTTCGGTCGGTCAGCAATACGGTCTCAAACAGTTGATGACCGAAAGTTTCGCCTGCACCGGCTGGGCTTGCAACTTCAGCGGAATGCGCTGGGTATATCAACAGCAGATGGCTCACGGCATCAACTATCTCTGTCAGCATTTACAGGGTTATTCACTGCGCGGCAGACGTAAAAGAGATTATCCGCAAAGCTGTTTCTATCATCAGCCGTGGTGGGAAGATTACAAACTGCTCAACGATTACTTTTCCAAAGTCGGCATGATCCTCGCAGAAGGAAAAATCGAAACCGAAACCCTGGTTATCCATCCGATCAGTTCCATGTGGAAGGTCTTTACCGGAGATTATACTGCATTGATGAAATTCCAGATGCAAAAATCTCTGAATGACATCACCGATGAACTCGATGCCAGAACCATACAGTACCACTATGCAGACGAGATCATCGTCGATGAGTGCGGCTCGGTTGACAATGACCGTTTTATCATCGGCAACTGCGCCTACCGGTTGGTGATCATTCCGCAGTTGAGTAATATTTCCCGTAAAATCTTTGAATTGCTCAAGAAATTTGCCGCCAATGGCGGTATGATACTGCGGGTACGGGAAATCGAACGCGTCGGTGTATTCACCATCGACGGCATTCCGGCAACGGCAGAGGAACTGGCATTCCTTGAATCGCTGAAAAGTTTCGGCTCGGAAGCCTCGGCTGCGGAATATGCCGCCGGTTGCATCACCGACCGGGTCATCATCACGGAAAATGATGTGCAGTGCAATTCGATCAATGCCACCTGGCGCGATATCGAAATATCCGGTTATCAGGGCAGATTCTACTACTTCGCCAATACCAATTACCGATCCAAAGTCGATGCGTGGATCAATTTGCCCGTTGCCGGCAAAAATATTGCCGTCATCGACCAGCTCAACGGCAAATTTTACCGGGCAACCGGTATCGTGGAATATGAAAACAGCACCAGTTTGCCCTACTGTTTCGGGGCGGCAGATGCCTTGATGCTCTTTGTTTCCGATACGCTCCCGGTGGATGAGTTGCCGGAATATACCCGGATCGCAAACGATGCGGCGGCAATCAGGCTCCTGCCGGAAAAAAACTGGCAGATATCCGGATGTTCCGAAAATATCCTTACCCTCGATCACTGCCGGTTCCGTATCGACAACGGCCCGTGGCAGGAAGCCGATGCGATCGACGCCCAAACCAAAATGCTCGATCTGGAACGCAGTTGCGATGTGGAACTGGAATATGATTTTTCCGTTGCCGATGATTTCGACTTCAATACTCCGGTGGATCTGGTCATGGAAGTGCCGGAAACATTCCGGATATTCCTCAATGGTCAGCCGGTGACGATCGAACACAACGGTTATCTTTTCGACAAGGCTTTTGAAAGAATCAAATTGCCCGCCAACTTCCGCAAAGGTCTCAATACGATCAGCATGACGACCCGCTTTGAACAGGATGAAGAAACCTATGCCATGATCCGCCGTGCCAGAGTTTTTGAGTCGGAATACAATAAACTGACCTTTAATACGGAAATCGAAAGTATCTATCTGTGCGGCAACTTTTCCGTACATCATACCGGAGCAGTCGCCCCGCTTGCCAACGATGCCTCCCGCTTGAGCGGCACTTTCGCGCTCGGTGCGCCGATGATCTGCGAGATGGTAAATGCCGCCGATTTGATCTCTGACGGATTACCGTTTTTCGCCGGTAAAGTAAAGTTGAAAAACAGTTTCACCCTGACGCCGGATGAGTTGAAAAACATCCGTTACTTCACTTGTCAGGTCAAGGGCAGCAACTCCATCAAAGTCAAAATCAACGGCATTGACTGCGGAGCGGCATTCTGGGAACCATACGCGGTGTATGTCAAAGATGCTCTGCAAATGGGGTTGAATACCATTGAAGTCGAATTGACGATCTCTCTGCGCAATATGCTCGGCCCGCATCACTTGCTCAAAGGCGAAAGTTTCGGCGTCGGCACTTTTTCATTCAACCGGGAAAGTACGTTGATGCGTCTGGCTCCGCAGCCGTCAACACCGGCATTCTGTATGGTGGATTTCGGGATCAGGGATTTAAAATTCACCAACTGACCGTAATTCGATCGGTTGTAAAACTTCCGGGAAAATCAAATGGCTAAAATACAATGCAAAATGTGCGGCGGCAAGTTGAATCTGCCGGATGGGATCCTCTCCGGGGAGTGTCCGTATTGCGGCACTTTAACTACATTTCCCAAAGTTTCCAGTGGAGAATTGGAAAATCTTTACAACCGCGCAGAACACTTCCGGATGACCGGCGAATATGACAAAGCCGTTACCGCTTATGAAAAGATCGTGGAAATCAATCCCGATGATGCGGAATCACATTGGGGATTGCTTCTATCCAAATTCGGCATAGAATATGTGGAAGACCCCGTAACTCATGAACGCATACCGACCTGCCACCGGGTGCAGTATGAGTCGATTTCAGCCGCTCCGGATTATCTTAAAACCATCGCGCTGGCCGGAAGTGACGAAAAAGCTCTTTATGAAGCCGAAGCCAAACGGATCGCCGGAATCCAGCGGGATATCCTGGCGATCTCCAATACAGAAGAGCCGTTTGATATCTTTATCTGCTATAAAGAAAATGATGATAACGGTGAACGCACCCAGGATTCCGTGACTGCACAGGAGATCTATTACCAGTTGACCGATGCCGGATACAAGGTTTTCTTTGCCCGCATCACTCTGGAAAGCAAACTCGGTCAGCAATATGAGCCATACATTTTTGCGGCGTTGAATTCTGCCAAAGTAATGCTGGTGGTCGGTTCAAAAAAAGAATATTTCGATGCCGTATGGGTGCGCAACGAATGGAGCAGATTTCTGGAATTGATGAAAAATGACCGCTCCAAACTGCTTATCCCCTGTTATAAAGATATGGATGCTTACGATATTCCGGAGGCCTTATCGATGTTTCAGGCACAGGATATGAGCAAGATCGGTTCAATGCAGGATATTTTTCACGTCATCGAAAAAATGTTCAGCCGCAGAAATGATGGTGACGACGATGATGATGATCAGGGTGAATTACTTCAGCGCAGGATACAACTGCTCATTGAGAGCGGATCATTCAAAAAAGCACGGGAATACTGCAAAAAACTGCTCGATCATGAACCGGAAAACGCCTGGGGATATTACTATTTGCTCCTCGCCAAACAGGAGATCAGCAATGCCGCATCTCTGGCACAGATTTCCAATCTGACCCAGTTGCAGGAGTTCATTTTCGCCCGCCGCTTCGCCGACAGCGAATTGGCCGATATCCTCGATCAAGCCGCTGATTCCCAACAGAATTTCATCCAGCAAAATCAGGAAGAAAGCGCAGATTGGGAAAAAAGTTTTCTGCAGAAACTGCAAAAGAAATCGGAAAAAACACCCCGCAAAGTACATAAACCGCTTTGGGAGCATGATGATACCCCCAAAGTTCCCGGCATAAAGATCCCCGATGCACAACTGGTAGTCCAAGATGCCGGAGCCCGTTCCGAAATCGCTTCCATGTGCACACTTCTGGATAAATATATTGCCAACCGCTTCATCCAGCAATATCATCCGGATTTCATCCTGCAGTTGCAAGGTTGCTGGGAAAATGGCTCACAAATGTTGCGCGGCAGCAATGTGCTTTCTAATGAAAATGTCTCTTACTTTATAGAAACCGGCAATCAGTTGATCAATCAGGCGGAAATGCTCCTGCGGGAAATCAATCATCAGGCATTGCCGTCAGTGCCGGTACACAACTATAAAAAAGCATTTCTGGCGTTACTGATCATAATTCTGCCGGTGGTGATAGTTTTCTATGTGATTTTTCAATACATGGAAAGTGACGAACCTTCATCCAGTGACACATCCGGCTCCGGATATCAGGTCGATTTTTCCGCCAGCGGCGGCGACATCTCATCTGAATCATCATCCGAAGACACATCCGATTCCGGAGTCAGTACAGAAGCATCAGTTCCTTCCGGAGATTCCGGCAGTGACCACAGCGGCGTGAATTCAATGGATGCCGCCCAGCCTGCCCCCGCCGGAGATCGTTCCGGCAGAAATGTCATGTAAAACAAAACAAAACAATACACCTGAAAAAACAATAACTCCCGGTCAGCATTCCTGATGCTCCGGGAGTTATTTTCCGACACCGGTCACTTAATTGTGACGGCTGGCGATCTCGTTCTGCTCATTCAGCACGATCACGGTGGGACGATGCGTGGCGGTCTCACTCTCGTCGATCACCGCAAAAGCCATGATCGTGACCACATCACCGACATTACCCAGTTTCGCCGCCGGACCATTCAAACAGAAATCGCGGCTGCCGGCTTTGCCGGGGATCGCATAGGTTTCCAGCCGGGAACCGTTATTCCGGTTGGCTACCAGAATTTTCTCGTAAGGCAGAATATCCGCCTCTTTCAAAAGTTCCGGATCGATCTCCAGACTGCCCTCATAATCCACCACGCAACGGGTGATCCTTGCGGTATGGATTTTACCATTCAACATCTGACGCTGCATAATATTCATCTCTTTCATATAATTGATCGGAATATCCGGTGCTTAATATAACACCCGGTGAACTTTTTGTCAATATTCAAAACCTAAAAACACTTGCAAAAGAGAACGCCATATTGTATATTAATAACCATACAGAGTTTCAATACAACAGCAACAGGTATAAATATGGCGAAAACCGATCTGCCGATATCCAGCAGTCTGGAAGATTATTTGGAAGCGATTGCCGAAATCATCGAAGAACATGAACACGCCCATACCAAGAGCATCGCTCTTAAACTCGGCGTTTCCATGCCGTCCGTGACCAATGCTCTGCAGGCTCTCGCCGGCAGAGGATTGATCATCTACCAATCCCATGCTCCGGTGCAGTTGACCGATACCGGTGCCGCAAAAGCCGCCGTTATCCGCCGCCGCCATCAGGCGATGCGCCGGTTCCTTGCCCAGTTGCTCAAAGTTGATCCCACCGAAGCCGATGCCGCGGCGTGCCGTATCGAACACGTCATCGGTGAACCGATCACCTCACGCATGACCGCCCTGATCGAAGCTGTCGAAGAACGGGAAGATTGCGCCGGCTTGCGCGCCTATCTCGCCGAAACCATGCCCCTTATCCAGCCCAGCAGTGCCAATGGTCTGATATCTCTGGATAAACTCGAAAAAAATCATCAGGCAGAATTGGTCTATATTTCCGAAAGTTTGCGGGGAATAAAAAAATTTGCCGACATGGGGATCGTGCCGGGTGCCATCGTTCAATATGAAGGAACTGCTCCTTTCGGTGACCTCATCCGGATAAAACTGATGGATACCCAACTTTCATTGCGTACCGGAGATGCAAAATATATTTGGGTCAGGATCATCGAATAAATGAATTTTTCCGGCAATTTTGAAAAATTATATGAATTGACAGCCGATAAACTGCTCAATTCCGGTTCATGTCATGACTTCGATCATACCAGAAGAGTTATGAATAATGCCGTTTTACTGCTGAAATCCTATCCGGAAGCCGATGCGGAAACCGTGATCCTTGCCGCATTGCTTCACGATATCGCCCGCCCGGAAGAAGATGCCAGCAAAGGTCAACGCTGTCATGCCAGACTCGGCGCACAAATGATCCCCGAAATCCTCAAACAATGCAACTTTGATGACCGCCTCGCCGCCCGGGTCGCCGCCGCAGTCCGCACTCACCGTTTCCGGGGCAAAGATGAACCGCAAACTATTGAGGCTGATATTGTCTTTGATGCCGATAAACTTGATTCGCTCGGTGCGGTAGGCATCGGTCGTGCATTTCTCTTTGCCGGGCATGAAAACGCCAGACTGCACAATACGGAAAATGAAGCACTCAATTCACCGGCATACAGTAAAGAAGATACCGCATACCGGGAATATTTGGTGAAATTGCGTTATCTGCCCCGGAAAATGCGCACCCCTGCCGGTCGGAAAATCGCCGTGGAACGGGCCGCATTCATGGCGGCATTCTTTGAAAAACTTGATTCAGAAACCAATTGCGGAGAAAATTCCTTATGAAAATAATGTTCATTTCTGATATTCACGGCATGGCCGCAACTTTGCGGCAGGCTCTCACCCATGCCGATAACCTGCAAATCGACCGGCTGGTCATCCTCGGTGATGTTCTCTATCACGGCCCGCGCAACGGTGTACCGGATCTTTACGACCCGCAACAGGTCGTCGAACTTCTCAATGAACGCAAAGAACAGATCATCGCCGTCCGGGGTAACTGCGATGCCGAAGTCGATCAGATGCTGCTCCAATTCCCCATTATGGCAGATTATTCCGAATTGATCGTCAACGACCGGAGATTCTTCCTCACTCACGGCCATCTCTGGAACGAAAACCGGATGCCGGATATCCCCGCCGGAAGCGTCCTCGCTCACGGCCATACCCATATCGCCATGCTTAAAGGTTTGCCCAGCGGTGTAACCATATTCAATCCCGGTTCGATCTCATTGCCGAAAAATATGCTCATCCGCACTTTCGGATTTTATGACGGCGCAAATTTGAGCATCCGCAATCTGGCGGATGGAGAAATTATCAATATATAAGCTTGTCAATACTATGAAAAACTTTGTCGCTCAATATGATCAGGCTATGGCCACAGATAATTCATCCAATGAAAATCTGCGCTATATCCCCATGACTCAAGCTCCATTCCGGGTCAGCGGCTTCGCTTTCACCGGAAAAGACGGTTCCTTGCGGCGACTGCCGGAAAATCCGGGCTTCTCCCCCGGCGTTTCCGGTTTGTCTGAATATACCGCCGGTGGCAGAATCGACTTTTGCAGTGATACCAAACGCATTTGGATCAAGGTCAAACTGAAAAATCCGTCACACATGGATCATATGCCGGATACCGGGTCATGCGGCTGCGACCTCTATATCGGAAAACCGGGCCAATCGGTCATGCTCGGCACCAGCAGATTCCCCGCCGGAGCCAATGAATACGAAAGCCGGATGCACAATTACGAATTACCCGGCAAAATGGAGCATTTCACGATCAATATGCCGTTGTACAGCGCAGTAGAATATCTGCTCATCGGTATCGACCATGATGCCCGGCTGCTCCCGCCCGCCCCTTTTGCCGATGATAAACCGCTGGTGATCTACGGCAGCAGCATCACTCAAGGCGGTTGCGCTTCGCGCCCGGGCATGGCATATCCGGCGATCCTCGGCCGACGCTTAAATCTGCCGGTACTGAATCTCGGCTTTTCCGGCAACGGCAAAGGTGAAGCGATCGTCGCCGAACATCTGGCTATGATCGATGATCCGGCGTGCTATATTCTGGATTATGAACCCAATGCCCTGCCCGCCGGGATCAGAAATACTTTGGAAAAATTCATAGGCATACTCCGGGAAAAACATCCGCTCACCCCGATTTTCGTCCTGTCTTCACTCCGCTTCAACCGGGAAATCCCGGTCAGCGGGTCGCCGGATATTCAGGTCAAGTTGCTGTCAGATTCTGCCAAATTCCAACATTCCGTCGTCCGGAAACGGCAACAAAATGGAGATAAAAATATCCACTTCATCCACGGAGGAAAAATCATGGGTAAATACTGGCATGAATTTTCCGTCGATGGCTGTCATCAGACCGATCTGGGATTTTTTATAATTGCCGGTAAACTGGAAAAAATATTGAAAAAATATCTGTAAATATTCATAACATAACAAGGAGAAAAAAAATGATAAAACTCACATTCCCTGACGGCACGATTCAGGAATTCGCCAAAACCGGTGACTATACCAGAATCACTGTTGAACCCTCACAAGAAAGCGGCAAACTGATCATCAAAACCAATATATCTCTGGTCGATGTCCACGAAGTCTGGTACAATTCACTGGTCCCCGGCCCGGAAAAACGCAACCTGCCGTGGGTGATGGAAGCCGTTTCCGGCGCCCAGAAAAACTTCCCCTTTGTCACCGCTTTCAATACGGCCGGGGTCAACCGTGGTGCGTTTGCCACCACCAATTTGCAGGATGATACCCTCATCCGCTTTGAAGTCAATCAGGAATTCGGCACTTACGAAATCACCTGTACCATCGCCTTGAGCAACGAAACCAAAGAATTCGATATCGTCCTCGATTGCCGCAATATCCAGTGGCAGGAAGCCCTGACTGACTGGCGTAAATCTCTGGCTCTGCCCGCTTACAACTACCCTGCCGCCACCCGTGATCCGGTATACTGTACCTGGTATGCCGTCCACGGTGCCGTCACGCAGGAATTCATCGAAAAAACCTGCCCCATCGCCAAAGAACTGGGCTTTACCACTTTGATCGTCGATGACGGCTGGTGTTACGATGATATGAAACGGGTCTCCCCCCAAACGATCACCAATTGGTACGAAATGATCGGCGACTGGAATGTTTCAACCAAAAAATTCCCCACATTCAAAGAACACGTCAAAAAAATTCAGGCGATGGGCATGAAATATATGGTCTGGGTAGCCCCGCACCTCTGGGGATTCAAATCCGACCTCTACAACAACAATCCCGGCATGACCAACAATACCCCCATTGAAGGTTATGACAAAATGGATGTGAATAAAGCCGATTTCGCCCCGCTGATCAAAAAATTGCGCAACCTTGCCAAAGACAACAATCTGGATGGTCTTAAAATCGACTTCATCGATATCGTGCCGCCCAATGTTGATGAACCCAACGGCCGCGCCACGGAAAAACTGGTCAAAGAATTGACCGGTGGTTTGAAAGAGGATAATCCGGATGCCCTCATCGAATTCCGCCAGAGTTACGCCACTCCGGTCATGCTCAAATACGGAACGCAGTTCCGGGCCGGTGACGTGCCATTCAACTGGATAAGCAACTTCGGCAGAATCGTCGAATTGCGTCTCGCTATCGGCAATCTCGGCCCCGTCCACGCTGATCCGGCTTACTGGCCTTTCGGCGAAACTTCAGAAAACGTCGCCCGTCACATGATGGCCATGCTTGCCGGTGTGCCGATGCTTTCCATGGATTTGACCAGATTGACCGATACGGAAAAGAAGATCATCCGTTACTATATCGATTTGTATAATAACCACCGTGAACTTATCAACCACGGCGAATGGCACTTCATTTTCGGCTGGTCGGATATCGAAGCGGCAATCGTGGAAAATGACAACTCCCGTCTGGTGATCATCGCCGATGCCGGAAAAGCCGCCGAATGTCTGAAAAATGACGGGAAACCGACCACGGTCTGCAACCTTTCCGACAAAGCGATCAAAGTAAAATGTGAAAATGCGGTGGATGCCGAATGTAATGCCGCTGACGGAAATGAAATACCGGTCGCCGGTTCAGCGCTGATAAAATAAGGAAAATTGATCATGGCAAATTATCCAACTGCCCCCATTGTCAAAAACGGTGACCGTATCGGATTTCTCGGAGATTCCATCACCAATCACGGCCACGAGTTGAAGTGCGGCTATGTCAATCTGGTCATGCAAGGTTTGAAAGATGCCGGTATTACAGCCGAAAATGTCAATGCCGGTATCGGCGGTCACAAGGCTCCGGATATGCTTGCCAGAGTTGATGCCGATGTGCTTGATCACGATGTGCAGATCATGACCTTGAGTTGCGGAGTCAACGATGTGTGGCACGCCTTTTATCCCACTCCGGCGGGAGTTGCCCTGCCCGATTATCAGCGTGACATCACCGCCATTATCGACCGGGCGCAAGCCAAAGGGGTCAAGGTACTGCTTTTCACTGCCACGATGATCATGGAAGATGAGAATGGGCCGGAAAACACCCAGTTGATCCCCTACAATGAATTTCTGCGCAAACTGGCAGTGGAAAAAGATTGTATTCTCATCGATCTCAATGAATTGATGCATAAAGAAGTTGCCGCCATCCGGAAAAAATTCCCCGGAATCAAAGGCAATACCATTACTATCGACGGCGTTCACATGAACCCCATCGGCAATATCATGATGGCAAAAGAGATCCTTAAAGCAATGGGCATTGATGAAAAATCCATTGCCGCCAGCGCAGAAAAATGGTTGCAACTGGACTACACTTACGGTCTGGTGATCTCCATGACCGCCGGAGAATTCATCAAAGTTGCCGAAAAAGGGTTTGCTCAAGGGATGGATTTCTGTTCATTTGCCCGCCAGAGCCTCAAAGACCTGGCAAAATAACCAATTTTTTACAAAAAAATCAAAAAGTTGTGTCAGAAATAAATTCAGACATACACTATTATCAGCGGAACACATCAAAACGATGTAAAAAATAAATAAAAAAAACAAAAGGAAAAAGAAAATGAAAAAACTGCTCGCAACTCTCGCTATCACCCTGATCGGTTCAGCCGCTTTCGCCGGAGCCAAAGGTGGTCCGAAATCCGCTGATGAAAGAGTCGATGCCAACGGAGCCGACCGTTACGAAATCGTCTTCAACGGCGGTGAACAGGCCCGTGTGGTCGTTGACGGTGACGGCGATACCGACCTCGACCTCTACATCTACGATGAAAACGGCAACCTGGTCACCAAAGATGATGACAATACTGATTACTGCATTTGCTCTTGGACTCCGAAATGGACCGGTAAATTCATCATCCGTATCGTCAACCGCGGCAGTGTTTACAACGCCTACACTCTGCGTACCAACTGAAAATTCCCTTACCTTACCAACTGCGCTCCACAGTCAAGCACTGCGGAGCGCAGTTTTTTGTTTCTGCAACTCCATTGCCCCCTTGATCGGGAAATAACTCAAAAAAAATATCATTTATGATATTGCAAAAACAATAATCTCAAATTATATTAATTGCATCATCACCACTCAATCTGTAAAAAAATCAAGGGGATTTTATGGATTCATATAAATATTATGCTTTTATCAGTTATTCAAGGAAGAATTCCAGAGCCGCCAGTTATTTGCACCGGCAGTTGGAACACTTCCGTTTGCCGGTAAAGTTGATCAACAAAGAGAATCTGCCCGGCAAAGGCAAATATTTGCGTCCGGTATTTTTTGACCGCCGGGATCTGGAGACCAGTGAAGAAAGTTTCACCAAAGATATCCGGCAAGCTATTGAAAATTCCCGTTATCTGATCGTATTGTGTTCTCCGGAATCCGCCTCATCCATCTGGTGTCAGAAAGAGATCGAACATTTCCTTGCCACCCATGATCAGGATTATACCGCTATCGTGCCGGTCATTCTCAATGGAGAACCGGGCAGCGGCACCGGAAAAGAGTGTCTGCCGGAGCCGTTGCGCTGTGAAAAAATCACCTCCCGCAATTTACCCAGCATGATCCCCAATGACGGTGACAAAGAAAAATACGGGTGGGAAAACGGCCTCATCCAATGTTTGAGTTATCTTTTGAAGATCCACCGGGATAAATTCAAAGCCGCCGTCGATGCTGAAAATTTGCGCCGTTTGAAAATCCGGATGTTCTGGGGTACCGCAACAGTCATCATCTTTGCCATGATCACTCTCTATGCTCTTTATGCCCGGCATCTCGCCAAAGAAAATGAACGGGCGGCGGTCGCCGCTCAACAACTGGCGGCAGCAAATGAACAGCAAGCCATTGCAGAAAGAGACCGGGCCGAGGAAGAAAAGAACAGAGCCGACGAAAACGCACAACAAGCAGAAACGGCACGGCAGGCAGAAGCAGCCGCACGACAGCAGGCAGAAGCCAATGAACGTCAAGCCCGTGAGCAGGCTGAAATCGCCCAAAAGACCAGAGAATTTCTGACCGGGATGTTTCAAGCAACCAACCCCAGATTTGGAGGTAATAAAGATATCAAAGTTCTTGACCTGATAAAACAGCAATTACCTAAAATCCGCAGTATCGAAGAATGGCAGTTGCGGGTATCAGTATCCGTTGACGTTGCAGATATTTTAAGTTCACTGGCAGAATACGATGAAGCATTAACTCTCTTGCAGGAAGCTTTGCAACTGATTTTACAACACCGGCCGGAACCAAAGGAAATAGGATTCTTTTACAATAATATAGGTGTAATTTTTTCAAAGCAAGGTAAATATGATCAAGCATTACAATATTTTCAAAACGCCCTGAATATTTATCAAACGCCACAAATTCAAACTTCAATAGCAAGCACATACGATAATATAGGGCAAGTTTATTTTTCACAATACAAATATGATCAAGCATTACAATACTTTCAAAACGCCCTAAACATCAGAATCCGGGAATTAGGAGAATACAACAGAGATACAGCAGGCAGTTACAATAGCATTGGGATGTTATATTCTGTGCAAGGAAAATGTGATCAAGCATTACTATATTTACAAAAATCGCTCGAAATAATGATTCATATACATGGAGAAAATCACATAGATACCGCAATAGCATACAATAATATCGGAGTATTTTATGCAAGGAATGCCCAATATTATCAAACTTCGGATTATCAAGGTTTATTTTATTTACAAAAAGCCATTGAAATAAACACAAGAATACTTGGAGAAAACCATCCATCTGTAGCAACAGCATATGTTAACATGTCAACGTTTTATTATTACCGGCAAAATTATATACAAGCATTACAATATTGTCAAAAAGCGCTCAATATATTTCTCCAATCATTTGGAGAAAACCACCCAGACATAGTAAAATCCCACGGATTTCTCGGGAAAATTTATTTTGCTCAAAATCAATACCAACAAGCATTACAACACTATCAAACAGCACTCATTATATCACAGAACGTTAATGGAGAAAAACATTTAGATACTGCTTCATCATATAATGAGATAGGAGTATCGCATTACCGTTTAGGAAATTTTCAGGAGGCATTGAATGCTCATCAAAAAGCTCTCGATATAAGACGGGAATTGCTCGGTGAAAAGCATTTAGATACTGCACATTCATACAACGAAGTTGGCATATCGCATTACCGTTTAGGAAATTTTCAGGAGGCATTGAATGCTCATCAAAAAGCTCTCGACATAAGACGGGAATTGCTCGGTGAAAAGCATTTAGATACTGCATATTCATACAACGAAGTTGGCGTATCACATTACCGTTTGGGAAATTTTCAGGAG
>SUWG01000023.1 GCA_015061625.1 Lentisphaerota bacterium | reverse complement strand
AGGATGGATCGCAGCATATTTTCCGGTAATTTCCACCGCCTTATCCTGCGGACGCATCAACAGCGTACCGCGATGATAGGAGTAATATCCTGCCGGATAACGGCTGACCCCCTCCCGCGGGATCACACATACCCCGCCGGGGATGGTCAGGATCCGCCCCCAAAAGTTCCACTGCACCGGTCGGGAAGAGATATTGGCCATGATCTGGGTCACGCTCAAGCGGGAATCATTTTCCGATAATTCAAAAATTCTGGTCAACTGCACTCCGGTAAACGGATCGGGCTGACTTACGGCAATGGCGGTAGTTTTTGAAATTTTATGCAACTGCCACTTTTTTTCCCATAATACCGGATGGCGGGGAATGGTGACTTCCGGGCCGATATCAAATCTGCCACCGGCCGGGTCAACTTTTTTGCCGTCATCCGGAAAGTCCCATCCCGCCTGAATATTATCCAGATAAAGGATATTGCGGCCATTCAGGGAATATTCCAGCAATCTGCCGCCGTAGGCCGCTATCACCACTCTGGTATGGGAATTTTTCAACTCGATACAGTCATCATAGCCGAAAAAACTGCATTCTCCCCCCGAAAGTATCCCGGAAACAGACATTACTATTGCGATGAGAAAACTTTTACGCATCACAATTTGCTCCGTTTTACTTTACCGGAATCAATTCCAGAGCGTCAATATACAATTTGGTCACCGGACCATCGGGAGCAGTGAGATTGAAAATCAACAGCTGCTCACCATTGTATTCCACGACACCGCCGGTGATCCAGCGGTACTCATTTTCCGACAATTCTGAAGCATCGATCCGGCGGATGGAAACTATTTTCATAATTGACTGATTCTGTGCCCCGAAAGCCGCCGCATAGCCTCTTCGGCCATTCAGTTCCGCACGTACTCTCATACGCATACGGTATTTGCCGGGAACAAATCTCGGATAATCACGCATACGCCACTGCACATACCATTTGCCATCGGGATATTGTACCAGAACTTCGCCGGTCAGAGATTTTTCATCCCGGGCACGATCCAGACCGGTCTGATCTTTTCTGCCCTGGGCATAACATGATTGCATAGCAGGCAGAACGACCGTACCGGCGGGACGTCTTTTCATGTAGTCGATCAAGCCGATCTCATACTCGAACTGGTCAAGCTGACTGTCGGCCTGACCTTCGCGGGATTCGGAAATGCCGCTGACGTTGTATTTTCTCAGCAATCTCCGCAATTCCGTGATTTTTGCCCGGTATTCTTCGGCGGATTTCGCGGCACCGACACCTTTTTCGATCGCATGCCAGAGCAAACACATTTTTTCAAATTCAACTTCTTTGATCACCAACGGGTCAGTTGCCACGGCCAGGGCCTGTTCGATCAAATTTTCAGCGGCAGGGCCGAATTCAGCGGAAAAAGTAAAGGAGCTTCCCGGTTGGTTTGCCGCATGGTGTCTTTCCCATTCGCGGATGAGCAGATTATTGTATTCCAGCATGAAAGGGGCAACTTTTTCGCCGTAAAATCCGTTGATGTAATCTTCGGCAAGTTTTTTGATATCCCAATCCGGATTCCACAGCAGTTTCTGAGTCACCCAGGTACGCATTGACGCCATTGAGCCAAGTTCATTGCTGTAATTGGCAAGCATCATAACGCCTTTGACTTTTTGATCCCGGAAATAGCGGATACTGTTTTCCAGTACCGGCAAATCGGCACGCGGTCTGAGATAAAAACGGAAATCGGTCATGTGATCCCAAATCAAAATACCGCCTTGAGTGATTTGTGCCCATCTGTTGATATACGCATAATCCGGAGTATCTTGGATAAAATCAAACGGATAAGTATTGATCCGGTTGAAGGTCATAAAACGGATCATCACATTGGGCGCGGGACGCACATGACGCGGCGGTTTCATTGACCAGCGGTAGGCCAGAGTGCTGATCGGCACATTGGGGTAAACTTTGGCGACTTCTGCCGCGACAGCGTTGATAAAGTGGATCACCAGACCGCTTGGGGCACCCTCAAGTTGCACGATCCTGGTGCATTCCGGACATTGGCAATAGTCATCATTGTCGGCTTGACTGATGGTGAGAAATTCCATATCCGGCTGTTCGCTGATTGCCTGAATGGCCTGTTGGGCAACGATTCTGCGTACATCCGGATTGGTCATGCAAAACTGTCCGCCGGAGTGAAAATTGGTACGGCTGCCGCCGCGGATGGCGAAATATTCCGGATGGTCGGCAAAGTAATCCTGCCGCCGCATAAAACGATGGATCATGGTATGCTGGAAATATTTCGGACTCTGCCGCAACTGACGCAATTTATTTGCCTGTGCCCAATTTTCATCAATGACCCGATAACTTTTGAATGCCCAGTCGGAATAGATTATCCGCTGATAAAACGGCGGCTGATAACTGCGCGGAACGACTTGTGCCTGAGTGATGATTCCCGCCGGGCAGATCGCTTTCTGATGTTTATGATAATAACGCCAGGAGAGGTCTTCTTCCAGAAATGATGTCACCGCATTGAGCAGACCGTCAGGAGAACTGGCAGACAGAACAATGTTAAGTTGCTCATCCACGGAAATTTTATAACCATCCGGCCCCAGGCCGGCGGCCTGATCGTCAAGTGTGATTGACAGGGGGGCATCATCTGAAAATTCGCAACCGCAGACCACCGGCCAGTTGGTTTTCAGAAAATCCGCCGCGTGACCGGGGACACCGCTTAAACGGTAATTGCTTTTGCCGTCGACGGTCAGTTGGATGGTTTTTCCCTCTCCGGCCGGGGCAAGTTCATTTTTCCATGCTGCGGATAATGGAAAGATCTGTAACAGTGCCGCGACTGTCAGTAAAACAACCATACCGGAATGCCCTGATTCCAGTACCGCAGAAAAGAAAGATTTTTTCCGGGAAGATCTCATTTTTTCACTCCTTGTTTTTTTTGATTGCAACAAAAGATCTTTTGTCTCTTTACCATAATATATCACCTTTAACGCAATATGTAAATAGTTGAGAACTTATAATTATAGCACTATTGTGAACTAAATTGATGAAAAATACCGATTATTTAGCATCAAAATAAAAAATATTTGTTCGCGATACCGGTTGATCGCATAGATAAAAATTTTCAAAACGGACATAGAGATACGTCCCCGTGTTTCGGCTTGAAGTACTTTTGATTCTCACATATATTCAAACTCTGCAAAAGCACAGGAAAAGTCCGTTTGCACAGCATATCCTGCGTTCGGTCAGGCGAACAGAGCCAAATAAAGTCTATTCAAGTGCAATCAGTCCGGTTATGCGGTGACTCTGGTAATGCTTACCTCGGTTTGCATTCCGGAATCAGCGAAAATATAGGCATCGCTGATAATGGAATCGTTTCCGCATCCGACAGTATGAAAATTGCCGCAAAGACCTGCATCGGAATTTCTTCTTTTTATGGGCAAAATAATCGTTTCGGCAGATTTTTTCAATCGCAGTTTTTCTCCGTCAACAATTACTTCGCTGGCCCACAGCGGGGTACGGTAACGGAAAATTCCGGCATTTTCGCAACTTTTTCTGGTGTAAGCAAGATAAAGTTTACCGCACAGGCAGAACCAATGCTGCTGGGTGGAAGAGGTGACAAGTTCATTGCCGTCGTCAAACAACCATTTTTGCGGGGAGGAAAAATTTATACCGTCATCGGACACGGCAAAATATCCGTTGCCGTCTTCGGCACGGATGGTCAGAAAAAAACGGTTCCCATTGCGGACAATTGATGGTTCGATCAACCCCCTGCCGATGGTATTAGTCATGGAATTTCCTTCGGTAACCGAAGCGATTTCAAAAGAGTCGGAAAGTGAAATTTTCAATACCTGCACAGCGAAGCGGGGATTCGGCGGATTGATATCAAAATAAATGGGAAGCAGAAATTCTCTTTCTCCGGTAAAACACAACTGGGTACATGCCGCGCGCCACTCGACATACGGATTACTGAGCATTTGGATGGGGTAAAATTTCTTTTCTTTACTGTCATAGATTGTATAATAACTTCCCCTGACAATGTCGGAAAAATCCTCTATTTTTTTCTTATGGTATCTGGCGGTACAGCCGATAAAAAGGACGTGCCGTTTATCAGGAAAGGTAAAACAACGGACATCAGCAATACCGATGACATAGTCTCCTGCTATGACTTTGCTTTCAAATCCAGGTACGTGGTGCGCTTCGCTCCAACTTCTTCCTCCGTCAAAACTTTCGCAAAATTCACACGCCCCGTAGCAATCGGAACTGAAAATACGTTGAAAACTCATTAATAAATGGTTTTCACTTAAAACGGCGACGGCGGGATGAAAAGCATTGTTCCCGCACGCCGCCGGAATGGATAAAAAATCTATATTCATTACTGAAAAAATGATGTTTCCAAAGGGAGCAATCTCCCGGATCAAAAAAATATACGGACTGTTAGCAAGGCATATTTAATGCCTTGCAGTACCTTGCTGAACAAGTGTTTACCGGTTGTAGGTGGTCGGATTGCCTGCGGCATCAAGAACTACTACATCATAAGGACCGCCATTACACTTTTCTGCTATCGGCAAAAATTCCGGTCCGGTCAAACCGGCGGCGTGACCATCCCAGAAAGCGGTATTGGCCATTTTGCCGTGAATTGCTTTGATATTACCTCTTGAGTTGTTCACAGTGTTCCAATTCCAGGCGGTAGCCATGCTGTTGGGAGTACCTTTGTCAGCACAAGTACTACTGGAGGCGAAACCGGTATCAACCAGAGTCAGCGATGAGGCCGGAGAGGGAATCTTTTTCAGCAGTACAAAATGATTGTTGTTATTGTCGTAAGAAAATGCATCTGCCGGAACAGTATACGGCTGAATGCCGAATGAACCGTACATATTGTAGTGACTGACGCCGCCGGCACTGGCTGGCAAGTAATCTGCGGAAGGGCAGATGTAGTGTTCCGGAGTAGTAGCCGGATTCCCGGGGATAGTACCCCAACCAGTCATCTTTTCGCCTCCGGTTGTTGGTGTTGAAGCATAAATCCGTCCCCAACGATGTCCTCCGCTTAAGGACGGCAGAATATCGTCACTGCCTTGAGCGTACATCAAAAATGCCGTGCAGTTCTGTTTGAGATTGTTAAGACAACTGGCACTGCGGCCCCGCTCACGTGCGCTGTTGAGAGCCGGAAGCAAAATCGCCGCCAGAATGGCGATGATGGCGATGACTACGAGGAGTTCAATCAGAGTAAAGCGTACACGCTTTACTCCACAGCTGTGGAGTCTTTTCATAACACTTTTCCTTTTTTTAGTTTCCAAACTCTGCCATCTCCGGAAACGTTTTCCCGGAAACGGTGAACAAAAAACATTTCTGTCCTTTCGTAATAATATATCATCAAAAATCTTACCGTAAATGGTTGAAAAATTACAATTATAGCACTATTGTAAACAAAAAGGCAAAAATGCAGTCTGTTTTTAGCATAAGGAGCGTGATCATGAAAAATTTTCAAATTTCTCAAACCGAGCTGCTGCGCCGCTGCCGGGAGGCGGTAAATGATCTTGATTGTCCGGCATTGCTCTATTTTGATGCACCGGAACATCAGAGGATCCATGCTGTGCCGCGGTTGATATTTCAGGTAAGCGGTTCTGCCGTACACAGTTACGGTGCGGAAGTAAAAGAGCATGTGATAGATTCTCCCAAGTTGTTGTATTGTTCCCGTTTCGGTTATTTGCGTACGGACTATCTTACGCCGGGGTGCAGTATATCTTTCAGTTATTATCCGAACTACATCCGGGCCATGCACATTGATTATGACGGAGTGAATCAGCCGCCCACCGTGCGTGATGTTTACTATCACAGCAGTAATCCGTTATCAGAAGCCGGAATGGAGCTGCTCAACTGCATTGACATATTGCACCGTTATGATAAGGATGAAATTGCCGGGAAATTGCTCGCTCCGCTTTTTCTGCTGACGCTGGATGAGCTGCAAGGCAGTGAAAGTTCATCTGTTCTCAATGTGCGGTCGCTCTGGAATGAGATCAATTGTTTTCTTCAGGAACACCGCACCGAGGTGATCAGCCGGAAAATGCTGGCAAAAATATTCCGCATCTCGCCGGGGTATGTTTCCAATTTAAGCAAAAGGTATATGGGCATGAGTCTTTCCGAAACCAAATTGCATTATCAATTGGAACATGCGGAAAATCTGCTCCGCAACACGTTGCTGAATATCGATGAAATAGCAGCTGAATGCGGTTTCAGCAGTTCAAATTATTTTATCCGCCGTTTCAAAAAAGTTTACGGGCAAACGCCGCATGTTTACCGCTACAATGCTCCTTTAAAAAAGGATGAGATGGAGTAAACGGTGCGGTCTTGCTTGTTTTGGTGAGTGCCCCACGTTTTTCGACCTATCTACAACATGAAATTTGCAAGAGTTTTTTGTTATAGAAAAAGTGTAATACTCAGGCAGTTTTAATGGAGAATTTTAAAATTGCGGATTTTACATTGGATTTTTTTCGATTGGAAAAATCCTCCCGGGATTTTCAGCGGTTTTGGCACATCAGAAAGGTCAAACCGAATTTTTCCAGATATTTGCCCAGCCGGTCGGAATCATTGGTCGTGCTGCGTTGTTTTCTGGAAACCGCAAAGAGTTTTTTTCCCCGCTTTGGCACGGCTTTTGCTTTATATGTCGGCAGAGATCAAAAAGATCCCGGGCTGTTTGAAAAAATTGAGGTGCATTTTCCGGTTTCAACTGTTCTGGTTAAATGGTATCTGCCGGAAAAATTTATCCCTCAATATTATTTTATGCGGGGTGCAGAGTTATTGTTTCAACGATCATCTGGAAGAAAGAAACAGTATCAACTGTTTCAGACGGGTACTTCATCATATTGAACCTATGAGTCCTGAACCGTCTGTCCGGCGTGGCAACCGTAAAAAGCCTGTCCGACTTGCCGAAATGACGTTAGACATAAAACTATGGCAAAAAAGCAATAATCTTCCATTCCCCGCAGCTTCTTTGAATAACGGGGTGTTGAAGTCTGTTTCAACCACCAGGCAAGTGTCGGATAATACCGCACTTGATACAATTCCGGCAAACCGTGATTTCGCCAGCACCGGGGAATTAGACCCCGGCCGCACGATTTCATTAAACTGTCATTCTGCTTTGTCATAAAATATCACTTAATCATAAAAATTCAAGTTAGTCTTGGCTAATTTTCTTGAAAATTTTATTCTTTCGAAGGATTACAATCAAGATTCACGATTACCGCAGAGTTCAGCAAGCAGCGTAATTTCCGCACAGTTTCTTTTATAACGCACCTGGTGGCGAAGATCAGCCCCAGGTCAATGCCTGCCGATTCCGGAAAACTCGGCACAGCGAGCCGTTTCTGGGCTTTAAGTGCAATTCCCAAGTGCCAATTTGACACTTTGGGAATGGAGCTGCCAAATTTATTGATTATCTATTGCTTTTCCGGTTTGAAGTGATATATTAAAAAAGGTGCTGACAAACACTGCTTTTGAGGGAAAATGAATTTTTGCACCCTTTTGTATGCAGTTTTTTTGCAAAAGTCGTTAGACGTATTCAAGTATGCTAATTTTGAGCAGAGCGGATTGTAAAAATACAAACAGCAGACCAAGAATTTCAGCTTGACGGAGAATTTTTGGGAATATTTCTCTGAAATAAAATCATCATCAAACTTGAAAAAGTTTTACCAGTTTGAGCGTAAGAGAATTATTTGAAATCCCTTTTTCACCTCCACCATCCTTCGCTAAAGCTACGGATGGCAAGCCGTAGGGTTTGCTATCCGTAGATTTTTAATTTAAAGTACATATGCCTGTTCCTCTTTTGCTCCAATTATTAAAATTCCGCATTTTTATATGCAAATACTTGAAAAAAAAACTTATGTTATATTATCACCGTAATCTCTTTTATTTTCAGGTTTTCCGAACCTGACGATATAAAACTTTATGGAGGTAAAAATGGATAACAGAACGAAAGAATTGCTAATCGAAAAGAAAAAAGATTGCGAAGCAAAAAAAGGAATGTTTGGAGCCCTGTTGGCTGTTGGTGGTATTGTTACTGCAACATTCCTTTGTTGCGATGGGATCAATATCGGCACAATTATTGCCGGCATTGCTTCTATTATTGGCATAATAGGAGAAGCTGCCACAATATCAGAACTTACTGAAATAGAAAAGGAATTAGCAAAAAAATAATAAAATTTCCTCTTTGAAGTGTACCCCAAAAGTTGGATACTTAACAGTTTATTAAATCGGCAGTTGATGGTTCATCATGCCGCGGTATAATACCTGTACAGCGATGCCCCTCACCTGCCGATAATGTCACTCCACAGCCGTATTCTCTTTCCGGTAATCCTGCGGCGTGGTGCCGCAAATTTTTTTGAATACCACCGTGAAGTGACTTTGAGTGGCAAATCCGCAAATCAAAGCGATTTCTGCAATCGCATAATTACTTCCGGAAAGATAACGCCGGGCTTCGATTATCCTTACCTGCTGGATATAATCGGAAAAACTGATATTGCACTGTTCACGGAATAAATGCGTAAAACGTGATTCACTCAATGCACACACATGACAGACCGTGGCAAGAGAAATTTTCTGCTTGTAATTGGCTTCTATATAATCAAGAGCCCGGATTATACGCTCATCACTGACATTCTTTTTTATACTGTTGACATAACTGCCATAGGCATTTTCCGCCGGAGCCTGGATCAGCGGAACGATCACCGTATAAAGCAATTCCGGAGTTTCAGGAAGCAACTCCGGCAGATTCAGATAATCTTCTCCGGCACTGTCGCAATACGGCTTTCCTCCCGGTTCCCGGAAAGGCCCGCAAAGCATCGCCCCGATGACCGTATTATTGTGAGTCAGAGGCAAAACCACCTCGCTTACTCCGGCATGGCAACGGCATACCAGATATTTCATTCCGGCAGCCAACCGGGCCGGGATCACTTTGGTATCGTGTGCAATACACTTCTGGCGCAATTCAGGATCTTCCTTGACTTTCCGGCAGAAACCGCACCGGTGACAACGCAAATGCGTGGGCAAAGCCTCTTCCACGATCAGCGAAAATGTGGCCTTCCACACCAATCCGGGTTGACACAACCGGGATAATGCATCGAGAACTTCTATCAATTTTTCAAAACTGTTATTCATACAATATAGCTTCCTTCAAATTACGCCGTCACCGTATATTACGATAGCATATATTTCCGGTTTGTCAATTTTTTTCGGCCCTGCCGGTAGAAAAAGGATATCAATTTTATCTAAAAACACTGAAAAATTATTATAAAAAGCAGAATCACGACAAACAATAGCATAATTTTGATATAAAACATAGTGACGGTCATGTATATTTAATATCGCAGGCAGAAATATACCATTCATTATTATAATCAAGGCAATTCATTATGAAACAGATGCAAACAGATGTGCTTGTGGTGGGAGCCGGAGCTTCCGGGATCCCCGCAGCAGCAGCAGCCGCCCGGGTCGGGGCAAAAGTGATTCTGGTGGAAGAAGATCAACAAATCGGCGGCGCACCGGTTGATTACTATGTCTGTATGTTTTGCGGAGACCCTTTGACCGGTATCCTCAAAGAATGCGAAGAAATGCTAAAAAACGGTTACGCCCTGTCTGATACACCTAAATTCTATTTGCCCTCATCCTTTGTCAAAGTGTTTACCGATATAATTGCCAATGAGCCGAATATCACTTTGCTGACCGGAGCCAGAGCGACCGCCGTATTGATGGATAATGAAAAAGTCACCGGAGTCAGGATCAATGACTGTCTGGAAATCCGCAGTTCAATAACCGTCGATGCCACCGGAGGAGCAGTTTTAGCCGGTATGGCCGGAAATGAATTGATGTATGGACAGGATGCAAAAAGCGACTTCAATGAAGCCGTCGCCCCGGCGGAAAGAAACCAGAAAGTCCAACAATGTACCTGGATGTATTTCAGCCAGCAAACCGATATCAATGCCAAACCGCTTGATATGATGCGCCTTGACCGCAAAAGCGTGATGACAAACGAAATCAACTGGTACCACGAAAATCCGGACAGAGGGATGCAACTGAATCCGCAACTTTTCCTGCATTGGGGATGTGCCGTGGAGTGCCGGGATACCCGTTCACCGCTGGCCCTCGGAGAAGCCCAGCAGGAAGCTATGGCAAAAATGCGGCGTGACCATGATTTGCTGCGGCAATACGGTTATACAGTATATATGGCTCCCAAAATCGGCGTCAGAGAACAAAGCCGGGCCTTATGCGACCATGTGATGACTGTAAATGATATCCTCTGCGGGAAACTCCCGGAAGATACCATCGCAGTCGGCACTTACGGCATCGACTCCTGGGGGGCAAACAAAGAAACCTTATCCATCGAAGTCGAGGGTTACGGCATTCCTTACCGTTCACTTATCCCCCGGAGTCTGGAAGGACTTCTGGTCGTGGGACGGGCCATCGGCGGCACTCATATCGCCATGAGTTCCTACCGGGTCATGCCGATCGCCGGTGCTATCGGTCAGGCCGGCGGTGCCGCCGCCGCATTCTGCGCCTTGAATAAACATGGCGTCAGAGATCTGGATCACAAACTTCTGCAAAAAACTCTAAAAGGGAAAGGACAGAATCTTTTGCTCGATTTGTAACGTGCCACCTTTGAAATACGATTCCAAACAAAAAAAAAAGAAAGGATCATCAAACAAATGAAAACGCAAAAAACTTCATCAAGCATCACAGGCAAAAAATCGCACTTCACCTTGATCGAATTGCTGGTAAGCACTGTTATCTCATCATTGCATTTTTTGACACAAAAAACTGCGATTGAAACTAAACAAAGAATACCGCTTTTCTTGAAAAGAGGAGTGGGGTTTGGGGAGAGGGGAAAAACCTCTTTTCCCGTGAAAAGAAGTTTTTCCCCTCTCCCCAAGAGCGCATTCACTTTGATCGAATTGCTGGTGGTTATTGCCATTATTGCCATTCTGGCGGCAATTCTGCTTCCGGCATTGAATTCGGCAAGAGAAAGAGCCAGATCTGCCGACTGCATTTCCAATCTCAAACAGTGTTCAATGGCAGTAACCATGTATGCCGATGACAACCACGGTTACAATGTGGTATATTTCCGCGGTTCTTTGAATGGCAATGCCGCCAGAGAATACTCATGGAGCGACTTCTACATCGAAATCGGCAATATCGAACAACGCAACACCGTGTGCCAGAGTTTCGGTGCGGATAAGCCTTACGATCAATTCACCTCGCCTTATGCCATGCTCGCTTCAGTGCCGGATAAATATACTTCCGATGTCAGCGGATTGCCCGGTTGGAAATACAGACACTTCCAGACTTACAGCAATCAGAGCCGGCTGCCGATTCTGGCCGACTGGTACAAAAACAGCGGCACATCATACTGCGAAACGACTTTTTATGATTATCGCGCCGGTTATCACTTCCGCCATGCCAACCTCTGCAATACAGCATTCGGCGATGGTCACGTCGCGGCCAGCAATTTTGATGAATTGCGCAGGTGCATCCGGGATCTCTTTGAAGATCAAGCCAAAAAATTTGAAGGTTTTGACTCAAAATTGGCTCTCCTGAAGTAACACATATCATTCCTGGATTCATTATGTCAATATTCTCCCCGAAAACATTTTTCCTTGCCGCAGTGCTGTGCCTGATAATCAATATCCACGCAGAAACTGTGATCAAAATCTGGGATATCTCTCTGAAACAACCTGACATTGATTTGTCAGAGTGGCAGTTAAAAGGCAACGCCAGAGTCACCCCGGAGGGGATCATCACTGAAAGCGGAAGCGAAAATTCCGAAGCGGTTTTGCTCCGGGATATTCTCATCCCCGGTCTTGCGGATGGCAAACTGCTCCGGATCGAATGGGAATACACCCCGTTGCGCATCGGCAAATACGGTCAGGACTTCAGAATCGAAAACGGCCCGCTGGTAATGGAAGTCATGAGCCGCCGTCCTTTTCTGAATGTTTCAGCCAGAGCATTGTTTGACAAAACCAACAACCGGCGTTACCGGGTAACTTGTGATTTTTTCAAAGATTACATCATATCTTGGAAAATCAACGGCATGGAACAACTGTCAGAACCGATCCCGGCGTGGAAACACTCCGGAGATCAGGCCCCCAGAATAACCCTTTCTGATTTTCCGGATAGCGTCAGCCGCACTCTGTGGCACCGGATCACTCTTTATGAGATCAAAGATATCGACACGCTGAAAATCGCCCTGCTCTGCCTGAATCAGACCCAAAGGATCCAGCAACCGGAATTTTTCGTCGGCATCAATACTCCCATGGATAAAATTCCCCTGGATTCATTGAAATACAAAGGTACTTTCAATGACACCGTGGAGATCGCAGCCGCCGGCAGAGAGTGCGTATCATTTCAGTTGGCGTTGATCCCCCGCACCGGAACTCTGGAAAATGTCACCGTAACAATAAGTGATTTTTTAAGCAAAGACGGCAAACGCCTGCCTTCAGATATTGCCCGGTGTCATATTGTCGGATTTGTAAAACTTGACGACAGCAGAATCACCGAATCACGTTACGGCGAATACTGGCCGGATGCAATTATGCCAATGCGGCCATTGACTGTAACTGCCGGACTTACTCAACCATACTGGTTCAATGTCAGTGTACCGCCCGGTACTGCTCCGGGAATATATGAAAGCATCGTCACGGTAAAAAGTTCCAACGGCGGTGAACGCTCTTTAAAACTCAAATTGCAGGTACGCAATTTCGATCTTCCGCTGCGCAACACCATCGTTACCGCACTGGCCATCAATCCCGGAGCGATTGAAAGATGTTACAATTCCGCATTGAGCCGTCAACTTTTCGGCAGAAGTGATGCCGCGGCCCACAACCGGATGTATAATCTTTCCGCCGGAGGTGCTTTGGAAGGTGCCGACTTCTGGCGGCCATTCTACGATATGCTGTTATCCTACCGGATCAATCCGGCATCGATTTACTCCGATGTGCTGGCCGGTGGCGGAGAATTCCGGGTGGTTCCCGCCATGGAGGATATGGACTACTGTTACGAAAGGGGACTCAATGCCGCCTGTTTGATGTGCCTGCGCTCCTTACCGGAAGATCCGGCGGAAAGAGCCGCATATTTCGATAAAATCAAAACTCATCTGACCAGGTGGGAAAATTTCGCAAAATCCCGCAACTGGCCCGGATTTGTCTGGTATATCCACGCTTTTGATGAGAGCGAGATCCATGCCGACACCCCGGAAAAAAGAGAAAAAAGTGACCGGGATATCCGGTTGGTCACCGCATTCATCCGGGAAAACTTCCCGTGGATAAAAATCGAAACCGCCAATCCGTACATCGAACGTAATGCCGGTTGTTTTGATATCTGGACTCCCAAACCATTCCGGATGGATGAATATATCCAAACCGATGCAAACTTCTGGATGTATGTCTGCTGCGGCCCGCAAAAACCGTATGCCAATTTGTTTATCGATTATCCCGGAACTGATCCGCGGGTGATCCCTTGGCAGTTGTTCCTTTCCAAAACCAGAATCTCCGGCTTTCTCTACTATCTGATGAACCGGGAAATTTATCCGGATCAATGGGCAAAAGTCAACTTGCCATTCCCATTTGTACCGGTTAAAACCCGCTGGCTCGGCACCAATGGCGATGGACTGCTGGTCTATCCCGGCCCGGATAAGGAAATTTATCCGTCGATTCGGCTGGCGGCTTTCCGGGATGGTCTGCAGGACTATGAAGCAATGACCATGTTACGCAACCTGATCGGAGAATTGCAAAAACTGCCGGAATCGGCAAACCACAGCGAATTGATCCGTCAGGCTCTGGATTTGCTGGAAAATACCCCTATACGCTCGTGGACAGTTTACAGCAGCAATCCGCAGGATTACATAAACCACAGAGCCCGAATTGATCTGATGATCGAAAAAATTCTGACTCTGCCGGAAATTTCCACCGGGAAATAACCGTTATATCCGAAAATTAAAACGTTACAACATAGAGAATTTTATTGTGAAAAATACCATCAATTACCAATTCAACAAAAATGTGGATCTGATCTGCAATGCCGATGTCGCCGTACTCGGCGGCGGCCCCGGCGGTATCTGTGCGGCAGTTGCCGCCGCCAGAAAAGGTGCTTCTGTGATACTGGTGGAGCGTTACGGCTGTCTGGGCGGTATGGCTTCCATCGGTGAAATACACCCTTTCATGCTCAACCATCTGCATAACGAATGTCTTGACCGGCCATTGTATCCGGAATGGATCAATGCCATGCGCAAATACATCAATGCCCCCCCGGTAAGCGGAGATATGAATAATGATGAAAGCGACTTTTATATTTCCAAAGATATGGCCATGCTCGGCGCCGAAGATATGTGTCTGGATGCCGGAGTAAAAATATTGTATCACCACAACGTCCTTGATGCAGTGGTCGAAAACCGGCAGATCAAATACATTATTCTCAATTCCAAAAGCGGAATATCCGCCATAGCTGCCAAAGTTTGCATCGACAGCACCGGCGATGCCGATCTGGCGGCACTTGCCGGATGCGAATTTCAATTCGGCAATGAAAACGGCTATTGCCAGCCGATGTCATTGTGCTTCAAACTTTCCGGAGTTGACCGCAGTATAATGCCGGATCATGCCGGGATCAATGCCCTTTTCCTCAAAGCCAAAGCCGATGGTGTGGTCAGTGCGCCCCGTGAAAATGTACTTTGGTTCGAGTGTCTGGAAGATGACGTTATCCACTTCAATACTACCAGAGTTTTGAAAAAAAGTGCGATCAATGGCGTTTCCCTCTCGGAAGCGGAAATCGAGGGCAGAAGACAATTACGGGAATTTCTCACCTTTTTCCGCCAGTATGTTCCCGGTTTCAAAAATGCCAGACTCCACTCCATTGCCCATCAGATCGGGGTGCGTGAATCACGGAGAATATGCGGTTTGGCCTGTGCCGATATAAATACATTCAACAACAGTGCCAAATATCCCGATGCCATCGCCCGCGGCCGCTACCCGGTGGATATCCACCACCCGGAGGGCAAAGGCACCACCTACGGTCATCAATCTGAAAATGAGTGGTATGAGATACCCTACGGCTGTATCGTTCCCAAAGATATCGACAATCTGCTGATCGGCGGACGATCGATTTCCGTGGATCATGCTTTACACAGCAGTATGCGGGTAATGCCGATCGTCTGTTCCATCGGACAAGCCGCCGGTGTTGCCGCCGCTATGTGTCTGAAAAAACACTGCATTCCACGAACTCTTGACGGCGTAAAACTCCGGGCCGAACTCCGGGAATTCGGGGCCAATTTATGACAGATAAAAATACTTTTCTGCTCGATATCGACTTTTCTGCGGCCGATGCCAGAAATCATATCATCAGTGGAACTGCCCTCACCTTTTCTGCTGACGGAGTCATTCTGACTGCAGAAAACGATGTTTCACCATCGTTTAAAAGCGGGGAATTTCAAATTGACCGTGATCCCGGCTCTCTGTTTGCCGCCGAGTGGTCATTCACTCCGGAAGTCATCGGCAATTACACTTCCGATTTTGCGTTGGATTGCAACATTTTTTCGGTCGATCTCATCCCGGATCCGGCCCCATACCTCAATGGCTTCATCCGGGCCCGTGGCGACGAATCCGGACGCAAAGCCTGTGAGTTGCAAGCCGGATGCCAGGTAAAAATGCGTTGTGAATTCAATGCTCTGGGCATATTTTCATGGCAGGTCAACGGCGAAGAACAACTTACCGCCCCGGTTGCCGCCAAAGACCATGCCTGTGCCGGAAAAACCCGGATCGTGATCGGCCGCCGGGATGATATTCCGCCGGAATATTCCCCTTTGAAACAGCAAGCCGGATGCACCCGGTGGCACTATGTCAGAATCAGCCGGGTCCCCGGTGACGATCCATTGCTCCGCAAGGTGAAAGGTTTTGAGTTGTATAAACGGCAGGAACGTGCCGCTTTCATGGTCGGAAATTCGTCAACGATGACCAGACTGCGGCTGGAACCGGGCAGTTTTCAGGGAAAAATTTCCGATACGATCCAACTTTCCGGAGCTGGCAGGGAAACGGTCAGCACTCAACTGGCGGTCATCCCGCTGAATAAAGATATTGACGGTGTATCGCTTGATATCTCCGCACTCCACTCTGCCGATAACCGCACAGAGATCCCGGCGGAAAACCTGAAATGGTTTCAACTGGGATATGTAAAAGTAAATAACAACCGTCTGGATGATTTTGAATACGGTCACTTTTATCCGGATATTCTGCTGCCCGGCAAAAAATTTTCCGTAAAATCAAATGTTACCCGTGCATTGTGGCTGGATATCACGATCCCGGATGGCACTCCTGCCGGAAAATATTACGGGATCATCACCGTTTCATCGGATAACGGCGGATGCCGGATGTTGAAAATCGAACTGCTGGTGCGGGCCTTTTCCCTGCCGTTGCGCAGCCGTCTGGTCAATGCTTTTGCCGTCAATCCCGGAGTATTGGAGCGTTGCTATGCCCCGGAAAAAAGCCGCGAGATCTACGGTAAAGATACTGATAAGAATTTCGATAAAATGTATAACCTCATGGGTGATGCGCCATTGATGGGAAAGGAATTCTGGAAAAATTACTGCGATTTTGTTCTGGCCTACCGGCTCAACCCGGTTTCGATATACTCGGATATCATGATGGGGGGAAAATACCGGGTGATTCCGGATCAGGAATTGCTGCAATATTGTTATGACAAAGGTATGAATGCCCTGTGCCTGATGTGCATCCGGGATATTCCCCGTGAGCCGGATGCTCAAAAAAATTATCTGGATGAGGTAAAAAAACACCTGAATAACTGGAAAAAAATCATTGACCGACTGGATTTCAAAGATTTCACCTGGTACATCCACGCTTTTGATGAATCAGAATTGGCCGTCGGCAAAAAAGAGTATTTCGATTATGCGATCAACACCGTTTGCGTCATGATCAAAAAAGAATTCCCGTGGGTGAAAATCGAAACCGCCAACCGTTTTATTGAAAGGCACGCCGGTAAATTCGACATCTGGACTCCTAAAACTTTTGAATTGCCTCCCCCGGAAAAACGGATGGATAAAACCTTCTGGACTTATGTCTGCTGTGGCCCCAATCATCCTTACGCCAACTTTTTCATTGATTATGACGGCGTATGTGCCAGAATACTGCCATGGCAGATTTTCCAGGCGAAGGTCAAAGGATTTCTCTACTACCTCATCAACCGGGAAATCACCGCAAAAGATTGGGAAACGGATGAAAATAAACCATTTACATTTCTGCCGGTAAAAACCGAATATCTCTATACCAATGGTGACGGGCTGTTGATGTACCCCGGTGCCGATGGAGAATTTTTCGCTTCCGTAAGAATGGCCAATCTGCGTAACGGTCTTCAGGATCACGATGCATGGGCCATGCTGGCAGAACGGCTTGAAAAAAGTTCTTCTGATAAATTCATCCGGTGGCGGCAGGAAGCCGGATCGCTGATGCAAAAACTTAATCAGCAAATAACCCGTTCTTTTGTCGATTATACCCGTAATCCGGAATTGCTCGAAAGCACCCGTGAACAATTACAATATCTGATAGAACAATTCGAAATAATAAAAGGAGCATAACATCATGATCTTGAATCTACTTCACCGCCCCGGCGAAGGCCCTTTTGAGTTACAGCAGGAAATTGCCCATTCATTCAACTTGAAAGTTACCCTTATGCTGCGGGCCAAAGATCTTTTCGATCAGGCAACACTGGATACGGCGATCAAACATCATCAGCAATACGGCGATGAGATCGGATTGTGGTTCATGGCTTTCGACTGCCCGGAATTTGACCGGGTTATCGGTGGTCAGGAGGAATTCATCTGGTTGCGTTCAAAAGAAGATAAACAGCGGATATTCGATTTTCTGATGGGCCGTTTTTATGAACTGTTCGGCCGTTACCCGACTGCAGTCGGAGCTTATCACATGGATTGCGAATCATTGAATCTGCTCAAAGCCGCCTATCCGGGAGTAAAAATCACCGTTGCCGGATGTTTTGAGGAGGGAGTGAAAGTCTTTCACGGCTGCAATAACTCGTGGTATTTATTCAATGAAGGTATGCCGTGGCAGCCGTGGTATCCATCCCAAAACCATTCATTACGTCCGGCAGAATCTGTTGAAGATGCCATTGATATCGTTGCCGTACCGCATCTCAGCCGGGATCTGGTGCTTTCTTACGAGGGCAGAAATGACTTCTGGGCCAGTCACAGCGGCAATGTGCAGCGCGGTTTGGGTAACGAAGGCAGTCTCTGCCCTTACAACTTCAATCTGGTCGATCAATACCGGCTTCAGGAAAAATATAATGACGGCTACTCATACTACCATGTATTTTGCAGTGCCGGCTGGCTGCAGGGCAATCCCAATATCCAGGACCCCGATGAAGTTTCACAAACTCTTTACCGGGAAAAACTGGAGTATTTCGCCCGGTTGCGCAATGAAGGAAAATTGATCGATATGCACATGAGCGAATATGCCGACTGGCACCGGAAAAATATTCCGGTCGGCAAACCGGCGATCACCATATCCAAAGAGATCCTTTATGGTTCACGCAAACATTATCACTGGTATATCGATCCGTATTTCCGGGTATTGATCGACTGCAATCAGGGTGGTTCGATCGGCGATCTGCGGCCCTATGCCGGAAAAGTCGCAGTAAGCACCGGCCCGGATTCACCGCATCTGGTTTACGGAAGTTATCCGTACATCATTCACAGCCAGTACCGCACCGGCAATTCCACTCATGCCTATTCCGGCAGCCGCACCACTTTACTGCTCAATAACGGCGAAGAAACGATCGATCTGTGTACCTGCCGCACCCGCAATGAAAGCATCTGTGACAACGGCAAGGGCAAAGAAGTGAATCTGACAGCGGCAGTAGTAAAATTCAAAAACGGTGACACCGTAACTGTTTCCACTTCATTTGTTTTTGCCGGAAACGGTTCAATCATCATCAAACGCCGTTATTCAGAAGTCAGGGGCAAAATCAGCGTTTGCGAATTATTCAAAGGCTGTGCCGGGATCACTGAATATCCGGTCGATCTCCACGGAGTAAAACTTTACTTCAGTAAAACCCCGGAGGAACAAATCGACTACGCTTACCGTTCCCGCCAACTGGAGCAGAAAAATCCGGCCGGATTGGTCGCCGAAATACCGCAGGTAAATACGATCGTCCGCTGGAGCGGATATAATACCGCCTGGCAGAAGGGAGAAGTTTCCGAAGGATTCCTTTTCAATCCATACTTCTCTCTGGAATTGAAAAAACAAATCACCGCAAATGAGGAGTCGGCTGTATGTCTGAAAATAGAAAAAATATAAGAATGCGCTGTCCGGTATGTCTTAACCGGGAAAACGATGTCGTCCTGCTGAAAACGGAAACCGGAGATTATTACTGCCCGAAATGCAGTTTCTCCGGCTCCGAAGCGGAAATCCGCACCATGTATGCCGATTACCGCAAAAAATATCACTTCCTGACCAAAAGATTGACACTGGCGGATCAGGAACTGCTCTGACACCGGTTGAAAAACGGAATTTTGCCTGCCAATCTACTTTACGGGCAAAATTCCGTTTCCATATCCTGACCTGTCCGTTATCACCATTGGCATTCCAATACTCAATACCATGATGCGGCAGGGATCGCCAGAATAAATGCACTGCATGAATAAGCTACGGTCAGGGGAAAATCCAACAATACTCCACAAACGACCGCCCCGGTCATTCGCCATGCCCCGTTGCGGTCACGGGTGCGGATGACAACGACCTCTTCCCGCTCCAGGTATTCATTTCCCGGAGAATGCTCAAACCAATCATCCGGTTTGGCCATTTCCACTGCACTTTGCGGCAATGCGGCGATAGATTCCCAATTTGTATAGCGGTCATTCTGTTCCTTTTTCCGGCACAACCAGACTTTTTCTCCGGATTTCTGCTCAAGCGGATAAAAACGGTTCCTTGCATCCTGCCTCACCTCTCCGACGATCAGCGCAACTCCGGGACAGATCTCACGGAATGTTTGCACCGGCACTTGTATATAAACCGAATTTTCATCCTGATAAAATGATGTGGCCAGCGACAAAACCGCCGCATCAGTTTCAATGCGGTCTTCCAGCATTTTCAGACTGATTTGCGAAACGCCGATCCCCATACAGCCGGTCAAAAGCATACAACAGACTGCCGCCAATAAAATATTTTTCATTTTTTCACCAGTGTAACAAAACCTGCAGTGAATTTACTTCCACATCCAGCAGCCGGGTGACCACCGGACACTTCGCCATGAACAGAAAAGCCACCGGATAAGAACACTCATTCAACGTTTCAAAATTCCCCTGCCCTTTGGCTATAACCAAATCGGAATCCTCAAACATCTGCCGCAACTCCGCCGGAGAGGCCGCCAAGCAGGTGCCGGGAGTCCGCTTCGCCCCGTTGACCACATACTTCATGCCCGATAAACCGCAACCGGTCAGATCGTCTGCCGTAACATCATTGAATGCCGGATTTTCACGCACGACCAAGGTGATCTTATCCCGGTAAGGTGCCATGAAAACCCGGTCAAAGACCGCCTCTCCGCAATTATCCAGAATGTAAAGGATCTTCCGGGCCGATTCCATTTTGTTTTGCAGTGCGGCAACGGCTTCACTGTCAAGTTTTTTGGTGAATGCACTTTTCACAGCATCCATCGCCAGACGGATATCAAGATCAGCATAAATGCCGAAATCCAGAATATTCCCCGCCAATGCCAGACGGAGCCGGGATTCAAAACTTGCCGCATCATATTCCGGGAGGCGGTCTATTCCGGCAAGTAAATTTTCAGCCAGCATATTGGAGCGTCGCTTTTCCGCTTCATAAATATCATTTTTGCCGCTATGCCGGAAAGCGATATCCAGAATTTTCCCCGCCATACACGGCGGCGGCAACTGATAATCACAAGTTGCCAGCAAGCGGAATGATTCCGCCAGAATCTCTTTCTGCACGGTCAAATCCGCCGATGAGCGTTTTGCCGCATCCACCGCATTTTTACCCAGACACGGCAGACATTCCAGATGAATATTCATAAATCGCATTCCTCCCCGTATTGATCTTCCTGATAAGATACAACATCAAACCAAAAAAGCAACCGGCAGAATAACGTTTACGGCATTATTTGCACAATAATTTGTAATAAAGAAACTCTGATGTTATATTAAACGCAGAAAGGAACTTTCTTATGAATACATCTTATCCCAAAATTTTTCTGCGGTTGGTCATTATATTTTTTCTGCCGGCCGCCTTTACCGGTTGCTGTCTCATACCGGAAAACCACCCTGAAACGACCGGTCAGGCAGTCGTCAAAACCCCGAAAAACTTCCACCGGGTAAGCGATAGCATATTCCGCTCCGGCCAACCGGATGACGGTGAATTTACTTTTCTTTACACCGCTTACGGCATCCGCAGTATTCTCAATTTGCGGGAATACCACAGCGATCAGGATGCAGTCAGTGCCGTAAATGAAAAACATCCCGGCGCAATACAACTTTATGAAATACCGCTGAATACTGCCAAAATTTCTGCAAATGATCTGATCCGGATCCTCACCGTAATCAAAAATGCCCCCAAGCCGCTTTTGATCCACTGCTGGCACGGCAGTGACCGCACCGGATGCGCCGTTGCCGCCTATCGCATCGTCTTTGAAAATTGGACCCCGCAAGCCGCCGTCGATGAATTAATGACTCCGGAATACGGCCACCACCGGAATATCTATCCCAATATTCCGGAGTTGCTCACTCATGCCGACTGGAATGCCATCAAATCAGCACTCGATATTCAGTAACCGTTTCGGCGTAATATTTTACTGAACCGCATCGGTTCATCCGTGGCAAAACGGCGCACTTGCATATCGAGCAAAGTTTTGATCGCATCTTCTGTAAA
The DNA here is from genome assembly GCA_015061625.1 of Lentisphaerota bacterium. Classification (GTDB taxonomy): domain Bacteria; phylum Verrucomicrobiota; class Lentisphaeria; order Victivallales; family Victivallaceae; genus UBA1784. Next base: position 19,296 of record SUWG01000023.1, on the reverse strand, counting down.
TGCTCCGACCACAAAAAGTTCCAGTTTGTGACCGAGCGCATTGAGCGCATATTGGATATCGGCAAGCGGCAAATCATACATCCAGTGGTCAACCGGCTCATCCAACGGATACAGATGAAGTTGAACCAGATCAAGTTTGGCAAAATCATGTTTTTCCAGATTGCGGAATGACTCCATGCGTTCACCGGGAGTATAACCGATCCACTGCATCGTCCTGATCTCCGGGAAAGCATCTTTGAGTTGGCAGTTGATCTCATAATAGCCGTTGGCAACAATAATTTGTGAAGCCACGCCGTAATCATCGACCAGTTTGCCGAATTCTTCCAACAGCACCGGAAACAATTCCGCATCGTAATTTTTGATATCGGCATAAAGCATCTTATCCGGCTCCTGCTGAAGCAAGGCAAAAACTTCCCGTAATTCCGGCACTTTTTCTCCGGCATTGGCAGAAGAAAACTTACTGCCGGCATCAAATTGCCGGATCGTGGAAAAATCCAACTCTTTCACCGGCAAATCACCGATCTGCGCCGGAGCATCGGTCGTGCGCGCCAGAGTATTGTCATGCAGACAGATCACTTTTTTATCTCTGGTAAGTCGCACATCCACTTCCGGAGTGCCGCCCAGAGACCAGCCGTATTTTACCGAAAAAAGCGTGTTATCCGGTGCTTCATAACCACCGCCGCCGCGGTGGGATTGCCAATATATTTTTTCCGGGTCAAAAATCATGATATCCTCCATAAAATCAACCATGCTTTAATGTAGCACATTTACAGATTTCAGCAAATATCACAATTTACTTTTTTCTGAAAACTTTATGCCATATCAGCCATCTGCTGAAGTTTCAATGTCTTTTCCGTAACCGATAACAGATGAGCAGTACCGTAAACGGGAACAACACCATTCAACTCCTGCATGAAAATTTCCAGATAATCACTCAATGATTCTTCCGGAGCGGCAAAAAACTCCTTTTCTCCAGTAGCATGGTCGATGAAGTGTACCCCGTTATCCAGCGGACAGAACTCCATAACTCCGCCACTGCCCCACAGCGTGAAACGCCAGTAAAAAGGCGTGGTATAACCATTCTTTTCCGGAGCGGCATAGGAAACATCTCCAATACAGCCGCACTGATCATCCAGAGCAAACATCACCTGGGCAGAGTCTTTGAATTCCGGAACCGCCGTGGAAAATGCATTCCAGCAACGGCCCGCCGTCAAATCGGTTATTTTATGCCCGGTAAGATACTCCACCGCATCCAGCGCATGAATGGCAATATCGTTGATCGTGCCGCCATGTTTGCCTTTTTCAAAATACCACATGGGCCGACTGCCGTAATTCAACGGATGCTGACCGCCGAAAGCAATGGCATGGATTTTACCCATCCGCCCGGAATCGATCAACTTCTTTGCCGCTCTGACACAGGGACTATCCCGCAAATCCAGCATTAATCCGACTTTGCGGCCGCTGTTTCTGACCAGTTCTTTTATTGCAGTCAATTCACTTAACGAGGTGCAAAGCGGTTTGTCGCACAGAATATCCTTACCGTGTTGCAAACCGGCGATCACCCGCTGCCCCCGGATGCCGTAATAATCACCGATGGCAAGGATGTCAAAATCCACATCCGTCAGCAATTTCTCAAAATTGCGGTGCGTAACTTGCAACGACCACTCTTTTTCCGCCACCGGAATTGCCGCCTCATCTTCTTCGCACACCGCCACGATCTCAAAACGCGGATCATCTTTTATCCGGTTGTAAAGAGAAAGGATATGTCCGTGGCGCAAACCGGCAAATGCAACTTTTTTGCTCATACTGCTTCTCCGGAAATTCAGAATTTGTAAACTTTTTCCGCTTTGCCGCTGGCGATCGAACAATCGGCGGCTTCCAACATCGCCATTACTTCAACGGAATCAGCCAATGATACCACCTCTTCACCATTGAAAAAGCGGACTATCTCCTTGAGCAGCATAAAATAAAACGGCACTTCACCGGTAACATTGACCGTCACACAATTATTTGCCTCATCACGCAACAATGCTCCGAATGATGATCCGGGAGTCAACTCCACCGTACCGCGCCGGCCGTCAGCATATTTCACCTGAAACACATAACCGCTCTCATCTTTATAACCGGCAACTTCCGTTGCGCCATTGCCCATGACGGTCTGCAGCATTTCAAAACTGTGACAGCCGTACCAGACCACATCCGATCCGGCGGCGGCTTTGCCGATCGGCCCCCAGATGGTGGCCCGTTTGCGCTCCGGAGCGACCTTCAAAGCGGCGCAGAGATCCATATCAAAGCGCAGACTTGACGAAGTGAAAAAACGCACATTATACTTTTGGGCGATATCCATTATTTTCTGCATATTTTCCACCGTATCAGCGAACGGTTTATCCAGAAAAACCGGTTTGCCCAGCGGAGCGCACTTTTCAAAATATTCCAGATGCAGTGACGGATCGTTGATCTCCAGCATGATCGCATCACAATCTGCCACGGCTTCGTCGAAGTTTTCCGTCACCGGAATACCGATGCTTTCCAGGTATGCCTGACGTTTATCCAACCCCTCTTTACCCTGAAACGGCGTTTCAAAACGCATACAGCTTACTGCACGCAACTCTTTGACCTGCAATTTTTCCGGAGTTGACGGATCTTGCATCAACTGGGGAAATGCAGTGGAATGACTGGTATCCAGACCGATGATGGCGACTCTAATTTGTTTTGACATTTCTGTTTCCTTTATATTGGGTAAAATTACCATTTTTTCTGAATTCGCTGGGTGATTGTTTCATGATCCGGCAAAATTGCCGGGAAAAGTAGAATTCCCCGCCGAAACCGCACTCAAAAGCGATCTCTTTGATCAGCATACCGGTAGATTGCAATAATCCGGCGGCATGGCGGATGCGGTGTTCAAGCACATACTGCCGGGGAGCGATGCCGGTTTCCTGAAAAAACAACCTCCGGAAATGCACTTCAGAAAGTTTGAATGCCGCCGCTTCGCATTTGAAATCCCACTCCTTTTCCGGGTGTTCTGCGATCTTCTCGGCCAATTCCCGGATCAATTCCCGGTTGAATCTCCCCATCTGCGGGGCCTGCGGCTGATTATTCACCATTACCAAAGCTTTTTCCAGCAGCAATACCGCTTCAGCATGGGCCGCCGGAGTCTTGCGGCGGATCATCCGCAACAGATTTTCCATGACCGCCGTGAACTCATCGACTTTGATGATCGGTATCCGGATCCCCGGATTCTGCGGCAACAAACCGCCGGTCAGATAACGTTGCACTCTTTCTCCCCGGAAACAGCACCACAGATGATGCCGGGTGCCATTCGGGGTGCCGTAGGAAAACAATTTATCCGGTGCAGTGAAAAAGACCAGCGGGCCGCGGCTCTGCCAGGAGGGATTGCCTTCGCAATCCACAAATATTTCTCCGCTGCGGATAAATTGCAGTCCATAGTAACCCTCGAAATAGCGGCAGTGTGCCACACTGTTGCTCTTGCGGCAACTGCCGTAATTTTCAAAGGTCAAATCGGAGAAATAATCCATTTTTTACATGATTCCTTCCGGAATATCCACTGATACCGGCAACGGATTCTGTTGGTGGCACTGCTCAATAATCGCGATCTGGCGGCGAACCTGTGACAATTTGACCGTAAGCGGTTTACCGTTGACCAATGCTTCATAAATATCGCAGTAATAACGTACACCCCAGTCATCAAAACTGCTGATATCTTCCGGAGATTCCCACTTCTGGGTATAAAAATCAAGTTTTTCTCCGCAGAATGCCGGTAAACGCTTATCATCTTCCAGAGTATTGATCTGTACTTCGTGACTACCGGCTTCCTCCGGTTTGAAATACTTCCACTCCACCGTGTTGCCGTCAGCAACCAGTGAACCGTTGGAGCCGTAAACCTGATACATCTTAAACGGATACAAACACTGTTTGATCACTTCAAGATCGATCACCGGGTGATCTTTGCCCTCAAGCACCACTTTCACATAGTCTTCAGCATCACCGTAGTTATTATAATTGGCCAACTTGGCAAAAACACGTTCCGGATCGGTATCGCCGAAAATTTCCCAGAGAGCCACCATCTGATCCAGCGGGTGCGGCGCAGTATTGAGCAATTCACCGCCATTGAGTTTCTGGATCGTCTGCCAATCCCAGCGTCGGCCGAAAGAGTGATAGCACACTTTGACCATGGCGATTCTGCCCAGATCGCCGGATTTGATCACTTCACAAATTTTATTGAAAAGCGGGCGGAAGCGGGCCTGCTGGAAAACCGCAAAAAATTTACCGGTACGCTTATGGACTTCCAACACCCGGTCAACATCGCTGACTTTACGGGCCAGCGGCTTTTCGCAAATCACATTATATCCGGCTTCCATCGCTTCAACAGATATGTCTATATGTTTATGACTGCGGCTGCAGTTGATGATCAATTCAACATCTTTATCTTTGAGCAATTCTTTGTAATCGGCATAGTGGCGGCACTCCGGATTGGCTTTGGCGTTGCTGTTGGCGCGACGCTCCGGGATCGGATCGGCAACTGCCACTACATCAAACCTCTCCTGCAAAGGTGCATAATTCTCAAACAGATGACGGTGGATATTGCGCCCGCTGCGTCCCTGCCCGATGATACCGACTTTGATTCTTTTCATAACCGATCCCTTTCATGTTTGGTTGATTCTATCTTAAATTATCACATCAAGACGAAAATACAAGCGTACAAATCATAAAACAAATATCTTTATTGATCATTTTTTTAAAAAATTTTTTATCGATGATCATTTCATTATCAACCGGTAGAAACAATATCAAATTTTTTCACAAATCCTAAATGATCATTTACCACCTGGAACTTCACAGGATGATCGGAAAGTACATTTACCAACCGTAAAAAGTACTTGCATTTTGATCAATTCATGTATATACTTTACCCGTGACCAAAAAAAAACATTCGGAAAAAAAAATCAATACTTACCGGAGGAACAACTATGAAACAACATTCATTTCACACCCGTGAAATGAAGCCCATGGGCTTCACCCTGATCGAATTACTGATAAGCACAGTTATCTCATCATTGCATTTTTTGAAACAAAAAACTGCGATTGAAACTAAACAAAGAATACCGCTTTTCTTTGAAAGCGAAAGGGGGCGCGGGGGAAAGGGAAAACTCTCTTTTCCCGTGAAAAGAAAGTTTTCCTTGTCCCCCGCACACTCATTTACTTTAATAGAATTACTGGTCGTCATTGCCATTATCGCCATTTTAGCGGCGATCCTGCTTCCGGCCCTCAATTCCGCCCGTGAGCGCGGCCGCTCGGCAAGTTGCGTCAACAATCTCAAACAATTCAGCACCGCTTTTGCCATGTATCAGGATAATTATGACGATTACAGCTGTTACGGATATATTGAAAACTATCATTCATCAGCCTACCGTCTGGGCTTCCACATGATGCTGGGCCCCTACATGGGCATCACCGATCAATACCAGACTCAAGCCTATCTGCCCACCAAAACCACCGCCAGAAGTGAAGCGGTTTTTCTCTGTCCGTCGGAGGACAATCCGGAATCATCGACATTCAACAACTCGACCGGATGGTACTGCCACTATGCCGCCAACACCACCTACCGTTGGACCGCCAATGGCGATTACCCCGGTATTTTCGGTCAGAATCTGCCGCCGGGCAAAGTCACCAAAATCAAAAATGCTTCCGGGGTCATCGGTATCACCGATCAATCTGTGTTGCGTAATAAATCATGCTTTGCCATGAACAGTAAAACATTCAACAGTGCCGAAGCCGCCAAAGAGTATTTCGCTCTGCGCCATAACGGCAAAAACAACAGCATGATGATGGATGGCCATGTGGAACAGAGCAACTTCAGTTATCCGATGACCGAAGGCGATGCCATCTGGGGCCGGGATTCGTTTTTGTAATACCGAAATAAATTCAGAAGAAGGTAACCATTATGAAAAATTTCCGGGAATTAGTGATCGTTTGCGCCGCCTCGGCTGCTTTACTTATACTGACCATTGCCGCCACCGATACTGCGACCGCCAAATCAGCGGTCTGTCAAAACAACTTGAGAACTCTCTTCGGAGTTATTCAACAATATCAAACCGATCACGGTGTTCTGCCGCCGGTGATCGTGCAGCAAAAACCGCGCTGGCAATTCTGGGGGAACTACATCGCCCCTTACGTCACCGATGAAAGAATCCAGGCCTGTCCGGAAGATCCCCGCAATGCCTCCATGTTTGACCGCAACCGCTCCCCACTGCTCCCGGCCCCCAGACGCGCCGCCGACAGTTACGGCATGAACTATTTTCTCACCGCACACTACGCCCGCCGGAAAGGCAAAACCGCCAACCTTGCCAACTTATCCAAACCGGCAGATACCATTTTGCTCGGCGACTGCAAGGGCCCGTATATGCTGCCGGAACGTTACTGGCAAGAGGAACGTGCCATGCGCCACGCCGAAGAAACCGCCAACTATGTTTTTGCTGACGGTCACATCGCCCAACTCGGTCAATTCGATCTGGGGGCGATCGGTCAGGATGGGGTATTCCGCACCGACTTCTCCCACTGGCACTGGCTGTAATTTTCCAATAAACTTCAAGGTACATTCATGAAACATTTTGTTCTTCTCTCCCTGTGTCTGGCTCTTTTTCCGCTATCCGGTCAGGTGAATTTCACCTCACAAAATAAATTTGTGCTGAATATTCCCGGTCAAACCGGCTGTCACGGCTCGATCTTTGTCATCGAAAAAGATAAAGGTCTCCTTGAATTGCGAACCGGCAATGCAAATGGTAAACTGGTTATCAGCAATCAGGATTTCTCATGGGAAATATCCATTGAACACCTGCCCCGGCTCGATTGCATTACCGGGGTGATCCGCAACACCTCCAACCGGCAACTCCTGCTGGAGCCGGGGATAAGATTACTCGTTCCCCGGAAAAACGGTGATTTTTATTGGCCCGGATTCGACGTTTTCGATGCCGGAAATACTCCGCTGCGCCGTCTGGGATTCAAAGGACGCACTTCCAAACACGTCGCCGGCGGTCTGTGTCAGCCGTTTCCCACGTCAGCATTGATCAGCGATTCACGCGTCTACATTCTCGGCGGCCGGATGTATGAATTGACCAGTTACACCGCTTCAGAATACCTGCCGGAAAATGACAGCAGTGCCGCATTGCAATTCAGTCAGCGCATCGTATTGGAACCCGGAGAAGAATTGACGCTCACCTTTTTCTGCGGTTCAGTCCCCCGCCGATTCGACCGGGAACAGAATGTGGTCGAGGCATTTTATGAAGCCATGCCCGCAGATTTCCGTCCATTTGTCGGTGAAAACAATCCCTATATCCGGGGCATCCACAGCCAATATACCGCCTGGGCCAACCGCCCGGATTACGAAGCGGAACGCCGCCGCTATGCCACGCTGGATTGGGCATACGCACCATTCAAGCGGGATGGTGATTGCTACGGCAGACCGGATCTGTGGGAATACACCCCGCTCTACCGGCCGTTTGCCGTCACTTTCTGCCAATATGCCGTCGGAGAAAACTTCGACTACCGGGTACTGACCTGTGAAGAATTCCACGCCAGAAGAAAATCGATTTTCCAACGCTTCGGCAGAAAATTCGGCTTTTCATTCTATATCTGTTCGGCGTGGTGCGAAAAACAACTCGCCGAAAGCCGCTATGCCGATTCTCTGGCCGACGATCCGAGCGTGCCGCTGGAATTGGCCACCTGGTGTACCGGTCACGATTCCGAAAGACGGGTTTTCCCTCTGGCCAACAACTTCGGGCGCGCTTTGATGCAGGATATCATCGATGTCGTCAATGAATTGGATATGCCCGGTTTCGCCTTTGACTGCGGCACGCCCGGTGTGCATCACTACGGCCCGGCCGCAGGAAATCCGGAACTTAAGGGCAGATCATGGGATGACAAAGGTATATTCTGTGACGAATTATGCGCCTTGAATCAGATTTTTGATTTCATCCACCATCTGCGGCCGGATGATCCGCTTTACGTTTGGAAAAACGGTGAAGGCAAAGCCGATATACGCATGATCGAAACTGACCTTTTCGGCCCGATATTTTCCTCATGGATGCCGCTTACCCGTTATAACGCCGGTCAAAGACCGTGTGTACTTCATGTCAAAGAAGGTTATCTCTTTGCCTCGACCATCCCCCACTGGCGCACGCTTACCCGCGCCCAATTCATCCGGGAGTGGCACAAACTCGGCGATCATCTGCTCTTTTCCGATTTTGAATACGGCATGAGCAACTCGATCTACGGTTACGGCGGCAATTTGCAGGCCCAATACACCTTACCGGAACTTCTGGAATGCATCAATCTCGGCTGGCGGGCATTGATCCCGGTGGCAACTCCGGAAATCGGCGACCGGATGCTTTACCGCGCCCGTTACGGCCGCATGGCAGATACCATTCTCTTTTACGGCAATCCTTACGAAACCGATATTCCACTTACCTTTATCATCGACAACTATGGTTTGGGCGGCGGTTATCAACTCTTTCTGCCCAAAATGCGTGATGCGGCACAGATGAATAATACCATTGCCAATGGTGATACGACCATCACCTATACGCTCCCTTCGCGCAAACCGGTTCTTTTTGAAGCGGCATTCAGTTTGAGTGCGCTGCCTGCCGACGGCAGATTATCCGCCGAAGTGACGTCGGAAAAAGACATTCACCGCATGATCTACTCGGCAAAACTGGGCAATACCGCTTCATTCCGGGCGGCGATCACCCCCAGAAATATTTATAATTTCAATGTCACATTGAAACTCAACGGAAAACTCATTGAAGCCGGTGAAATCGTGGAAATCCCTGCCGGAGCTGAAATCACTGCCGAATACCGCTCGGTGTATTTCGTCAATCCGGCATCTGAAATCGTTTCATTTCCCTTTACCGACAACCGCAACCGGCCAAGTTTCGCCATCGTGCTGCCGGATGATGCCAGCGATGATGAAAAAGCCATTGCTGATTATGTGCGTGATTACTTCCGCTTTACCAACCAGCACCGGATCACGGCCGGTAAAGATCTTCCGGCGGCGGCCGCCGGAGTACCGCAACTGCATATCCGTATCGGCAGAGGCGGCAGCAACGGTATCGTGCGCAACGGCAATACGCTGACGCTGACGGCGGAAAACTTCCGGCAGGCAGTTCAAACTTATATTGCTTTGGCCCGGATCATGGATCGCCGTTTCCCATATTATCCGCCGATGGCCCAACATTTTCAAACCACTCCGGCGATCGCCCGGAAATTCGGCATTGAAAATCTGCGTTTACCGTGGAGCCGCTGTTTTGAAACCCGGCCGGAGGCACGATGAAAATACGTTTTTTCCATTGTGCCGCATTCATGGCAACGATCTGTGCCACCACTCTTTCGGCATACGAAAGAGGAGTGGAACACCCCCGCCGGCAGGAAATAATCCTTTTGGCTTCCCCCCGGCTTGCCATTGAAATAATGCCGGAAAGTGCCGGGCGGATCTCGTCGATAAAACTCCCGGCTCCCTACGGGGAATTGCTTGCGCCAAGCCGGGTATCGGAAATAGAGGAAACTCCTTTATTCCGCTACCCCAAAGACAATATGAACGGGATCTTTGAACTTTTCTGGGAAAACAGAATCAATGGCAGCAATCCGATGCGGGTCGTGGCACAAACGCAAAATTCACTGACCATGGAATGCCGTTTCTACGGCAATATTCTGCTCGATCTGACCCGGCAGATAACGCTCGTGCCGGATGCGCTGGAGATCCGGGTGCAAAGCACATTCACCAACCGTTCCGGTAAAGTGTGGAAATTGCGCCCGTGGATCCATCTGGTCGGCACGGCACCAAGTTCACCGCAAATACCGCAACAGCCCGGCACTCATCGCCGTCCGGGATTCGGTATCGTCGGCAATGCTCCGGCACCCAAACTTTTCACTTTCAACAAAAACAACAACTTCCTGCCGCCGGGAGCAAATTGGCTCGGAGTCAAACTCAACGGTAAAAAAATCGTCTGGGCATTGACCCTGCCGGAAAAAACCTTGCAAAATGACGGTATTTTTTACTCGTGGGGCGACGGCAACCGTGGCGGCATCCAGACTTCCGAAGTCATCTGGCCGGAGTTTCAGTTGCCAAACGACGGATCAGCCACCATAAACTACTCCATCCTGATTTTCCCCGGACTGGAACAACTCAATGGCATCATCGGCAAAACCGGCATTGAAATAAAAGATGGCAAATTGACCGCCTCGTTTGCCGCCGATGAAGCGGAAAGGATCATTACATTTTTTTATAAAACCGCTGATGGTTCAGAAAATTCCGCCACCGTCAAACTGCCATCCGGCAAAGCCGGAAGCATACAGGTTTTGTCTGTGCCGTGGAATGATCGGATAATCGAAGCCGCATGGCAGATCGGTCAATCCCCCAAACAACCGCTATTTTTACCATAAAACATAAGGAGATCAACAAATATGAAAAAAATTCTTTCCGTCACGGCCGCCATATTTACGCTTATTCTTTCTGCGGTCGATCTGCCGCGATCGGTAACGGTCAAATCCGGCAATGTCACCATCCGGCTCGATGCCGCCAAACGTTGTTTCATAAACCGCATCGAATACAACGGCCGCCTTTTCGGTCTGGATAACCGGGGCGCACATTACGGCTCTGTTTTCTCGGTCAAAGGTGAATCCGGAATGGCCGGAAGCGGACACACGGAAGCAGGTTACGGCGAAGAGGTGATTTTTCTGCAAATGATGATCGACGGCAGAATAGTGGATTATTCCACGGAAACTGCTCTTACGGGAAAATATTTTTTCCTGCATAAAATTTCCAAAGTCGGCCACTTCACCATCAATTACACGCTGCAAATCGCCAATGATGTGATCGATGAACGCAGTACCATTACCAGCGATGCGGATGTGCAGTTGAATTGCCTTTACAACTTCATGCATCCGTGGGCATTGCGTTTCACGGAATATTATGCGGTAATGCATGATGGAAATCCACGTCAGGCCGCATTTCAGACCAATGGTAAATTTCCGATCTACTCCCCTGCCCCGTCACTGATCGCCATCTACGATCCGGAAACCGGCGATGGAGTGGTCACGACCGTGCAGCCCGGCAGCGGTCAGAACCAGTTGAAACGCTATCTCTGGGATACCAGATATTACCGCAAAGGATATTTTGTGGACTTCACCAATAAGACCTTCCCCGCCGGTCATGTGGCAGTTTATCAGGCCAGAACGACCTTTTTCAATGAACCGGATAAGGCCAAATGGGTGGAAGCGGCCGAAAATGCCGCCAAATAAATTTTATCCCGGTGTGGAATACTTATAAAACGATCATGCCGGAGAGGGTGAAACCTCTCCGTTTTTTTGTGCCGGAACTCTTGCATTGTGCAAGAGTAAATGGAGAGAGTTATGGCAAAAAACAATCATGCCATGCCCGTTTTTTTATCGACTCTCATTCGCCAAGTTTATCGGCATCAAAGGCGTTATCCAATGCGGCGATGTGCGGCAACTGCTCCATGTACCACGACAAATCCATGAAACGGTTGCCGGAAATATAGTGGTTGCAACCCGTAGCACCATCATTTTCCCACTTGATCAGCCACAATTCATTGCCGCCGCGGCGGGAACGCAACTGCCCCAGCACCCGCCGGGAAAATGGCGGTATGGAATACTCACCGGCAAGCAATTCTCTGCCATTTTTATCCGTTACCGTAAAACTGCCGGAAATCAGTTCACAACTGTCATTCAATGCCACGATCTGACTATCCCACGGGTCAGGCTCACTGCAACAGATCAAAAACGGATTCTGACTGCGTTTGATATAGTAATATGCCAATTTTTTACGGAAATAATAATCCACCACTGCATCAGATGACTGCGGCCAGCCATCTATCGCATTCCACCACAATATCCCGGTGCAAATCTTACTCAAACGCACCGTTTCAATTTGAAATTTGAATGCTTCCGCCTGAAATATCTGGGATTGACGCACAAACTCCGGCACATTCTGCGGTTCACAGTCAAAATACTCCTGCAACGCTTTGGCGATCGCCGTCGCCCGGTAATGATTCACCCCGGTCAAACCAAATTGGTTGCCGCTGTGGAAGTCCCACACCGGATCATGCTCATCGACCGAAACTTCCTTACCGGCAAAAAATTCTTTCATCGTCGTCAATGACGGCGCACCGATCCAACCGGTTTCGCTGATGAATTGCATTTTCAAATCCGCATAAAAGGGAAGTTTGAAAAATTCCCGGTTGCCCCAGAGATGCACTTCCGGAATACGCTCCACAGCTTCTGCAAAATCATATTTCCCCTGCATTTCAGATGGAATATACGGCGAACTTGCCAGATACGGACGGCCCGGATCATGCTGCGCAACGATCTGCGGAATGATCTCCCGCGACAAACGATTCATTTTCAGCGGCAATCCCTCAAAAAATGCACTCTGATCGACCTCATTATCCCCACACCACAACGCCAGCGACGGGTGACGGCGCAACCGTTTTACCACCGCTTCAACTTCCGGACGGATCAACGAATAAAAGGTCTCATTCTGCGGATAATATTCACAGGCAAACATGAAATCCTGCCACACCAGTATGCCCTTGCGGTCGCACCAGTCGTAAAATTCATCGCTCTCATACACTCCGCCGCCCCAGCAACGGATCATATTGCACCGCAAATCATCAAATAATTCCAGCACCTTTTCCATCCGCTGACCGTCTCTGGAATGCAATGCATCAAACGGCACATGACTGCTGCCACAGATCCGCACCGGCTGACCGTTGACAATAAAGGAAAACTTCCCCTGCCCGTCAAGGTTGTCTTCCGTATGGAGCAATTCCACACTGCGAATGCCGCAAGTGGTCGCGTATGCGGTCAGCAAAGTTCCAGCCGCAGTACGCAATTCGGCACTTAATTCATAGAGATTCTGCTCGCCATAGGCTCGCGGATACCACAACTTCGGCGCATTAAAAACAAAATTGACCGTGCCATTGGTAAAATATGCCGGAGTCTCTTTTTCCCAGACCGATTCCCCGCAAACCATGCGGAATTTCAACGTACACCCCTGCAACGATTCCTCTCCGGCGGCAAAATGATAAAACAGCCGCAATACCGCCTGATCATTCTCCCGGTCGATCTTCCGGGTCTGCAGCCAGAGATCGTGGAAATAAAACGGCGTTTCACGCCTTTCCAGATAAACACTTTTCCACAAACCGCCCAGCGACAACCGGGGAAATATATCCCAGCCGGTAACGTGCGCCGCCCGGCGGGTGTAGATCGAGGAATACAATTCCGCACCATGCGCCAAAGTTCCGGCAACTGCCGGATATTTGCGGGCAGAAATTTCAGCGGAAATGATCCGGATCGCCAGAATATTCGTTTCCCGGCAATTCACCTTGAACCGGTGCGGGATAAGAGCATTTTCGCAACTGCCGACCTTTTCGCCGTTGAAAAATATTTCCGCAAAAAGATCGACTCCTTCCAACACCAATTCCGCTTCACCGGTAAAATCACACTCCACAGTGCGGCGATACCAGAAATCGTGGTTTTCAAATGCCCAATACTCTTTCGCATTCAATCCCACCAGCGGATCACCACCGAATCCCGCCCGCCATAAATCCAATTCCAGATTCCCCGGAACTGCACCGCTTACCGGCGTATAAGCCGACAACTTTGCCACTTCACTGAATCGCTCAGCAGGCGGAATGACAAACAATTCCCAATTTCCATCAAGCGGTATACGCATAATAACTCCAAAACTGACAAATTACTCATTTTCCGATGATAATATAACCTCCCATCAACAGCAATACAAGTATCATAACAGGCAAACCGGGTATTATTTCAACCAAAATCTGCCGTAAATCCGGAGCGATAACGCTTGATTTTTTCAGCCAAAAGCACTATATTTTATCAAAGTCATGATCGTTTCAATCATTCTCGAAAATTCAGGAGTTCTTATAAAAATCGCCGCCATCGCTGATTTGCACTATTCAAAAGAGATCAACCCCCAACCGGAAAGATGCGGCGAAAGAGCCGTCGGGTTGCTGAATAAAGCTCTGGATATGATCCATAATGAAATCAAACCGGATATCCTGCTGGTCGCCGGAGATTTGATCAATGATGCCAAAGATCTGCCATTGCTCAAAGAATTGGCGGAAATTTTGCGGAAAGTCGAAATCCCATGCCTTATCATCCCCGGCAACCATGACCCCGAACCGGAAATTTTTTACCAATATATGCCCCGCCCCGCCGATCATCTGGATGTAAACGGCTTCCGTTTTGTCTCATTCCCTTACGATGTGGAAACTCCGGGATGGAATTCATACCGTGATCCGGCGGAAATCGCCAGACTGGAAAAAATCGGCAACGAATTGCCGACGGTGATCTTCCAGCACGTTCCGCTTTTCCGCAAAGGACGGGTGGGATGCGCCTACAACTACGACAACGCCGACGAAATCATCGCCCGGATGCCGGAAAAGGTGGTTCTCGCCGTCAGCGGCCACTGGCACTTCGGCTTCTGCCCCTCATTCTCGCTGCCCTTTGCCAGCGTGGCGGTGCCGTCATTATGCGAAAAAGATTTTGCCGTCAGCGAAATCGAACTGAATGATTCCGGCAAAATGACCTCATTCACCGTGCGCTATCTGGCGTAATTAACGATAACAATTTCATAAAAACCCGGAACTTTTTTGCTTCCTCCGGCAAAATTCATTTGATTTATGCGCCCAATGCACTATCTTGTCTAATATATGAGATATGCTGTTCAAAAGCAACATTCAAAACGGAGTATCTGAAATGGAAGAAAAAATGTTCTGTTTCCAATGTCAGGAGGCTTGTAAAAATACCGGGTGTACTTTCGCCGGAATGTGCGGAAAAAAAGCGGAAACATCCAATTTGATGGATAAACTCATCCGTCAGCTCAAACTCATTGCTCTGACCCGCAACGTTGACCGCGAATCGGGGCGGTTTATCGCCAAGTCACTTTTCATGACTGTTACCAATGCCAATTTTGACCATGCCGCACTTCAAAAACAACTGGATGAAGCAATAAAACTTACCGGAGAAAATCCGGCGCAACTTTCTGCCGGTGTACTTGCTTGTGAAAATGAAGACATCCGCTCTCTGCGCGAATTGCTCACTTACGGGCTCAAAGGTATCGCCGCCTATGCCGAACACGCCGCCGTACTGGGTAAAGAAGATGATGCCATTTATGCCTTTTTCTTCAAAGCATTGCAGAGTGCGGCAACGGAAGTGGATTCCGGAAAACTGCTCGCAGTTATTTTAGAAGCCGGAGAAGTCGCAGTAAAAACAATGGCTCTGCTGGATCAAGCCAATACTGAAGCATTTGGCAACCCTCAAGTAACTGCAGTAAAAACCGGAGTCGGCAAGCGGCCGGGTATTTTGATTTCCGGACACGATCTGCTCGACCTTAAGGAACTTCTGGAACAAAGCAAAGATGCCGGGATCGACATCTACACCCACTGCGAAATGCTCCCTGCCCACTATTACCCGGAATTGAAAAAATTTCCGCATCTTTACGGCAATTACGGCAATGCGTGGCATTTACAAAATAAGGAATTCGCCTCATTCAATGGCCCGATCCTGATGACGACCAACTGCATAACCCCGGTACAAAATGCCTACAAAGACCGGATTTTCACGACCGGTATGGCCGGATATCCGGGAGTGCCGCATATTGCCGACCGGAAAAATGGCAAGCCGAAAGATTTTTCTGAAATCATCGAATTGGCCAAGCATTGCCAAGCACCGGAAAAATTGGAAGACGGCACGATCACCGGCGGATTCGCTCATGCCCAGGTCTTTGCTCTTGCCGACAAAGTCGTCGAAGCCGTCAAATCCGGAGCGATCAAACGTTTTATCGTAATGGCCGGTTGCGATGGCAGGCAGAATGCACGGCAATATTATTCTGATGTGGCAAAAAATCTGCCGGCAGATACCGTCATTCTCACCGCCGGATGCGCCAAGTACCGTTACAATAAACTGGTAACCGGAAACATTGGCGGTATTCCCAGAGTACTGGATGCCGGACAATGCAACGACTGTTATTCTCTGGCACTCATCGCCCTGAAACTCAAGGAAGTTTTCGGCGTCAAAGATATCAACGAATTGCCCATATCCTTTGATATTTCGTGGTATGAGCAAAAAGCAGTTGCGGTATTGCTGGCATTGCTCCATCTCGGCTTCAAAAATCTCCGGCTGGGCCCGACACTTCCGGCATTCCTCTCGCCCAATGTTGCAAAAATCCTGATTGACACATTTGATATCAAGGGGATCACCGATCCTCAAACCGATATCAACGCCATGATGGCCGGGAAATAAGTTTTCAACGAATGGCGGCAGGAAAATCCTGCCGCCTTTTTGCGTTTTTTTTATCTACAGTTGCAATGCTGCTTCCAATGCAATATGTGAACGGTTGCAGAAACATCTTACCGAATTGAAAAAGAATGCCTTGCAGAACGATACAGATTTTGACGAAATAAGAAAAGTGGGAGAACTGCTCACCGAAGCAAAAAAGAAAAAGGCGCAGTTGCGGGAACCATTGTCAGAGACGGAGATTATTGCCGCCCTCGGCGATATTTCCGGTCTTTGGGAATTTATGTTTCCCGGAGCAAGACAGGAATTGGTACATCTGCTCATCGGTGAGATAAGAGTTTTTGCCGACAAAATCAGCTTAACATTGAAAGTTGACGGATTGAAAGACCTTGCTTCCGAAATGGCGGTCAGCGGATATTTTTATGAACCCCACGGCGAGCCGGAGAAGTTCCCGGAAACCGCACAGGAAGTTTTGGATGATGGTTCAATCCGGATGACTATGCAGTTGGAAAGCAAGAAAATTGATGGACACCGCCGAGTAGTGATTCCAGCTCCCGGTGCAGACCGGATGAAGCAGCAGTCCTTACTCCGGGCAATTCGCAACGAGCAGCGGTGGATGGAAATGCTCATCAACGGAGAAGCAAAGAACATCACAGACCTGGCGGCAAAGCTCGGCTTGAAACCGCCGTATGTAACGCGGGTACTTGGCTTGAACAACCTTGCCCCGGACATTGTTGAAGCAATCGTTAACGGAGCAGAACCCGAGGGATTATCCATCGCACAAATTATGAAAAACATTCCGGAAGACTGGAACGAACAGCGGAGGCTTTTCGGTTTCCCGGAACGGTGATAGTGGGAACCGTTTGGCGGCAGGAGAAATCTTGCCGCCTTTTTTATTCCCATTCAATGTGAAAGTTTCGCAAGGTTATCTGGAAGACTCTCTACAAACAATCGGATTTCATCCCGCACACGCCGATAACAATCTAATTTTTCTTCATCTGTCCGGCAAGATGCAGCAAGGTGCGGCGGATCATCAAAGCCAACATGAATAACTCGGCTTGCGGCTGGGAAAAACGGACAACTTTTGTGTGCATTACCGCAAACTGTTATAACATAGTCAAAATTCAAATCAGGTAATTCTTGAATTAATTTAGACTTTTGAGTTGAAATATCAACTCCAGCTTCAGCCATTACCTTTACTGCATAAAGATTTAATCCATGTTTTTCTATTCCGGCAGAATAGGCTTCTATTTTGTCACTTTTCAACATTCGGGTCCAACCTTCTGCCATCTGACTGCGGCAGCTGTTACCGGTACAGAGAAATAATAATTTTATCATAGGTATTAAAATTTCAGATAAACAGGTATTGAAAAATATTGAAGAGATATCCGACAATGATGATACCCAGCACACAAGTACCCGTAAAAATTACCAGCAACGGTGTTTTCATGACTTTGCGCAGCATAATAATTGAAGGCAAACTCAATGTAGTTACTGCCATCATAAAGGCGAGGATCGTTCCAAGCTGCGCACCTTTACCGAGCAGAGCTTCCGCAACGGGGATTGTTCCGAAAATATCAGCATACATCGGAGTTCCGGCAATCACACCCAGGATTACACCAAAGGGATTTTTACCGCCTAAAATCGTTTCAACCCATGCTGCGGGAATCCAGTTGTGGATGAAAGCACCAATTCCGACACCGAGAAGAATATAGGGAAATACTGATTTAAAAATGTCTTTTGTTTCATTACCGGCATATTTCCAACGATTTTCAATTACAATTTCCGGGATTGCCTGTTCCTGCTTGCAACAGCAGCAACATGATTTTTTGCTCACTTCTGTTTCTATGTACTTTTCAAGATGGAGTTTTTCCAAAATCGTTCCTCCGATAATGGCAATCAGCAATCCCGCAACCACATAAACAATCGCAACCTTTGCGCCGAAAATACTCATCAAAAGGACCAGACTTCCAAGATCCACCATCGGTGAAGAAATCAAAAACGAAAAGGTCACTCCCAATGGCAACCCGGCTCTGGTAAAACCGATAAACAGCGGAATGGAGGAACAGGAGCAAAATGGGGTGACTGTCCCCAGTAATGCACCAAGCGTATTTGCCCATATTCCGTGATACCTGCCAAGAATCCGTTTACTGCGTTCCGGCGGAAAATAACTTTGAATATAGGAGATGATGAAAATCAGTACGCAAAGCAGAATCGTTATTTTCAGCGTGTCATACAAAAAGAACTGTATTGAACCGCCCCAGCGGGAATTTATATCAAGTCCGGCTTTTTGTAATCCAAGACCGATCAAATCATTAAGCCAAGCCATGCCCAGGAGTTGATTTTGGATAAAGTTCCAAATGCTCATATCTACATACCTTTCTTTGTTATTTAGCAAAAAGGCTAAATATAATTCTAAAAAATATTACTCTGCCTGTTTCTTGTTGATACACTCAATGGTATTGAGTACGCATGGACAACTCAGGCGATAATAAACCTGTTTGCCGCGTTTGTCATCAATGATGATTCCGGCGTTTTTCAAGATGGTCAAATGCTGGCTGACAGTTGCAAACTTCACTCCGACAGCGTTGACAAATTCACAGACACAATGTTCCGCCCCATCAGCAAGCTGCTTAACGATCCACAGCCGGATAGGATGCCCCAGAGCTTTGAATACCTCTGCTTCTTTTTTGCAACAGTCTTTTTCATAGATAAGCATAAAACACCTCGTTATTTAGTAATATAACATAATGTTGCGGAATTACAAGATATTTCAGGATTTTTATAATGTTTTTTTGCATCTGCCAGGACAAGGACTTACTTTTGGCAAATTAAAAGACGGAGCAGGAGTGGCGAAAAACCAACTTTTGCACCGTCTATTTGATACACCAAGTCCTTGGAATATCAATTTTTGTAAATCGTTGATAATAAGCAATAATG
>SUWG01000022.1 GCA_015061625.1 Lentisphaerota bacterium | reverse complement strand
CAAAACCACCGGTTTTATTCTGGTGCTGCCCAATGATTGTAAAACTGATGAAGCCACAGAGAAAATTTCTGCAATTGCGGAAAATTATTCTGATACAGTGTGGGAAATGGGCAAATTTATGCACGGGCAATATATTCGGAACAACTATACCGCTTTTGATGAAACATCTTTGTGCATCTGGTTTGACAATGATAATTACCTGAATTTTGCCTGCGATGTAACACTGGCATTTGAAGAACACTTGATGGTGGTCAAAAATCTTTACGACAACACCGTAGAATGTCCTCTGATCGCCGGTGACACAGAAGAAAATCCGGAATAATTTTCCACCACACAAAAACCGCCCGGCAGAGTTTCTAATGCTCTACCGGGCAGATATTATATTCTTTGCAAAGTTATTTTTCGCAAAGCTTTTGTATTGGTCTAATAATTTACCAAAAGCCTGCTCGCCTTTTTTATTAATTATATTCTTGCTGCTGATATACGGATTACCATTGGAAGTAAAATATGTATGATCATACTCCATTATTTTTCCGACAGTCTCTTCACCCAAAAATTTTTGCCAGCTGTGACCTTTGCTGTTGAAGCCACGTGCAAAAACTAATATTTTATGATCAGCCATCGCCTCAGTAATTATATTAGTTATTTTTCCTTTTAAGCCTGTTATATGATTATTGAAACAGCCTTCCATAACTTTTTGGTCAAAATTCAAGGTATGATAACTGAAACGTTCCAGTGTCATAATGTTTTCCTTGTGTCCATTCAAAATTGTTTTTCTATCTTTTGAACCTAATTCATAGTCCAGCAAAAAAGTTGAATCTTTGTTAGGTTTTGCGTGAATCAAATGATTTCGCCAGTACTTGGTACTTAATTCAAGATTGTTGTTGTATATGTAAGTTTCCAAAAACGGATAAAAACATCCATTGCCCATATTGCTGTTAGTAGTTAACGCACCGGAAAAATCGTGCCCCTCTTCAAAATTTTCTTTGAGCATATTAATCACATGATTTATAGTCTTTTCCCCTCCATCATCCCAAAAGCCACCAGCACCGGGGTTGTTGCTGAAAATCAAAATTTTTGCGGACGTCGGATTGCCGCAAATACCCTCTTGCGGAAAATATTTATAAATATAATGCTCCGGTTTTCTTCCTTGGGCTTTATTGTACTTATCAATTTCTTTAGGATCATTTGCTTCTGCGAAAAAGATTTGGAACAGTGGATTGTCCAAAGTTATTTCTTTATCTATTCTCAATTTCTTTTTTAAATCAGAAGAAATATTCCAGTCCTTAATCGCGTTGTTAAAACGCTCCACAAACTTGTCTTCCACCGCTTTTACATAATCGTAATCAATCGACAAAGTAACTTTCTCTGTTTCAGCAGTTTTGCCGGAGTTTTTCTTTTCTTTCGTTTTTTTGCCGGGTGTTTGGTTTTGCGAAGAAATATCAGTTTGTTTTTGATCCGACAATAAAAATTTATCAATATTGTCATTAAACAATTTTAAAATGCCGCTTTTTTCTATATCTTCTTTAAATTTTCCAAATCTATCTTCCAACTTCAACTGGGCATTGGGTTTGTATTCTTTGAAAACGAAGTACCCTTTCCGCTTTGTCGTCTCTTTTTCATTCTCTTTTTCATAACCAATTGAGAAATAGTATTCTTTATTGTATATAGTCTTACCACTGATTGTCCACCCTTTATTCGTCAATTCAGATAGAATCTTGTCATTATATATGGACAACTCTTTCTTCCTCTTCTTACAGTGCAGCCCAAAGCCAAAGCCGTATTTATATTCATCACTGTTTCTTATTCTTATCTTTTCAATATAAAAACCAATGCCATCCTTGATTTGATTATCTACATAAAATCCTGTCTCGTTGAGTATTTTCAACCATTCATTCCAATCCATACCGCAAATCCTTTCTGTTAAAATTTTTTTGTTTGTCTATATGATAACTCCGCATAATTGTTTTGTCAACTGCTTATTTTGAATTTTGCCGTTTTTCCCATTCTTGATAGCGTTTGATTCTTTCTTCATATGACGGGACAGCGTGACCATGGGTTTCCTTTATGGGATATTTGTCGGGATTGGCGATGGCAATTTCAGAAAAGATATTTTGCAGTTCAGTGCCGACTTTCCATTCTGCGTTTTCAGAAATACGGCGACGATGTTCAGCAAAATCGGTAATTTCCATTACATCCGGGTGATTGGCGGTGTCCAATGCGCTTTCCAATGCACACTTATACAGCCGAGCCTTATCCGGAACGATTTCACTGCGGGGAATGACGGAATACTTGATGATCACCGTGTTCCATTTATCATTAAGCGGAGTACGGGAGAACAAGCCATAGACCTCCCCCGGATTGATCGAGCGAGTCAGAGCAAGCTCGATCTCTTCATTGTTGACAAACTTGCTGACCACATCATCAGCCAGTTCCGCAGCGATTTTTTCACACTCTTTTTTCCAGTCGATTTGATTTTCCATAAATACACCTCCGGTGAGTTAAATTTTTGAAATAATAACAATGTTTCTTTCAAAGTTAAGCAACTCACCTTATTTTGCTAATTTGGCATTGGCAACACTTCGTGTTCCCAATTCCGCTCTCCGTCATTCCAATGCTCACGCCGGCGGCGTTCCGCGTTTCATAACTTCGAGTAAGGATTGTTAATAGACAAAAAGCCCCACCGATCAAAAGACCGATGAGGCTGTATATTCGTAGAGGTAATATATAAGTAAAAAATGTTGATAGACAGTTAGTTGTTACTTGTCTTCTTCGTTGAACAACTCCATTTGCTTGTCGAAGTCGGATTTGAAAAGGCGGTCTTGGATGACACGGTATTTCTCGAACTCGTTTTCGGCGTGTTCTTTGGCGATTTCAGCAGTGATTTTACCGGCATCTTTCAGGATTTCCATATCATCGGCAATCAGAATCCGGTCAAGGTGCTTCGCCCAGTCTGCCATAGTCATCGGGAGTTGACCATTGCCGAAACTCGGTAGCCCGCTTGCTGTTGACCCGGTAACCGACCGCAATAATCATATCCAGATTGTAGTATTCAAGGTCCGGGAGTATAGGATGCCTCGTAGTCGCAGACTGCAATCAGTTTTCCACGCCAGTCTGCGACTTGCTCCCAAGTTGGCAATGCAGCGTAAGCCTCTGCCGGAAACACATGTTTCGCCCAGGCAAGGAAGTTGGCATACTCACGGCTGTCGGAAGACTTCGAGCAAGTCATGACACACTTTCCACACGCAGGGTATGGCATCACAGAACGATTCTCCCATTGTTTTATTCCCATAGCAATCATAACCGCCAGAGGGATGCGTGTGGTAAAGGCGAGCATCTTATTTAATATTTCAAATTTATTGAGTTCTCATATCATATGCTTCTTGAAGAAATTCAACAATTTCATTAGTTTTTGTTTTGTATGATTTTCCCCACAATGCATAAGCCCAAAGTAAATCGGAGCGTTTTGGCTTTATGCTAGATAAATTGTGAAATGATTCCTTAAAATATAGTCTTGTAAGTAAGTTCAATATTCTTTTATTTATTGAAGTTAAATCAGGGATTCGCACTTTTGTTATTACATTTTTTTCAACTTTTCGCATACTTTCTTGGTTTGTAGCAAAAAATTCCAATTGTAGCTGACCAAAAATGGACTTTAACCATGAAGCGACAAGGATTCTAGTATCATAATCATCTATTGGAACAATAAAAAAATTTGTTGACACAAGAATAGGGTCATTCATAATTATTGAAAGTTTTGCATTTTCACGGTAACTTCTTGGAATTAATATTGCGTTTGTTGCTGGTTGCTTCTGATCTTTGAGAATAGCACTAACAATATCATCTTCAGTTTTATCATTTGTTTTTTGTTTTTTTGTACTAAATTGACCATTCGCATTTTTTACATAGGTTTGAGCAATCGATAACAATATTTTATTGCTTTTCACTCTTGTACTTGAGGGTGGCACAAATGAGCAATTGGGTGCACTACTATTATCAAGTATTGCAGGTAGAGTTTTTGCATTGTTTATTGCACTTATTAACCATGAGCGAGGAATATAACTATGTGGTTTCCCTGCCAGCATAACCGTAAGTGCCGTATTGCCAGAATTGCCCATGCTTCCTCTGCGCACATCATTCGAATAATCCTTTATAGTATGACATAATATTGGATTATTGATGAATTCTGCGGTTTTTTTACCGTTTCCTAAAAAAGTTTTCCAGCCACTGTTTGCGGCATTTAGCAAATCAACACGAGGAACAAAAAATTCTTCAACTCCATAACACGAAGTGTTCTTTTGCAGGAATTCTTTAAGATTAAGAAAGTCAACATCTGGAACAGGAATTTGTATGTCAATAACTCTAATATTTGGAGTTTTTGTTCCCTTTTGGCCAACGAAAATCATTGTTTTCTTTACTACAGAATCAAAAACACCATCTTGCGGATACAAGACAACTGTTGAGATGGCTAGTTTTTCTAATAAGAATTTTCTAAAACTCGCCATCTCATCAGAAAGTCGTGAAATTATCTGGTACGGAAAAATAAAAGCAATCGTCACTCCTTGAGGTAGCATATGCCATAATAGTTCCATAAAAATCGCTTCGTATCCGATTTGTCCGTTTCCGACAATAGATTTTTTCCCAGAAACTTTTTGTATGCATGAAAGCAAGTCACCCTTTAGCGATGCAGACTGTACACCAGACATAAACGGGGGATTAACAACTGCGATTTTCACTTTTGAGTAATCAGAGACTGCTGTGTCTTCAAAGTTTTCTATTTTTACAATAGGAGAATTAGAAGGGGATATATTAGCACCAAACTGTAACCCTAGGCGTAAACTCAATGCCTCTGCGAATTTTTTTTCTTTTTCTACTGCAATCACATTTGTTGGTAATATAGTTTGACGAGACTCCTTTATCATCGCTGCCAGCAAACGACCACTGCCGGCGCATGGATCCATAATTACATCATCAGTGGTCAAAGCATCAGCTGTGTTTGTTGCAATTATTGCTAGTAACCGCGCAAGATCAAAGTCAGTTTCCACTATACCACTTTGCGGCTCGAATAAGATATCACCTACGAGTGCAGAAAAATCATCCCCATCTCCAAAACATTGTCCCGAATTGTATGCGTCTTGTAAAATATGCATATCAAAGTGTTCTTCCCGAGCCAATGGATAGGCAAAGATATTTTGAAAATCTATTTGCTTTCCTAACTCGACAAGTCTTTGTGGATTTTTCTTATATGCGTATGCTGAGCGCCAACTTCTTGTTTTCACCGTCAGTTGAGATGATCCTCTAATATATTCAAAACAAAACGGCAACAATGATTCGTGCCAATATTTAACTCCGTCTATGGTATTGCGCAACAAATATTCGAAATTAGATAATCCAGCCACATAAGAAAAAGGATTATTAAAAAAGATGATATCAAATATTTCGTTAATAACAGTAATGAGATTTTTTTTTAATAAATCATCTTGTCCTTTTTCAAGCAGTGCATTCTGTGGAGTTGAAAGTTTTATTTTCTGAGAAAGAGTCGTCTCATGCCCTTTTGCATTGCAAAATAATTCAGTCAATTCCAGGTTAGAAACACAGTAAAAAGTAGTTTCAGCGATTGTGGCAAGATTTTGCTGATAATCCCTAGCTTGTCGTCTGCCAAGGCCGCGAACGCCACTCTGGGTGCGTTTTATTTCAATTGGAATTATTACTTTACCAGTGCTTTTTCGAAGAAGTACAAAGTCAGCAGGTCCTGTTGGAGTTTGGAATTGTGATTGAACAGTAACATCGCTATCAAGTTTACGTTCTTTTAAAACGAGATTTAATGCATGTGCAAAAACAGGATGAAAAACATTATTTTCAGAATCCGAGTAAGATGGAATTTTAGGCCAATTAGACATGAAACACCTCCCGAGCAAGCACAGTGGCTTTATTACGAAAATCTACATATGATATTGGAGATTTTATTACTTCATGGGCCGTAGAAACTAATTTTTTTATACTTTCTGCAGAAAGTAATCTCCAGTCAGGAACAATAGCAGAACGATACTCATAGGATTGCAGTTTTAGCAAACCATTTCCCTGATTTCTCGCACATGACATAATTGGAAGCAAATAAAGATCACTATTCAACAATAACCAAGCGGCTTCCGCAGGAAAATTATTGACAGGAGTAGAAACATAATAATTATCCGATATTGGAGCATTGCTTGTATTAAGAAGATGCCTGGGGTGATTCCTTAAGTAATAGTTGAAACATATTTCGCCGGTAATAGTTTTTACAAAAGATTTTCTGCTCGGCAATTCAAGATATTGCATTCTATCTTTTAGCCAATCTTGAACTTCCAGAGAAGCTTCTATGTATGCACGATCAAATTCTTCACATATCAGTAAATTTGGATCTCGCTGCTTCATAAATATGGGTTTGGCATCAGAGTAATATTTATCCGTAGGATTTGCAATAAAAACTTTTCTATACGGCAAGGCAGTTCCGCGAACAATGTTCAGCAAACACTCTAATGCGACATAGTTACTAGATTTGGGCAATTCCGCAATGCTTGGTCTGGCATCGTGACAGGTAATGTTTCTTTTTTTCCAACACATTATTTGAGCGTCTATCATTGCATCACCAAAAGGAGCTTTGACAGCAATATCACACAGTAAATCAAGATACTTGTTCAGTATTTGCATCGCTTTAATACCATATTTGCTGTGCTTAATCGCATCATATACGATTGCACACATCACCCCTCCTGATGCGAGCTGGAGCATGGATTTAAACAGAAATAGTATGAATAAGTTTGAACGTCGGTCTAACTTTTCATTTATGGCAGATTCAATTTCGTCGTAATATTTTTCTTTTTTTAGGGTCGGAATCTGTTCATGTCTTATGTATGGAGGATTCATTATTATTGCATCGTATTTTGTTGATACCTTTGCCAACAAAAAATCTTCATTATATACATCGACATTAACATTATTTTGGATACCAAAGCATTCCGTATATTGACACATCCGCTCATCTGTATCATAAACAGAAAATTTTATGGAATCTGTTCGAGATAATTTTTTGAACGCCTTGGGAAATGTCGCAGGTCCGACTGCAGGGTCAAGAATCCGACAAGTATTTGAGCAATTGCAGTTTTCCAAAATAATTGTTGCCATACGAATAGCACAATCTTCCGGAGTCCAGACTTGACCAAGTTCGGGTTTTTTCTTAAGATCAATGTTCATAAAAAAACACCTTGAGTGATTCGGCTATAGCTCTGCCCAGTAGCGGTGGAACAGCATTACCTACCTGAATATGCAGATTCCTCTGATTAGAATAATGCGGTATGAAGTTATCAGGAAATGATTGCAGACGTAAAGCTTCTCGAACAGAAATAAGTCGTTCAAAATCGTAATGATAATTTGCACCAACATTGGGTCTATTAAAATATGTGGTAATGGTATATGCGGGATTATCAGGGTGAAGACGCCCATAAGTTGTCGTACGCCCCCCTGTTTCTTTAAATTTTTTGATTCTTGTTGTCGCTATTGAATCAGGGATATGCATATAATTCCCACCAGGGGGAATATGTTTTACAAATTCAGTATCCAGTTTTGACATAGTTGGCATCGCCTGAAATGTTACACCATTGGGGCTGTTTGCTCTCATCAACATAGCATAAGGTGATTCGGGCTGTGATGTGTATGGCTGTTCTGCATAATTACCCTTCGGTTGTACCAATGGTAGGTCTCCGAGAGCATCTTTTGCAGATACTGGCATTGCTTGGTCCTGAAGTCCGATGATTTTCTTAAAATCAGAGGGAGCAATCATAGAGAACTTATCTGCAGAATTTAGTATGCCAACCATTACAACTCGTTTTCTGCGTTGAGGCACACAGTAATCTGACGCTAAAAGAGGAATGATAGCAATATTATAGCCGAGTTTTTCATATTCTTCAGCAAGATAATCTATTAATTTTCTCCCATCTATTTTTGAGGCAAGTAATCCTGGAACATTCTCCATCACAAAAGCTTTAGGTTTTGTTCTTTCAACAATTTGCTTATAAGCAAAGACCAATTTTGCTCTAGAATCATTTTCCAATCTTTTACCCACCAAAGAGAACGCTTGACATGGCGGTCCGCCAATAAGAATATCAGCAGCCGGAACATCGTTTATTATATTCCAAATGTCAGCAACGATTGGAGCATGACCACAGTTTAGCTCGTAAGATTTTGCGGCATCAGGCATAATTTCATTAGCCCAAAAAACATCAAATCCTGCCGAAATAAATCCTAAATCTAAACCGCCACACCCGGCAAACAAGCTAACGGCTTTTATTCTTTGGGTTTTAATCATAATCAACCTAGGTTAATTTCTTGTTATTTCTTGTTTGTCTCACAGTTTGGAAAAAGTTGCTGTGTAGATGTGTGATCCTCTGGGATAAAATCTACAATATCTCCAATATTACAGTTCAAGGCAACACATATCTTACGAAGGACATCCATGCTTACATCCTGTTCCTTTCCCAATTTTGCAAGGGAGGTAGTACTTATATGGGCCTTATCGCGCAAATCTATTTTGCGTAGTTTTTTGTCAATCAATATTTTCCACAGCTTGTTATAGCATACTTGCATAGTAACGACACTCCAACACATCTGTTAAACGCTGTACATTATGTGGTTTAATATATCACAAAAAAAAACAAATTACAAATTCAAAATGCGAGAATATGCATTTTTATTCTGCAAATAATCATTTGGAAAACATCACCCATGATTCCACCAAATCGCCACTATCACACCGACAAACGCCAGCAGACACACCCCGGAAAGCGACCAAGCTACCACTGCTGCCGGGATTGCTACATAGAGCAGCCCAAAACCAGCAAAAAGCGTCAGGAACAACATTGCCGTGACAACGAGTTCCCAACGCTTCAGCCGTTTGGGAATCTGCTCAATCAGTTCACCGCAGGATTAGATGTTTAAGCTGTTTGAAACAGACGTTTGGGTACGTTGAGGGTGCAATAGAATTATTTTCTTGCTGACAGCAAGTAATAACTCTTGCGAACTCTGAAAATCGTTTTGTTGATTATCAACAACTTACAGATAAGGACTAGTCCTTATCTTGATTTTTGTGAGTGTAATCGTTTTTTATTTGTCCGCTCAAAATTATTGTAAGTTATTTATTTGCATCCTGTTATAATTGATGTGCAGATTGTTTTGTATCGATTGGTGTGCAAGTATTCAAATACGAACCTTGCATATGTATTGATTTATTATAACTTGTTTATTTTTAATAGGTTGTAATAAAAGTTGCTTGCTTTTGACTCTCTGAAGTCCACGAGAGAACAGAGATTTAGAGAGGATTTTTATTGAAATTCGGGTGGTTTTCCCGGATTTCAGAGAGTTTGGCAAAGTTGTAAATCCATCTGACACAAGGGGATTTATGGCAAGAAAAAAGCCAGTCGGTTGACTGGCTGAATAGTTATTGGTAGCGGGGGCTGGAGGAGGCGAAGCCGGATGCGTGAGCAAAGCGAGCGCAATCGACACTTATGGAAGCATCGCTGACAAAAGGTGGCGGTAAAGTAAATGGCATCAGGCTTTTATTGAAAATAAAAAAGCCGGATCCATTTACTGAACCCGGCGTAATCTTTTTGGTAGCGGGGGCTGGACGAGGCGAAGCCGAAGAGCCGGAACGAAGTGACGGCAATCGCCTTTATGGAAGCATCGCTGACATAAAGGCGGTTGGGAGTAAAAGTATTACGGCGTTTTATGACAATAAAAAAAGCCGGAATCTTTTACGACCTCGGCTGTTGTTTTTATTTGGTAGCGGGGGCTGGAATCGAACCAACGGCCTTCAGGTTATGAGCCTGACGAGCTACCACTGCTCCACCCCGCAACGTTCCTGACGTTACTCCATATAATATACTGCCGGTTTCAAATTTTTCAAGCAGGTTAAAAAAAATTTTTTCCCATTTTTATCTGTCTTCCCAACTTTTACGGTAAGCCGTCGGCGTTATACCATTCAACTTTTTGAAGTGCAATGCAAAATAACTCCCATCCGTAAAGCCGCACTCCTGCGCTATTTCACCGCAACTCAAATCCGTACTGCGCAACAAACGCATACTCTTATTCACCCGCAAGCGCAACAGATATTCCAGCGGCGAAACCCCGTAGCAATCACCAAAATAACGGAATAACGCTGCCCGCGACATCCCCGATTGACGGCACATTTCCGCTATCGGAAAATCCCGCTCACAATGCCTTTCCATTTTCGCAACTATATTGCCCAGGCGGAAGGGGATCGCCCGGATATTTTTCCCCTCATTGCCGCAACAATCACACAAAAATCCCACTAACAGCATGAATTTCGCAATCGCTTCAAAACGGCGAACCGGTATTAATTCCGCTATTTCATTGAGCATTTTTACCGCTTGGGCCAGTTGTTCCGGAGTCAGACGGAAGCGATTTTCAAAACGATCCGGGGCCGTGTTGCGCCGGTCGATGACGAACAACGTCTGATAACCCGGACGCTCCGGCAGATCGCCCAACGGCAGTTTCAATGCATTCAAATCCATCAAAACATTGCAATAGCAGAAATTTTCCGTTTCCGAATAAGAGTGCATCTGATTGGCTCCCACCACAAAAATATCGCCGCTGGTCAGTTGATATTTGCGGTTGGCGACCAGATGGGTGGCCCGACCTTTCAAAACGATCACCAGTTCAGAAAATTTTTCGTGCAGATGCGGCACGATTTCACCGGCATTTTCCTCCATGCGCACTGTCAGCGGGAAATCCGCCGAATCAAAGGCATAAGAATACTCCACCTGATTGCGGTTTCTGGAAAGTTTTTTCATTTTGAGACTATTCTTATAATTATTGAGAAAATCATTATGGTTTTTCTGCCCTTATTCCTGTATATTTAATATAGTTGCAAATTCACAGGATTCAAATTATGTTTATAAAAAACTGGCAGAACCCACCGGCGGAACTGCGCTCAAAACTTTTCTGGGCGTGGAACGGTGAACTGGATGAAAAGATCATCCGTCAACAGATCGCTGTTTTGCGCGATATGGGCATGGGCGGATTTTTCATGCATTCCCGCAACGGTTTGAAAACTCCCTATCTGGGGGAAAAGTGGTTCGATATCGTCCGCAGTGCGGTCGATGAAGCCAATAAACAGCAGATAAAGGCGGCTCTTTATGATGAAGACCGCTGGCCCAGCGGCGGAGCGGGGGGCAAAGTTGCCGCACTTGCTCCGGAACTTGCCGGATCTTCACTGCATTGTCAAGTAGGCGGTTCTGCGCCGGAAAACACCATTTTTTCCGGTACATTCCGGGGAAAAATGCATCATTTTTACGTCCGCCGTCACCCCGGATCGGAGTGGTTCAACAACAGTTGTTTTCCGGATGTGTTCCGACCGGAAACTGCCGCCATTTTTTTGCAGCTCACCCATGAAAAATATCTGGAAAATCTCGGTTCATTTGCAGAAAATTCTGTGGATGAAATATTTATGGATGAACCATTTTACGGTGTTGAAACATTCCGCTTCGGTGCCGGCGTGCCGTGGTCGGTAATACTGCCGGAGAAATATTTTCAGCGTTTCCATGAGGAATTGCCGCCGCAGCTGCCCGGATTATTTTTCGATCTGCCGGATGATTCCCATGTCAGGATCCGCTGGCAGTTTTATTCGCTCATTTCCGGACTTTTCCGGGAAAATTTTCTGCGCCCGGTATCGGAATGGTGTACGGCGCATGGTTTGAAACTCACCGGTCATCTGCTCGGTGAAGATCTGTTGGCGACCCAGGCCGGTTCCCACGGTTCCAACATGGCGGCATTGCAATATTTCCACCAGCCCGGCATCGATTATCTCACCAACACCCGTTATCTGCCGGCGACGGTCAAGCAACTTGCTTCGGCGGCGCGGCAACTGGGGAAAAGTGACCGGCTGGCGGAGATCCACGGCTGTACCGGTTGGGAATTTTCGCTTTACGATCAACGGCGCAGTGGCGATATGCTTTTTGCGCTGGGGGTGAACCGGCAATGTCTGCATCTGGGGTGGTACAGTGCCGGGGGGGAATGCAAGCGTGACTTCCCCGGTTCTCTGGCGTGGCACACGGCGCACCATGCGGAATTTTCCCGTCTGGAAGATCGTTCCGGCCGTCTGCACGCGATTTTTGCCGGTTGCCGTGAAGTGCGGGATATTCTGGTGCTTGACCCGGTGGAGAGTGCCTACACGCTTTTACAGCAGAATTATGAAGATGATTTTCTGCTTGAGCCGCTGGAAAATTCCCGGAATGCGATCAGCGATATCCTGCTCAATGCCAATTTGGATTTTGATTATGGTGATGAAGAAATCATGTCACGTTACGGCTCGGTTTCCGATGGGGAGATGCGAGTCGGTGAAGTTGCCTATAAAGCGGTGGTGATCCCGGAAACGGTGACGTTGCGCCGCACGACTTTGGAGTTGTTGAAAAAGTTTGCGGCATCCGGCGGCAAGTTGTTTTTTGCCGGTAAATTGCCGGGTTATATCGAGGGAGAAAAGTTGACCGGGCCGCTGGAATTCAGCCGGTGTCTGCCGGAGGAGTTACCGGAAAAACTGGCGTTTTGCCGCCGGGTTTCGCTGACGGATAAAGTCGGCGGTCAGGTGCCGGGGCTGCTGCATTTGCTTTTGCGGCATGAAAGAGGTTATTTCCTCTTTATCCACAACACCGGATATTCCATTGACCAGCAGAGTGATGCGACGAATTGGCGCAGTGTGCCGTTTGATCAGCGCAACAGTGATTGCGGATTTTTGCAGGTGAGTGTTGCCGGGGTGACCGGAGTGCCGCAATTCTGGAATATGGATGACGGTTCGGTATCGTCGGGCAGTGACACATTTCCGCTGGCGGCGGGGGAGAGCAGAATGTTGTTTTTCCCGGATGAACCGGAAGAAAAGTTGCCGGAACGAGCGGAATATCAGGCTGTTGAGTTGACCGGAAATTCTTTTGATATTGAATTGACGGAAAACAATGTTTTGCTTTTAGACCGGGCGGAAGCGGCGGATGAAAGCGGAGAATTCCAATTTCCGGTGGATATGCGCAGATTGGATGCCATGTTGCGCCGCCGTTACGCAATGGTGCCGCGCGGATTGCCGCGCCGTCAGCCGTGGGCGGAAGAGTCGGAAGGTGAAAGGGTGCCGGTCAGGTTGCGGTTCACCTTTTTCTGTGATGAAATTCCGGCGGGTGCGGTGCGGTTTGCGGTGGAAGACGGCGGGGCGGAAGTTTTCTGCAACGGAGTGAAACTGGAGAGAAGTGAATATTACTGGTTTGACCATTCGTTGAAATTTTTTGCGGTGAAAAATCTGGTTCGCGGCCGCAATCAGATAGTGTTGAATACATTTATAAACCAGCGCAAGACGTTGGAAGATTGTTTTCTGCTGGGGGATTTCGGGGTGAAGATCGCCGGTTTTGAGCTGCATCTGACTGCGCCGGTAAGAAAATTGGCGATGGGCGACTGGACGGAACAGGGGTTGCCGTTTTATTCCGGGGCGGTGGATTACAAGGTGAGTGTGCCGCCGGGTAAGAATAGAAAATTGTTATTGAAGATCAAGGGAAGTTTTGCGGCGGTGCTGGAAAATGGTGACCGTGATTGGCATGAGCGGGATGATTTACGGATCCCGGATGGGGTGGATAAGGTTACGTTGCGGGTGTATGGCAGCCGCCGGAATTCGCATGGGCCGTTTCATATCGTTCAGCAGTTACGGTATTGTAATCCGGCATCGTTTGTGCCGTTGCGTGAGGAGTTTCATCCGGCATGGCAACTTGAACCTTACGGCATAACAGATAAAAAAATTAAATAAAAATCTGCCACCGGGTGCTTACCCGGACGTGGTCAAGCGGCGGAACGCTTGTCGCCGAGGCTTGGGAGGACTTGGGCGGCATTTGGCGACGACAACGGAGTCGCCCCATTTCGCAACCCGCCGAGCGGGCGGCGAAAATAAGCGACAGCGCAGAAGTCGGCGTAAAAACGCCGATACCGCCTGCCGTGAGCGAAGTCATGCGACAGCATGACACTTGAGCGGAAGGCAGTAAAGGCAGTGATTGAGTGAAGAAAAAAACTTCTTGGTCAATATGGGGAATGAAAGATGAAAAAATTATGGTTGTTACTGCTTGGGGCTTTTGCCGTGCTGACGTTGCACAGTGCGCCGTGTGTCGTAGTGAGCGGCGATACGCCGGGAGAAAAGAGTGCGGCGGCTTTGCTCCGGGAATATCTGGGCAAAATCACCAACGGCACTTATGAAGTGAAGGTCAACGGGGTTACGCCGGTGATATTCCGGATCATGATTTCCCCGGAATTGGCGGACAAACCTGATGCATGGTCAATCAGCAGTCAGGGGCGGGTGGTAACTTTATCCGGCAATAATGAGCGTGGCACGGTGTATGCGGTGTCGCATTTGCTGGAAGATTTCTGCGGTGTATTTTTCTTCACACCTTATGAAGAATATGTGCCGTCACACGAGGTGCTGGAGTTACCGGCGTTATCGGCAACCGGTCAACCGTATTTCATCTACCGCCACATCTACCGGGGCAACACCCGCAAGCCGGATAACGGCAGATTTGCCGCACTGCGGATTTTGAATAACGACAACACCGGCGAGATCCGGGGTGAATATGGCGGTTCATACGCCTTCGGGCCGCCGAGATTTGTCCATACGATGTGGAGTTATGTACCGGAAGAGAAATATTTTGCCGATCACCCGGAGTATTTTGCTCTGGTCAATAATTCCCGGCGGGCGGGGCGGGAGAGCCAGTTGTGTTTTTCCAATCCTGATCTGCCGGAAGTTATTTACAATCAGTTGGTAAATTATATTGCCCAGGGCGACCGTTCCGCCGCCGGTCGGCGGATACCCCGGCCGCTGTTGTATGATATTTCCATCAATGACAACTGGAATTTTTGCCGTTGTGAAGCGTGTACGGCATTGGCGGAGCGGCATGGATATTCCGGGGCGTTACTGCATTTGCTCAATGCGGTGGCAAGGAAGTTGAAAGTTTCCCATCCGGATATCCGGATCACCACGCTGGCGTATAACTTCACCATTGAAGCACCGAAAGATATCGTTGCGGAAGATAACATCATCATCCGGCTCTGTCCCCGGATGAATCAGGCGGCATCCATCATGGCAGAGGAGAACCGGGGATTCCGGGAACAGTTGATCAACTGGTCGAAAGTTTGCAAGAACCTCTTTATCTGGGATTATGCAGTAACCTATATCAAAGGCGGTACGGGTATGCCTTTTGCCAGTGAGTTGTATTACGGTGAGCGTTACCGTTTCTATGCCGACAATATGGTGCGGGGGATAATGTGGGAGCATCCATTTGAACCGGAAGCGGATATGTATGAATTGAAGTTCTATCTGGAAACTAAACTTATGGAAGATCCCTACGCAGATGCGGCGGCATTGATGGAGCGTTTCATGCGGGCGTATTACGGGGCGGCGGCACCGGAAATACTGGCGGCCAGACGGGCATTGGATGCGGCAAGGGCGGCCAGTGGAGCATATATCCGCTTCATGTCGCCGCCGCAGGAGTTGCAGTATGCCACGGTGGCACAGTTGCGGAATATCCAGAGTTGTTTTGACCGGGCGGAAAGTGCAGTGGCGGGTGATGCATTGCTGTTATCCAGGGTGCGCCGGGCGAGAAAGGGGATCGACCGGGTGTGTGTATTCCGGGCATTGCCGCCGGTTTTCAGTTCCAATACCGGGGATAGAAGCACTTATTTTGACCGGGAATTGGCGTTGCAGGCCCTCGCCCGGCTCAAGGAATCGTGGCTGCCGCATTTGGAGCGTTACGACCGCAAAGCGGAATATATTGCCGCGGCACAACATGAGATAAGTCAGTATGAAATGGTGCTGGCCGGTACGGTCAGAGCGGCATCGAAATTTGCCGGAATGACCTTTTACGACTTTACGGCGGCGATGTTTCAGAACCATGATTTAGCGGCGATAACGCTGGTCAGTGATCCGGAAAGCGAAGCCGGTTTTGCGGTCAAAATCACGGTCAGTGCCAATCCGGGGATGTATGAACCGCCTTTTGTGATGGGATTCCGTGACCGGGTGGCGAAAACGACGGTCAATGTGAAAGTGGAAAATTTCCCGCAGGAAAATGGTTATCACTGGTACAGACTTGGGGTATTCACCTTGCCGAAAGCGGCAGATATTTTTCTTTCGCGGTCATGGGGGGTGAAGTTGCACTTATCCAATTTTCCGGAAAGCAGACCGTTGGAATTCTGGGTTTCGATCAAATTTGCGGGGGCGGCTTTCCGGGAGGGGGATACAGCGGAAAGTGCCATATACATCGACCGGGTGGTGGCGGTGCTGATGGAAAAAATTAAATAAAAAATTAAATAAAAAATCTGCCACCGCTGCGGGTGGCGGTGCTGAAAACTGAAAGCGTACCTGTGGCGGTGCTGAAAACTGAAGGCGTATCTGATAAAGTAAAGATATTATTCGGATAGACACCCAACAATAAAAAGGAGAAAAGTTATGCAAAAAAGAAAAAAATTCACGTTGACCGAGTTGCTGTTGATCGTGGCGGTAGTGTTGATCAATGCGGCGATCCTCTTTCCGGTGCTGGCGGGTCAGAATGATTCTGCCCGGCACATTGCGTGTGAGAACAACCTCAAAGATCTGGCGGTCAAACTGGATATGTATGCCGAGGTCAATGACGGTTTTCTGCCTCCGGCATGGAGTGGTGCGAGCCGGGAAACCAGAGAACTTTGCGGCCGCAAGACCGGGTTCTGGTTTGATTTTCTGGCCCGTGACGGCTACTTTACCAACTGGAAAGAGGCCAAAAGATCGGAAGAAAAAGCCAGACGCAATGCTCAAAATGCGATGAAAAGTTTGATTTGTCCGGCGGATGCCGATCCGGTGATGGTCAGTCACACTTACAGCGTTTACACCTCTTACGGCTTCAATCAGAAATACGGCGAAAATCCGCAGGCGTTTTACCGGGTCACGAATATAGCCAATGCAAATAGAGTACCGATGATAATGGATTCATGGGGCGGTGAAGCCGGAGCGATCCCGGTGCATATGCGGGCCAGAGTATCATCGGGATATCTGCAAAGCGGCAAATATCCGGCACACGGTTTCAACAACACGCTCTTTTTTGACGGCCATGTTGAGGCTTTACGCAATAAGCGGATCTCATTTACCATAACTGCGAACAACTGACAACAGAAAGGGAAATCATCATGTCTGAAAAATCTCATTTCTCCGTACGGAGAGTAAAGCACTCATGCTTTACTCTTATTGAACTTCTCGTGGTCATTGCGATTATCGCCATATTAGCGGCGATACTGCTTCCGGCCCTCAACTCCGCCCGTGAGCGCGGCCGGTCGGCGGCGTGTGTCAACAATCTCAAACAGCAGGCAACGGCGATGAATTTCTATGCTGATGCCCATGACGATTATCTGCCGGCGGCATGGACGGGAGTGACCGGAGTAAAGGATATTGTCGGTATTTATTCCGGATTCTGGTGCGATGTGCTGGCGAAAGCCGGATATTTTTCCGGTTGGGTGGAAGTCAAGAGCAATTCCGGAGATACGGCAACGGCTCAACAGAATGCCGACGGTCCGGCGGCGATCCTGATCTGTCCGTCAGATCCCCAGCCGTATCTGTTGAACCACACCTATTTGATCTATTCATCTTACGGAATGAATGACAAATATGCCGCAACAGTCGATTCCTGGACCAAACGGGGCAGGATCGGCAGAATTTCTTCTGCTCCGATGATCGGTGATTCATGGGGCGGAGCAAGCACCATGGCAGCCAATGTCAGAGGCAGGATAACTTCCGGCAACTTGCAAGCGGGCAATTATCCGGCGCATAATCAGGTGATCAATGCCTCATTTTTCGATGGTCACGTTGATGCTATCCGGGATAAGAAACACAAATTTGATCTTAACGACTGATCTATGAAAGCATTTCACTTTGACTTCAACACCGCCTTTTTCCGGATGGATTACCTGAAAGAATTCATCCGGAAACTCCGGTCATACGGCTACGATACTTTGCTCTGGGAGTTGGAAGATTTCGTTATCTGGAAAAGTGCGCCGGAGTGCAGTCAGCACGATTCGATCACCAAAGATGAGTTGCGGCAACTGCTGGATTTCGCCGCAGAACTGGGCTTTGAAAACATTCCTCTGCTGCAATGTCTGGGCCATTGTGAATATGTCTTGAGCCACCCGGAATATGCTCATCTGGCAGATGCTCCGGGTGAGTGGTCGCCTTATTGTCCGAGCAATGACCGGGTGCTGGAATTTCTGGAAAAGTGGATTTCCGAATATATGGCACTTTTTGCGGAAAGCAGATTATTTCATTTAGGTTGCGATGAGGTGTGGCGTCTGGCGGAGAAGTGTCCGGCGTGTCAGCGACGGATCGCTTCCGGCGGCAAGGGCCGTCTGATGGCGGAACATATCAATTATTTAAGTCAAATCGTGCTTAACGGCGGCAAAACCCCGGTCATCTGGGCGGATATGCTGCTCATCCATCCGGAAATGGCAGAGGTGCTGGATAAAAAGATCGTGATGGCCGACTGGCGTTACGAATTGAGAAGCGACCGGAAAAAGTTGTGGCTCTGGGATGAAAAAGGCGGTTTTCTTACCGATGAGGCCGGCATTACGGAAAAAATGCGGCATAATTTCGGTAAATATCTGTATGACAACGGCAAACTCAATATCCATTACACCACAGATTTTCTGCGGGATAAGGGATTTGCCGTTATTTGTGCCGGAGCATCAAGCTGTTTTCCGGATAATTTTCTGCTGGGCAATGCCGCCAACCATATTGCCAACAGTTGCACGATGATGGTCAAAGGCGGGGAAAACTCCGGTTATTTGCACACTTCGTGGACGGTACATTGCTTTTTTTATGAACTGCAACCGGCGATCGAAATGGTGACGGCAAGCGGCAATTACGCTCAAGTAATGGATGATTACACGCAGAAACACTTCGGCATTGAGGGAAAAGAATTCTTTGCGGCACTGGATATGCTTTCGCCGAGAGTGCTGTTTTCCGGAGCGGAAAGCACCGGCTGCGGCAAGGCAATAAAGGAACCGGCTCCGGGAATAATCCGGCAGAGATTGCAGGAGTTCCATCAGGCGGAAATATTGGGATCCGGGTTGGAAACCACCGTCAAGGCCCTGCCGCAATTTGCCGCTGCGGTGGAAATATTGAAAAATCTGCAAAAGCGCATCTGCCGGGGTGAAGAACTTTTTTCACTCTATCTGCTCGCCGCTGAAGCGTTGCTCAACCGGGCAAAATTCGGCATTATGGCGGCATCTGAATTTCTGAATATCCCCCACGATATCGACCGGAATGAGGTCAAAGCGGAATTGCTCGATCTTAAGGAACACTACTATCCGGAATACGCTTTGAGGCAGACCCCGGAACACGCCCGCCGGATGGTCAACATACTTTTTAATACTCTGCTGGAATATTTTAACTGACCGGCAGCGGACAAACGGAAAATTCAGACTTTTTTTCATAATTTGTTTGACAATCCGGAAATGATGATGTATTTTCAAATATGTTCAACATATTTTACCGGAGAGGTCATCATGGTTAAAAAGTTCTTTTTTCTTGTTTCCGCTTTTTTGCTTCTGCCGTTGTCTGCTCAAGTCGCCATTGCTCCGGTATTCAAGGACAATATGGTTCTTCAGCGTGATGCTCAAGTGCCGGTCTGGGGCAGTGCCGCTCCGGGGGAAACGGTCACGGTGACTTTCGCCGGACAAACCGTTACCGCCACTGCCGGAAGTGACGGCAAGTGGATGCTTTACCTTGCGCCTATGAGTGCCTGTAAAGTGAATCGCACTCTGACCGTTTCCGGCAAAGAGAATACCATTACGATCAATAATTGTCTGGTCGGTGAAGTTTGGCTCTGCAGCGGTCAATCCAATATGGAAATGCCGATGTGGACAACCAACGCCCGTTGGCGTGCAACCAATGGCGAAAGAGATGTGGTTTCCGGAGCCAATCCGCTGATCCGCATCATGACCGTCCGCCGGGCGTGGGGCGGCGTGCCGCAGGATGAGATGCCTTCACCGTGGCAGATACTTGATACTCAAAACGGTATGACCTTTTCCGCGGTGGCGTTTTATTTCGGTCAGGAACTTTTCAAGGCTCTGGATGTGCCAATCGGTCTGGTCGTTTCCGCCTGGGGCGGCACCATTATCGAACCGTGGATCCCGCCGCAGGGATATGCTTCCATGCCGCAATTCAGTCAAATCAGTCAAATGCTTGCCGGTGAATACCGTCCCCGGGGCAATCATCAGCCGGCGACCCTTTTCAACCGCATGATCTATCCTTTTGTCAACTTCAAATTCCGGGGCGTGATCTGGTATCAGGGTTGCTCCAATCTGGATGACGGAGTGCTTTACAAGGATAAAATGCAGGCCCTGCTCAATGGTTGGAGAGAGGTTTTCAACGATCCGGAAATGCCATTTTACTTTGTCCAGCTGGCCCCCTGCGGTTACAGCGGTTCACCGTATCGTTTGCCGGTGATGTGGGAAACCCAGACCGCCTTTGCCGTTGCTAATGAAAACAATCATGTCGGTATGGCTGTGATCAATGATGCCGGTGATGTGGGCAATATCCACCCGGCCAACAAACGGGTGGTCGGCAACCGTCTGGCCCGGCTCGCTCTGCGTTACACCTACGGTCACCAGGAAGTGAAAGCCGATTCCCCGTTACTTACCTCATGGAAAGTCGAAAACGGCCGCTTCATCCTTTCATTCAGAAATGTGGAAAGATGGCAGGGAACTCCCGACCACTTTGAAGTTTCCGGCAGTGACGGCAAGTGGGTCAAAGCACAGGTGGAAATTTCCGGAACGCAACTTATCATTTCCGCTCCGGGCGTTGATGAACCGGTACAAATGCGCTATCTGTGGCATCAGGCTTTATCCGGAGTATTATTCAACGAAGCGGGATTGCCATTAAGCGCATTCTCCATTCCGGCGGCGGCTCGTGATTGAATTCTCCAAAAAATCTCCCGGTTTCCGGGAAGTATCAAAGTTTTCACACCAGAAAAAAATTGTCTCCGGGAACTATACTGAAATCTGTTGTTTCAGTTTCAGAACGACCCTCCGGAATGACCGAAATAGTAAAGTTCCCGGTGGAAACCACCTTGATTTCAGTATGGTTGAAGCCTTTATTGCCATTGCAGTAAAGTGAAATATTTTCTCCGGCAAAGTTGAAATTCTCGATGCCGTGATGATTTCTTTCACTTATCCTCCACAAAATCCGGCGTGCCGGAGCATCGAAATCCAGACCGATGATATTTTCGATGAACATCGCCACCGGGCCGAGCGCACTCCAACCGACAAAACGATCCCGCACAAGCAAGCCGTTTTCCGCCGGATTTTTATCTTTGGTCGCCGGTTTGATATATTCCGGTGAATAACACTCCCAAACCGACGGATATGCCGGATCATGATAAACTTTACTCATCATATCCACATGGCGCACAGCGATCTCGCGCGCAAGAGCATGATATCCGTATTTCTGCAAACCTTTTACCACCATATAGTTGGTCGGAGCCCAGACACTGCCCAGCCAATATCCGCCATCCGGAGTGTAATTCGGATCATCCTTTGACAGCACCGGCACCGGATGCGGAGTATTGAATTCATTTTTATCATTCAGATGTTTTATCAGGTGGTGAACCTTATCCAGATCGGCAACTTCGCTGACCATGGGCCAGAATCCGGCAACAGTTTTATTTGCCAGAGCGTTGAATGTGGCATCAAACAGATCGTAATAAAATCCGGTGCTGCTTTTATAGTGATGCAAGTTGATCAGAGCGGAAATCCTCTCCGCTTCAAAGTTGAAAAATTCAACATCATCATCACTGTTTACAACCTGTGAAAGTTTCGCCAAAGACCGGGCTGAAAGCACCTGCTGACAGGCAAGATCGATCCAGCAGACATCACTGCCGGCCAGATTTGCCGCCGGAAATGCACTGCGCGGCGCATTATCCATACCGCTTGATCCGCTGTCTTCAAAGAAATAAAGTTGATTCTTTCTGCGCCGGTTGTTTTCGATCCACTTATAATATTTTTTCAGGATCGGCAACACTTTTTCCACTCTTTTCTTATCGCCGCTGAAACGGTAATATTCCCATTCGCACCAGGCATAAAGCGGCGGATTGATCCTTTCACCGAATGCCGGTTCGCCGCTTTCGATCATATAAGCCATACTTATATAGCCGTCTGACCTCTGAAGTGAATAAAGATTATCCAGATTATTCATCGGTGAGATCATATTATTGAAATATTTGGCAAAAAACGCCATGAAACATGAATCCCACTGCCAGATTTTTCCCCAGCCCGGCATACAGGTCATCTGCGGCAGCCACCCCGGACGGTACTCTTTACTGTCGATATTTTCCAGAGCCAGTTGACATGAATACTCATAGAGTTCCACCCACTGCGGAAACGAATCAAAGATTATTTTCGGAAAAGCCACAATACACCTCATATAAATTTTCAAATCTCTTTAAGGAATCATCGCCAAACTTCAACATCGACTTACGGATCTTTTCCAGAGGTTTTTCCATCATATTTCCGGATTTGGAAAAGAATTTATCTGCCAGACAGATGATTTTTTCTTCCGCAGTTTCCGGGAAAAAATCCTTTTCCGGCAATGGAAGTTGCTGTTTACGGATCTCTGAAGCACTTATACCGCTGCCGGTATGCCTTTCACAGATCCGTGCCAGTGCTTCTTTATTATCGATATCCAATGCCCGGATGCTTTCCGCACCGAGAATACCATGCAGAATATAATCATCCTCACCGAAACAGCCGATATCCGGAGCATTGCAGAATCTTATACCGATATCATGCACCATTGCTCCGGCGGCGATCAATTCCATATCGACCTTGCCGGGAAAATGTCCGGCGATCCACAAGGCTTTATTTCTCACCTGGGTGCTGTGAAGCAGTAAAATTTCCCTTGCCGGATCATTTTCCGGATAGAAAAAATCAATTATTTCCAAATAGTTATACATATTTTTATCTCAAAATCTCAATTATTTTAACGGCTTACCTGCCACCGGGATCCAAACGTTAATAAGTATGTAAATAAGTTGTAAAATAACTGAAACTTAATTGTATACAATTTTAAGTTTACACTTTGCTTACAGAATCATTTCATACTTATTTACGACTTTGTTAAGTTACCTCATCATTATTATTCAATATGTTACGATCGACTGTTTACAATTTTTTGTATACCTACTACTACTATATTTAAACATATTAATTATTATTAGTGGTAAGCGTGCCGGATCAGAGCAGCTTCACACTGCATGACAGAATATAGCACATAAACAAAAAAATTCAACACAGAGAAATTATCGTGGTCAAATTCCCGTCAAACCATCGTATGTCACTTTGGCAGGAGTGATATTTTACCGTGGAATACTTTTGTTTCCGTCACCCTCTGCTGAAATGATCATCAGGTCTGCTTAAGAATTATGGGGATAAAGATTTTCAATCGGAAATAATATTACTGTAAATCAGTATAAAAGTGAATAATTTTTCTGAAAAAAGCCTTGAAAAATCACGTTTTTTATGGTATTTTATTTCACAGACAAAAAAAACTTTTTATGGGGATGGAATTGTTATGAAACAAACACCCGAAACTGTGATCATGATCGATTGCGGTTATGACGGCATTCAAAAACTTGCCCGCGCCGTCCGGGATAAACAGATCTATACTATGGTTATTCCGTGTACTGCTCCGGCAGAGCGGGTCATGGCGGAAAATCCGGTGGGTCTGGTCTTCGTTTCCGGCGGAAATGAATCACGTTTGGCGGATGCACAGGCCAAATTTGCTGAAGTTTCTCTGCCCAAATTTGTTGCCAAAGATCTCAACGATGCTGAAAAGGTGACTGATTTCTGTATCAGTCAGTGCAAATGCAGCGGCAACTGGAAAATGTCTGCTTTCATCGATGAAGCGATTGCTGATATCCGCGAATTGGTCGGTGATCAGAGTGTGGTGCTGGGACTTTCCGGCGGCGTTGATTCCAGTGTGGCGGCGGCATTGATCCACCGGGCCATCGGCAACCGTTTGAGTTGTGTTTTTGTAAATCACGGCTTGCTGCGCAAAGATGAAGACAAGATGGTTCAGGAAGTTTTCGCCAGAAACTTCAAAATGAATCTGGTTTATGTCGATGCTTCCGACCGTTTTCTGGATAAACTTGCCGGAGTGACCGATCCGGAGCAGAAGCGCAAGATCATCGGTAAGGAATTCATCGAAGTTTTCGCCGAAGCGGCGGAAAAAACCAAAGCTCCTTTCCTCGGTCAGGGAACGATCTATCCGGATATCCTTGAGAGTATTCCTTTTGACGGCGACCCCAAAGGTGTGATCAAAAGTCACCACAACGTCGGCGGTTTGCCGGAAAATCTCAAATTCAAACTGGTCGAACCTCTGGAAAGGCTTTTCAAAGATGAGGTTCGTGAAGTCGGCCGTCTGTTGGGATTGCCTTCGGAATTGCTCGACCGTCATCCTTTCCCCGGCCCGTCGCTGGGAGTGCGCAATGTCGGACCGAT
Source organism: Lentisphaerota bacterium (assembly GCA_015061625.1). GTDB lineage: Bacteria > Verrucomicrobiota > Lentisphaeria > Victivallales > Victivallaceae > UBA1784. The sequence continues at coordinate 17,109 of SUWG01000022.1, read as the reverse complement.
TTCCCGTGAAACTTTGAAAATTTTGCGCGAAGCTGATGCCATTGTCACCGATGAATTGCTGAAATCCGGCTGGTATCACAAAACATGGCAGACCTTTGCGGTCTTTGTGCCGGTGCGCAGTGTCGGTATGAAAAATCATCAGCGCACTTACGATTATGTGATCGCGATCCGTTCGATCAATACGGTCGATGCGGTCACTGCCGAAGTGGTGCAGCTGCCTTGGGAACTGCTCTTCAAAATGTCTGAAAGGATCATTTCTGAAGTTGACGGCGTGAACCGTGTGGTTTATGATATCACCCAGAAACCCCCCGGCACGATCGAATGGGAGTGATCGCCCGCTGAAACGGGCCGGACTGGCAGAATAATTACTGCCAGTCCTGATTTTTTTTGATTTTTTTGTGAAAGTTGTGTCAGATTTGATTTTTACACAACACTATATAAGCGAATACATCAACGTTTGATGTGAAAAATATCAAAAACACAGTAAAAAAGGAGTCGGAGAAAATGAAAAAATCAATTTTTACGCTTGCGATGATGCTCATGGGTGCTGCCGCATTTGCCGGTGCAGTCGGCGGTCCGAAATCCGGTACTGACCGGGTCAATGCCAATGCCACTGACCGTTATGAAGTTTCTTTCAATGGCGGTGAAGAAGCCCGCGTGGTGGTTGACGGCGACGGCGATACCGACCTGGATCTCTACATCTACGACGAAAACGGCAACCTGATCACCAAAGATGACGACAATACCGATTACTGCATTTGCTCCTGGACTCCGAAATGGACCGGTAAATTCATCATCCGTATCGTCAACCGCGGCAGTGTCTATAACGAATACACCATCCGCACCAACTGATATAAGTTGAGTGACGTTTACGGCCGGAAATTATCTGCTGACAGTTTCCGGTCGTTTTTTAATGCTCTTTTTTTAGTATAATTTCTTGACTTTTGATGTCAATGGATGTATATTTATAAAACGTAAAAGCAAAGGTGTCAAGGGCATTGGCACCGGTAAGTATAAAAAACAAATCAAAAAGGAGTTGGTGCAAATGATTAAGGTCGGCATCAATGGTTTCGGAAGAATCGGTCGTATGGTCTTCCGCGCGGCAGTTGAAAACTTCAGCAATGACATCGAGATCGTCGGTATCAACGACTTGCTCGAGCCGGATTATCTGGCCTATATGCTGAAATATGACTCAGTTCACGGCATTTTCAACCACGACATCAAAGTTGAAGGCAGCAACCTGATCGTCGATGGCAAAAAGATCCGCCTGACCGCTGAAATGGATCCCGCCAATCTGAAATGGGACGAAGTCGGTGCCGACATCGTCGTTGAATCCACCGGTCTCTTCCTCGAAGATGCCAAAGCCCGCAAACACATCGAAGCCGGTGCCAAAAAAGTTATCATGTCCGCTCCTTCCAAAGACGCCACCCCGATGTTCGTCTACGGTGTGAACGACAAAACCTATGCCGGTCAGGATATCATTTCCAACGCCAGCTGCACCACCAACTGCCTGGCTCCGATCAGCAAAGTTCTGAACGACAAATTCGGTATCAAACGCGGCCTGATGACCACCATCCACGCTGCCACCGCCACCCAGAAAACCGTTGACGGTCCTTCCAAGAAAGATTGGCGCGGCGGCCGCGGTATTCTTGAGAACATGATCCCCTCCAGCACCGGCGCTGCCAAAGCTGTTGGTAAAGTTCTCCCCGAACTCAATGGCAAACTGACCGGTATGTCCGTCCGCGTTCCCACCAGCGACGTTTCTTTCGTCGACCTGACCTGCGAACTGAATACCGAATGCACCTACGCTGACATCTGCGCTGCGATGAAAGAAGCCAGCGAAGGCGAACTCAAAGGCATCCTCGGCTACACCGACGAAGCTGTGGTTTCCACCGACTTCCGTGATGATGCCCGTACCTCCATTTTCGACGCCAAAGCCGGTATCCAGCTTGACGGTACTTTCGTCAAAGTCTGCTCCTGGTATGACAACGAATGGGGTTACAGCAACAAAGTTCTGGAAATGGCCCGCGTCATTGCCAAGTAATTTTGATCGTCTGAATCAAGACTATCCCGAAAGGGCGGGCTTTAACTGCCCGCCCTTTTTTGTTCAAAAAATCCCGTTTTCAAGGAAATAAAAAATGGATAAAAAAACTCTGAAAGATATCGATCTTAAAGGTAAGAAAGTAGTTATGCGCGTTGACTTCAACGTGCCGGTAAAAGAAGGCGTCATCAAAGATGATACCCGTATCAAAGGTGCGCTGGCTTCTATCAACTATGTTCTGGATAACGGTGGCAGTCTGATCCTGATGAGCCACATGGGCCGTCCGGATGAAAAAGGCATCACCGGTGATACCACCATGAAGATCGTGGCCGATTACTTGAGCAAAATGATCGGTAAAGAGGTCAAATTTGCCGAAGATTGCGGTGCCGCCGATGAAGCTGCCGCCGCTCTGAAACCCGGCGAGATCCTCATGCTGGAAAATACCCGTTACCACAAGGAAGAACAGGCCAAACTCAAACAGAAAGAGGGCCAGAGCGATGAAGAATTCAAAGCCGCCAAAGCCGCTTTGAAAGAACAGCAGAAAGAACTCGCCAGGAAACTTGCTTCCTACGGCGATGTTTACTGCAACGATGCTTTCGGTACCGCTCACCGCGCCCACGCTTCCACCGCGGTCATCACCAAATATATGAATGGCCCCTGTGTTGCCGGTTTCCTTATGGAAAAAGAGATCGCCTACCTCGGCAGTGCCGTTGAAAATCCGGTGCGTCCCTTTGTCGCTATCCTCGGCGGTGCCAAAGTTTCCGATAAACTGGCGGTCGTCCGCAATCTGCTGACCAAAGTCGATACCCTCATCATCGGCGGCGGTATGGCTTACACCTTCCTCGCGGCCCAAGGTCACAAAATCGGTAACTCCCTCTGCGAAGCCGATCAGATGGATTATGCCCGCGAAATGATCGCCGAAGCCGAAAAACGCGGCGTCAAACTCCTGCTGCCCATCGACAGCATCGAAGCGGATAAATTCGATCCCGAAGCCAATACCAAAGTCGTCGGTCTGGATGTCGATGATAACTGGATGGGTCTGGATATCGGTCCGGAAACGGTCAAACTCTATGCCGATGCCATCAAGAGTGCCAAAACGGTGGTCTGGAATGGTCCGATGGGCTGTTTTGAAATGGAAAAATTCAGCAAAGGTACTTTTGGTGTCTGTGATGCCGTGGCCGAAGTCAAAGCCAATGGCGGTATTTCCATCATCGGCGGCGGCGACAGCGTGGCGGCGGTGAAAAAATCCGGTCTGGCTGACAAAATGAGCCACATTTCCACCGGCGGCGGTGCCTCTCTGGAATTCCTGGAAGGCAAAGAACTGCCGGGCGTGGCCGCTTTGAATTGATTCGTTGTAAATCAATCGCAGGGCGATCAGCCCATGTACCCCCGGCAGATATTGCACTCTGCCGGGGTTTCGTTTTATTACCGTACCCGACTGCCCGCAGGTTTGATTTCTCACAAAAAATGAGACAATATTTATGGACTATATAGATCTGCACACTCACAGCACTGCTTCTGACGGCACATTTTCTCCGGCAGATGTTTATTTATCTGCTCTGGATCTGAAACTGACTGCCGTGGCCCTGACCGATCATGACACGGTTGACGGTCTGGATGAATTTCTGGCCGCCGGCAAAGATCATCCCGAATGTGAAGCAGTTCCCGGTGTGGAAATCGCCTGTCAGTTGGCGGATAAGGAGATACACATTATCGGTCTCTTTATCGACCACCATAATACCACGCTGAATACTCTTTTGGAATATTGCCGCAATGAGCGTATGCGGCGCAACCGGGATATCTTTCTCAAACTGCATTTTCTCGGTTATGATCTTGATCTCAATATGCCGGAATTCAACGGCAAATCTCTGTTGGAGATCGGGCGGCCGCACTTTGCTGCCGCCATGGTCAAACATTACAACTTCAATACGTTGCAAAGTGTTTTCGATAAACTTTTAGGCTTCGGTAAACCGGCATTTGTCAAGCGCAAATATCCTCTGCCGGAAACAGTTATCAATGCCATTCATGCTGCCGGCGGGGTGGCGGTGTGGGCGCATCCGATCCTGCGTGACGTGCCTGACCGGGCATTTCTGATGCGTTCCTGCCGGAGGTTGAAAAACATGGGTCTGGATGGCATCGAGGGTTTTTACAGTATGTTCAGTGCCAGGGAAAGTACTCTGGTGGCTGAAGCGGCGGCGCACTTCGGTCTGGCGATTTCCGGCGGGAGTGATTTTCACGGTGAGAATCGTCCCAATGTGGTTATCGGTTTCGGGGCCGGCGGTCTGCGGGTGCCGGAAGAGTTGTTTTACACTCTGAAATCCAAAAAATACGGTTTGAATTGATCACCGGTTGCGAACACAGGCTTCTCACTTCGTTTGTCGCCGCCGTAAGCGGCTGAAAATATAAACGACACTGCCTGCCGGTGAAATTAAGATGATCAGTTAATGTTTTTTGTGTAAAAACACATTGCAAAATTTTTCATGATGATATATCTTAAATCAAGGTCAGATCGACTGTAAAACAAAAGGATTTATTATCATGAGCAAAACAGTTACTATCGCCATTATCGGTGCCGGAGCCCGCGGGCGCGGCTATGCCAATTTTGCCAAGGAATTTCCGGAACGCCTCAAGGTCGTTGCCGTTGCCGAACCCAATGATTACTATCGTGAACTTGTGGCGCGTGAACACAACATCGCTCCGGAAAACTGTTTCAAATCGTGGGATGAATTCACTGCCAGAGCCAAAATGTGCGATGCGGTTGCCATTTGCACGCAGGACAGTATGCATGAAGCCCCGGCGATCGCCTGTGCCGGCCTCGGTTACCACATTCTGTTGGAAAAACCCATGGCGCCGACTGCCGAAGCCTGTCAGCGGATCGTGGCGGCGGTGAAAAAAGCCGGAGTGATGTTTGCGGTATGCCATGTTTTGCGTTACACCAAATATACTGCGGTTCTGCGGGATATCATTGCTTCCGGTGAGATCGGGGATATTGTTTCCATCCAGCATCTTGAGCCGGTTGGTTACTGGCATCAGGCGCACTCCTTTGTCCGTGGTTTGTGGAGAAATGAGGCGGAATCCAGTTTCATGCTGTTGGCGAAAAGCTGTCATGATGTGGATTGGTTGCGCGGGGTGATGGGCAAAAAGTGTGTGGCGGTACACTCATTCGGTTCGCTCAAGCACTTCAAAGCTTCGGAAAAACCTGCCGGAGCGGCTGACCGTTGCGTGAATTGCCCCACGCGTATTGAAAGTAATTGTCCTTATTCTGCGGTCAAGATCTATTTCCGTGACCGTTTTTGCAAGGGGGTCAAACATTGGCCGGTGAATGTGCTTACGCCGAATCCGACGGATGAAACGCTGGAAAAGGCCCTTGTTGACGGTTCTTACGGCCGTTGTGTTTACGCCTGTGACAATGATGTGGTGGATAATCAGGTGGTGAATATGAGTTTTGAGGATGGTTCCACGGTGAGCATGACCATGACGGCATTCAACTTCCATGGCGGCCGCAAGACCCGTATTTTCGGTACGAAAGGTGAAATCGACACTGACAGCACCATTATTACGGTCAATCATTTTCTGGACAACACCAGCCGGGTGGTCGATACTGACACATTGAATGACGGCGGTATACTTTCCGGTCATGGTGGTGGTGACATGGGGTTGATGAATAACTTTGTGCAGGCGGTGGCGGAAAATGATCCGTCTCTGATTTTGACGGGCATTGATGAAACGCTGGAAAGTCACCTGATGGTTTTTGCCGCAGAGAAATCGCGCAAAGAAGGTATCGTAGTAGAAATCAAATAGCGGTGAATGCATTGCGGGCAATCTCTTGCCAAATCGGCGGATAACGGTTCAGTCGAGTACATAGTACACTCCCTCGCTTTCGCCTTGATTTGGCGGCTTTCCTTGCCTTACACTGCATCCACCGGGTGCGGTGGTGCATTGCGGTCAATCTCTTGTCAAACCGGCGGATAACGGTTCAGTCGAGTACATAGTACACTCCTTCACCGTTACCTTGATTTGACGGCGACCTTGCCTCACACTGCATCCACCGCTGGGTGGGCGGCGATGCTGATGGGAAAAATTAAATAAAAAATCTGCCACCGGGTGCTTACCCGGACGTGGTCAAGCGGCGGAACGCTTGTCGCCGCCATAAGCGGCGAAAATAAGCGACAGCGCATGAGGTCGGCGCAACTTGCGCCGACACCATCTGCCGTGAGCGAAGTTGTGCGACAGCACAACAGTTGAGCGGCAAGGCAGTAACGGTGGTGCATTGCGGGCAATCTCTTGTCAAACCGGCGGATAACGGTTCGGTCGAGTACATAGTACACTCCCTCGCTTTCGCCTTGATTTGGCGGCGACCTTGCCTCACACTGCATCCACCGGGTGCGGTGGTGCATTGCGGGCAATCTCTTGCCAAATCGGCGGATAACGGTTCAGTCGAGTACATAGTACACTCCTTCACCGTTACCTTGATTTGGCGGCGACATTGCCTCACACTGCATCCACCGCCGTGCGGGCGGCGATGCTGATTGGAAAAATCAAATAAAAAATCAAATAAAAATCTGCCACCGGGTGCTTACCCGGACGTGGTCAAGCGGCGGAACGCTTGTCGCCGAGGCTTGGGAGGACTTGGGCGGCATTTGGCGACGACAACGGAGTCGCCCTATACCGCAACCCGCCGTGCGGGCGGCGACACCACCTGCCGTGAGCGAAGTTGTGCGACAGCACAACACTTGAGCGGCAAGGCAGAAAAGGTGAATGCATTGCGGGCTTTTTCCTTGCCTCACACTGTATCCACCTTGTGTGGATGAGATGAAAATCAAATAAAAATTGGCGACGACAACGGAGTCGCCCTATACCGCAACCCGCCGTGCGGGCGGCGACACCACCTGACATTTGAGCGTGATAAAAATGTTTGCGGCTGGCGGGCCAACTCTTATTCGCAATCCGGGTAGAAGTATTCTTCGCCGCAGTAGTTGCGGTAGAGGAATCCGGAGTGTTGTTGATCGATAAGGTATTCCGGCACGACCGGCACTTTGCCGCCGCCGCCGGGCAGGTCGATAACGAAATGGGGGTTGGCCATACCGGAACTCCAGCCGCGCAAAGCTTTCATGATTTCCATACCTTTTTTCAACGGGGTGCGGAAGTGTTCCGTGCCGTAGATCAGGTCGCATTGGAAAATATAATAGGGGCGCACCCGGTTTTCCAGCAGTTTCCACATCAATTCCCGCATGACTTCCGGATCATCATTTACACCTTTGAGCAGTACGGTCTGACTGCCGAGTACGATCCCGGCATCGGCAAGTCGTCGCAGAGCGCGGCAGCATTGCGGGGAAAATTCTTCCGGATGGTTGAAGTGGATATTCAAATAAAGCGGGTGATATTTTTTCAACATTTTCACCAGTTTGGCGGTGATCCTTTCCGGCAGAACTCCGGGAGTACGGGTGCCGATGCGGATGATGCGGATATGCGGCGCACGGAGTCTGATATTTTTCAAAATATATTCAAGTTTATCATCATCAAGCAGTAACGGGTCGCCGCCGGAAATCAGCACATCGCGTAGTTCCGTATGTTTGGCGATATAGTCGAGGCCTTCATCGATTTGGGTTCGAGTGACGTTGAAACTTTCCCGGAACTTCCGTTTTCTGGTGCAGAACCGGCAGTACATGGCGCATTCCCCGGAAACCAGAAAGAGGCAGCGGTCAGGATATTTTTTGACGATCACATCCCGTTTTTTGAACCGGATTTCGCCCAGCGGGTCATCCATAAGATCGTTGTCTGAATGCAATTCAGCGGGGGCGGGGATACATTGTTTGAAAATCGGGTCCCCGGCATATTTGATCCGTTTGAGTATGGTTTTGGGGATACGGCAGGGGAAAATCGCATTTACCCGGCGCAACTCATCCGGCGGCAGACCGAAAATCTTTGCCAGTTGGTCGGTATCGGTTACTGATTGAGATAAAATTTTTTTCCACGTTTCCATAAATATTTTCTTAATTTTTTTGTACTGCGGCGGCGGCTCGTGGTCAATCTCTTGCCAAACTATCGGACACCGGCTCGGTTACATACATAGTATGCTCCCTCGCCGTTGCCTCTGTTTGACTTCGACCTTGCCTCACGATCCATCCGCCGGTTGCGACCCTACCGTGCGGCGGCGTCTCGTGGTCAATCTCTTGTCAAATTTTCGGACTCAAATTCGGTCATGCAGGTTTACTGCACTCCCTCATTTTCGCCTTGATTTGACTTCGACCTTGACTCACGATCCATCCGCCGGTTGCGACCCTATCGTGCGGCGGCGGCTCGTGGTCAATCTCTTGCCAAACTATCGGACACCTGCTCGGTTACATACATAGTATGCTCCCTCGCCGTTGCCTCTGTTTGACATCGATCTTGCCGCATACTGCTTTGTAAAAAATAAATCGATCAAGCCCCGGATGAAATCCGGTTCTTGCTTACTTCTTTTCCCGTGAAAATAAACACCTTGCGGGTGTTACTCCACTGGGCTTTTGCCAAGCTTTTCTCCGAAAAGCGTCGATCAAGCCGTTGCAACGCAACGGCGCGACACCTCGCTTTTCTTGCTTACTTCTTTTCCCGTGAAAAGAAGTAAGACATGACTAATTGAAGGTCGTGCCAGGCATCACGTTTGGCGGATTCCTGACGGAGCAGAAATGCGGGGTGAAAAGTGGGCATCACCGGGATATTTTCAAAGTTGCACCATTTGCCGCGGAGCCGGGAAATACCATTGGGAGTATTGAGCAGTGCTTTGGCGGCAGTTGCCCCCAGACAGACGATGACTTCCGGGCGGATGATATGGATCTGCTGATGCAGAAATGGTATACATTGGGTGATCTCATCCGGGGCGGGGGTGCGGTTGTTCTGCGGACGGCATTTGACGATATTGGCGATGTAGACCTCTTCGCGGGTGAAGCGCATGGCTTTGATCATTTTATCCAGCAACTGCCCGGCGGCACCGATGAATGGGCGGCCCTGCATATCCTCCTCGTAACCGGGGGCTTCACCGATGAACATCAACCGGGCATTGGGATTTCCTTCCCCGAAAACGATATGATTTCTGTTGCGGCACAGCGGGCAATTCTGACAATCTGCCAGTGAATCGCATAAACTTTTCAAATCGTTGAAGTGTTGCGGCTGGTTCAGCGGTTTTGGCGTGTTGACATTCCGGGGCATTACCGGTGGGGGATCATTTTTTACCGGAGCGGGTTCAGGTTGCGGCGTTTTTACTGCGGAAAAAAATTCCCTGATATCGCTGTTTGCGGTCAGGTTGCCGGGGTATTTTTTGCCGTTTTCGGCTAAAACTTCACATATCTGATCGAAAAAATCCGCCATAATGCTTATAATAACTTTTATTTTTGATGTTTGCGTATTATATTAATATAAGTGCCAATCCGGTAAAATTAAAGCAGTTCCGGCAAAAAAGCCGTAAATTAACTATTTTTGGGAGAGAAAAATGAAAGTAGTAGTCGCGTATTCGGGCGGTCTTGATACTTCTGTGATCGTCAGATGGGTCAAAGAAACTTACAATGCGGAGGTCATCTGCTACTGTGCCGACGTCGGCCAGCAGGAGGAACTTGACGGTCTGGAAGCCAAAGCGATCGCTACCGGTGCCAGCAAATGCATCATCGACGATCTGAATGAAGAGTTTGCCCGTGACTTCATCTTCCCGATGCTTCAGGGTGAAGCGATCTATGAGAACAACTATCTTCTGGGCACTTCCATTGCCCGTCCGCTGATTGCCAAACGTCTGGTGGAAGTGGCGAAAGCCGAGGGAGCCGATGCGATCTGCCACGGAGCAACCGGCAAAGGCAACGATCAGGTGCGTTTTGAACTCAATGCGGCGGCGATCGATCCGTCGATCAAAATCATTGCCGCCTGGCGCGATCCGAATTGGCACTTCACCGGCCGTCTGGATATGATCGAATATGCCAAAAAATTCAATATTCCGGTGAGTGTCTCCGCCAAAAAACCCTACAGCATGGATAGAAACCTGCTGCATATCAGTTTTGAAGGCGGTATTCTGGAAGATCCGTGGAACGAATTTCCGGAAGATATTGCGGTGATGACCGAGCCGCTTTCCAAAGCTGCTGATGTGGCTGACGATGTGGTCATCACCTTTGAAAAAGGTATTCCGGTCAAGATCGACGGCAAAGAGTATTCACCTGCCAACATCATGCGCACGCTCAATGCGATGGGTAAGAAACACGCTGTCGGCCGCATCGACATCGTGGAGAACCGTTTTGTGGGTATGAAATCCCGCGGCGTGTATGAAACTCCGGCGGGAACCATTCTTCAGGCGGCGCACCGCGGCCTGGAAGAGATCACGCTTGACCGTGAAGTCATGCACCTGCGTGACAGTTTGATCCCCCGTTATGCGGATATGATCTACAATGGTTTCTGGTATGCTCCGGAGCGTGAAATGCTTCAGGTGATGATCACCGAGAGCCAGAAATTCGTCACCGGTGATGTCCGGGTCAAACTCTACAAAGGAGCCTGCCATGTGACCGGCCGCCGCAGTGAATACAGCCTTTATGACGATGAGATCGCCAGTTTTGAGGGTGCGGAAGTTTACGATCACAAGGATGCTTCCGGTTTCATCCGTCTGAATGGTCTGCGTTTGCGTGTGCTGGCCCGCAGCAAACAGAAACGTTACTGATCGCCAGTTGCGGAAATCGCCGTTGATGACAGAAAAGTTTGAAAGTGTTTTTCTGAAAGAATCCGGTCGTTTCTGGTGCGGTAAGATCCGTACCGGAGTGACCGGTATGACGGCGATATGCCGCAAACTTGACGCACCGGGCAATGTGATTTTCAAGGATCGTCCGAAGATCACTGCCGGTGCGGTTGACGGTTTTTTCGTCAAACGTTACAATTTGCCGGGTTTTTTCACCCGGTTGCGCCGCAGATTCAAGACGCCCCGGCCGCTGGTGGTTTTGCGTGGAGCGGAAAAACTGGCAGCTTTGGGGATCAGAACGCCGGAAGTTTATGCGGCACTGGTGGAAAAAAAGTGGTTTTTCCGCCGGGAATATCTGGTCACACAGTTATTGGATAAGAATTGCCGGATGCTGGATAATCTGCCGGAAAACGAGTGTTACAAGGTGGTTACCGGCAAATTTATTCCCATGCTTAAAGTTATGCATGATGCCGGCATGAGCCACGGGGATTTGAATTTGCGCAACTGCTTTGTCTGGCAGGATGGTGAAGCCGGTCTGGTGGATCTGGATGGTTCGGCGGTCGGCAGACATCAACTGGATATGAAAGTGCGTGCCGTGGAATTGGCGCGTATCATCAGCAGTTTTCTTTTGCATTTCCGCAAATTGGATGAAGCGGAAAGATTCACAGCAAAAGTGCTGAAAATCTACGGTGGAAAAGTTTCTGCCGCCGCCACACTCAAGGCAGTGGAAAAGTTTTTTCAGCGGGGAAAAAAATATTTATCGTTGTCCTGATTTTGGTGAAAAAGATGTGCGTAATTGGGCGACAATGTCGTGTTTTGCGCCGGGTACGGAGCAGGAGTGTACTCGACTGCTTTGGCGCAGAAGCAAGGCGCGAGATTGACCACGATGCGCCACCGCAGGTTAGATTAAAGCAAGTAAAATATTTATGAGTGTAGAAAAGATTCCGCATTTAGCCCGTCAACTCGGCATTCCCAAAGAGTCTTTGCCACTGCTTTGCGAGGCTCTCACCCACCGGACGTATGCCGTTGAACATCATTTGGATTATGATAACCAACGTTTGGAATTTCTGGGCGATGCGGTACTGGAGATCATCCATACCGAGTTTCTTTATCACCGTTATCCGGAGTTGCCGGAAGGTGATTTGACGAAGATCCGTTCGGCGTTGTCGTGTGAGGGAACTTTGGCCAATATCGCCAGAGAACTGCATTTGGGCGATTATCTTCTGATCGGCAACGGCGAAAAGGAGTGCGGCGGCAATGACCGTGATTCCACGTTGTGCGATTTGCTGGAAGCGGTGCTGGGTGCGTTGTATTTATCCTGCGGCATGAAAAAGTCGGAAGAATTCGTCCACCGGATTTTTGCCAGAGATTTTTCCGACCCGAAACAGTTGCTCAACACTTTGAATCCCAAAGGGAGATTGCAGGAATTTTCCCAGGGGCGTTGGCGGATAACGCCGGATTACCGTTTGTTCCGCAGCGGCGGGCCGCACCATGCACCGTTTTTTGAGGTGGAGTTGCGTTTGGAGCGTTACCGGGCGATGGGTTACGGCAGCAGCCGCAAACTGGCGGAAGTGGCGGCGGCGGCGTTGATGTTGAAATTTTTAGCCAAACGGTTCAAATTTTGAGGTGAAACTATGCGGATATGCGGTTTGGGAACAGATATTATTGAAATCGTCCGGGTGAAAGAGGCGTTGAACCGTTTTGCCGGCCGCTTCCGTGAAAGGGTTTACACGGCCAAAGAGTTGATCCTCGCTCACAACAAGAGCAGCCATACGGCATATTTTGCCGGTCGCTGGGCGGCGAAAGAAGCGGCGGCCAAGGCTCTGGGTTGCGGCATCGGGGAAAAGTGTGCATTCACTGATATTGAAATACTCAACGACCGTCAGGGTCGTCCGGTGATGAGTTTTTCCGGGGCGGCGGCGAAAACGGCGGCGGAGTTGCAGGTCAGCGAAATAAAGTTATCCATCAGTCACGAAAATCACTATGCGGTGGCGACTGTTATCCTTTGTTCCAAAGATTAATAAAATTTTATTGTCTCAATTTTTTGGTGACAAATCAAACCTTCCGGCTTCGTTTACACTACGCCGTGACAAGGCGGCGGCGCATTGCGGGTAATCTCTTGGCCAATAACGCGGACGTTTTCGCAGTCGAGTACGGTTAGTACACTCCTGCTCATCCGCCTTGATTGACCTGCGACCTTACCTCGCACTGCATCCACCGGATGCAAACAACCCCGTGCAGGTTTGGTTAACAAATCATAACTTATGTGATATATTTTATACGTTTAAAGGAGGTTTGTTTACAAATTCATACTTGGATTTCACAAGATTTGAAACGTTATCAAAGATTAATAAAATTGCAAAAACTTGAAAAAAGTGATTTGTGATGTTATCTTATAATATGGTCAAAGTCACTTGAGAATAAAGATTTTGTTTTAAGGTATATATGAAAATTCTGCTCTTGAATGGTCCGAATCTGCAACTGCTCGGCACCCGTGAACCGGGTATCTACGGCAGTGATACGCTGGCATCGATCACCGGCGAAGTGCAAAGTTGCGGGCGTGAATTGGGCTGTGAAGTCGTTGCCCGCCAATCCAATATCGAGGGTGAACTGGTCACCTGGATAGGTGATTCCCGGCAGGAAGGATTTGACGGCATCATTCTCAATGCGGCGGCTTATACGCATACGTCAGTAGCGTTGCGTGATGCGATCAAAGCCGTGGGTTTGCCGGTGGTCGAAGTGCATTTGAGCAATACGGCATCCAGAGAGGAATTCCGGCATCACTCATTTATTGCCCCGGTTTGTCTGGGGGTGATCGCCGGATTCGGTAAAGATTCTTACTTGTTGGCTCTGCGGGCATTATATTCCCGTTTGAGCCGGGAAAAATAAAATCGTTTTCAGAAAAACACAAATCAAAAAAGGAATTTTATTATGGACTTTGAAGAAATCCGCAATCTGGCGAAGTTGATGGAAGAGTACAACCTTACTGAAGTCAAGATCGAATCGGATAAAGATCACATCTATTTCCGCCGCGGCGATGACCGCGCTCCGGTCGCTCCGGTGATCATGCAAGCCCCCGCCGCTCCGGTTGCCGCTCCGGCCCCGGCTGCTGCCGCTCCGGCCGCTGCTCCGGCAGTTCCGCGGGAAACGATCGATTCACCGCTGGTCGGCACATTCTACAAAGCCGCCAGTCCGGATTCCGCTCCGTTTGTTCAGGTCGGTGACCGGGTCAATGCCGATACGACGCTCTGTATCATCGAAGCGATGAAAGTGATGAATGAGATCAAAGCGGAAAAATCCGGCGTGATCAAAGAAATTCTGATCGAAAACGGTCAGCCGGTGGAATTCGGTCAGCCGATGTTTGTTCTGGAATAAGCCCCCGTGCCGTACCATGCGGCAGAGAGGAGAATTTTTACCATGTTCAATAAAGTAATGATTGCCAACCGCGGCGAAATAGCCGTGCGGATCATCCGTGCCTGCCGGGAACTCGGCGTGAAAACTGTGATGGTCTATTCCAAAGCGGATGCCGAAAGTCTGCCGGTGAAAATGGCCGATGAAGCCGTTTGCATCGGTGCGCCGCCGCCGGGAGAAAGTTATCTGCTGATCGAAAGATTGCTGACTGTGGCCGCCATTTGCGATGTCGATGCCATCCATCCGGGTTACGGATTTCTTTCCGAGAATCCCTATTTTGCGGAAGCCTGCCGCCGTCACGGTATCGCCTTTATCGGGCCGACTGCCGAGGCGATGAAAGCTCTGGGCGACAAAGCGGTGGCCAGAGATACCATGCAGAAAGCCGGGGTCAAGACCACTCCGGGCAGTGACGGCGTGGTGAAAACCGAGGAAGATGCGGTAAAATGGGCGAAAAAACTGGGTTATCCGGTCATTGTTAAAGCCGTTGCCGGTGGCGGCGGCCGCGGTATGCGTATCGCTCATAACGAAGTAAGTTTGCTTCAGGGATTCCACTCCGCCAAGACCGAAGCGGAAAATGCTTTTGGCAACGGCGACCTGTATATTGAGAAATTTCTGGTCAATCCCCGTCATATCGAAGTACAGATTTTAGCGGATAATTTCGGCAATGTGATCCATCTGGGCGAGCGTGACTGCTCCGTTCAGCGGCGCAACCAGAAGTTGATCGAGGAAACTCCGTCACCTGGTATCAGTGCCAAAGTGCGGGAAAAGATCGGTATTGCCGCGGTGAAAGCCGCGAAAGCTGCCAACTACACCAGTGCCGGCACGATCGAATTTCTGCTGGATCCGGCAGATCCGGAAAAGTTCTACTTTATGGAAATGAATACCCGTATCCAGGTGGAGCATCCGGTTTCCGAAATGATCACCGGCATCGATCTGGTCAAAGCGCAGATCGAGATCGCCGCCGGCGGCAAATTGAAAATCCGCCAGAAAGATGTGGAATTCCGCGGCCACGCCATCGAATGCCGTATCAATGCGGAAGACTGGGAACGCAATTTCGCCCCCAATCCGGGCAAATTGGAACTTTTCATCCCTGCCGGCGGTCCCAATGTGCGTATGGATACCCACGCTTACAGCGGTTATTTCATTCCGCCGTACTACGACAGTCTGATCGGTAAATTGATCGTCTGGGGGCATGACCGGGCGGAAGCACTGGGTGTTTGCAACCGGGCGTTGGATGAAATCGTGGTCAAAGGGGTCAAAACCACGATACCTTTCCAGAAGCGTATTCTGAATCACAAAAATTTTGTTGAGGGCAAATACGATACCGGTTTTGTGGAAAGCGTTTTGCAGAAACTGACCAAAAGTGCCAATAAGGAGAAACGTAAATGAGCGATACTGCGCGTGATCCGGAAGTGCGATCCGGAACGATGGTTCTCAATGACAATGAGTTGGGTGATATCCGTATCCATGAAAGCGTAATTGCCTCATTGGCGCGCCGGGCGACACTGTCAGTTGATGGCGTTTCCCGTCTGGCGGGCAGTTCGCTGGTCGATAACATTGCTGAAATCGTCGGCAGCCGCCGGATGCAGTCACGCAATATCAATATTGTTCTCGGTGAGCAGAGCAATGTTGCCATTGAAGTAAAAGTGGTGATGAAGTTCGGTTTCCGGATCCCGGAAGTTGCCTTGAATATCCAGAAAGCGGTGATTTCCGAAGTGGAAAGCACCACGGATATGAATGTGACCGATGTTCACGTCATCGTGCAGGATATCGAGGAAGAAAATGCCGCACAGGATAATTCTGCTGACAGCAAATGAATCATCTGATGAACGATCTATGCAATCTCTGTCCGCGCCGCTGTAATGCGGCGCGGCCTTTTTCTCTGGCCGGAAACAGTGCCATATCCGGTGTTTGTCATGCTCCGCAAACGGCGGTGGTTTCCGGTGCCGGTCTGCATTTCTGGGAAGAACCGGTCATCAGCGGCAGTAACGGCAGCGGCACGGTCTTTTTTGCCGGTTGCAATCTGCATTGTGTTTTCTGCCAGAATTATGACATCAGCAAAGGGTGTCAGGGGCGGGAAATGGATACGTCCTCTCTGCGGGAATTGTATTTTTCGCTGATCGGTCAGGGGGCGCACAACATCAATCTGGTCACGCCGGGCCACTTTGTTCCGGCGGTGGCGTCATCGTTGACTGACCCGCTGCCGGTGCCGGTGGTCTGCAACACCAATGGTTACGATCTGCCGGAAACGTTGCGGCTGCTGGAAAACAAAGTTTCCATCTATCTGCCGGATTTGAAGTATATCGACAATGCTCTTGCCCTGCGTTACAGTCATGCCAAAGATTATTTTGAAGTTGCCGTTGCGGCGATCGATGAAATGTACCGTCAGACCGGGGATTTCGTTATTGACGGCCACGGGATCATGCAAAAAGGGGTGATCATCCGCCATCTGATCCTGCCCGGAGAATTGGAAAACACTTTGCGGATCATTGAATTTGTGGCCAAACGTTTCCGCCCCGGTCAGGTGATGTTTTCGCTGATGCATCAATATCTGCCCTGCGGTTTGGTTTCGGAAGAAAACTATCCGGAATTGAACCGGAAAATTTCTGCGTTTGAGTATGAAGTGGCGGAATCCGCTTTGCTTGCTTCGGGGATCGAGGATGGTTTTTTACAGGAATCGGACTCTGCGGAGCAGGAATTTATCCCGCAATTTATGCAAAGTTTTGTATCCAATTCGTAACCGGGGCTTTGACAGGGGCTGCGCCCCCGTACCCCCCTGTACGGACGATACGGACAATACGGACATTACGGACACCAACAGCGAGCCACATAAGGTCGTCTTTGTCACGGGAAACCGCGCAGACCGCAGTCGAATGCACTTTTACTTTGCATTGTGAGGCAAGGTCGAAGCCAAGTCAAGGCGGCAACGAGGGAGTGTACGACCGTACTCGACCGAGTTGACGACCGATGA
>SUWG01000043.1 GCA_015061625.1 Lentisphaerota bacterium | reverse complement strand
ACAGTTTGTGCAATTTACTTTTTTGCCGATCCAATTTATTTCGACTTCAAAATCCTGATGGCAGTGCGGGCAGTAGATGATCATAAAAAAACTTTATTCCTATATCCGAATAATGACTGTTTGAAAAAATGCGGTCATTATAATATAGTGCAAGTTTTTTTTTTCAAGCACTTACATCTTGAGTAAAGTTTTTTGCTGTATAGCCCGCTGTCATTTGCTGCGACAAGCCTGCCTCAAATCGGCGGCGTGCCGCAGGGCGGATTCTCCGCCGCCGAGCATCCGGGCAAGTTCGGATACCGGATCATTCAATCCGGAAACTTCCGAAACGGTTTGTCCGTCAACTATCCTTTTGGCTACCAACAGGTGATTATCCGCTCTGGCGGCCACTTGAGCGAGGTGGGAAATGCAGAGGATTTGCCGCTTGTTTCCCAGTGCATGAAGTTCAGTTGCCACTTTGTTGGCAGTTTCACCGCCGATATTCATGTCGATCTCATCAAAAATCACCGTCGGAACGGCATCGGCATCGGCCAGCACGGTTTTCAATGCGAGCATCACTCTGGATAATTCTCCACTGCTGGCAACTTTGCGCAGCGGGCGCAACTCGTTGCCGCTGTTGGCATTGAAAAGAAGTTCGATGCGATCCATGCCGGTCGAACCGGGTTCGATCGCTGTGAATTGCACATCCAGCGAGGCATTTTCAAAGCCGATGGAGTAAAGTTTTTCGGTTGCTGCGGCAAGAAATGTGTCGGCAGTTTTTTTTCTGGCTTGCGACAACTCTTGAGCTGCATGGTTCAACTCCTGGAGCAAAGACTTTTCCCGGAGGGCAAATTCTTTACGCTTTTTCTGGGCATCGTTGAATTTTTTTATCCCGTTTTGAGCGTGGGCAAAGGTATCGAAAACCTGTTCCAGAGTCGGTCCGTAACGCCGCTTGAGCGTGTGTATTTCTCCGAGGCGGGCTTCGACAACGGCCAATGATTCCGGATCAAGGTCGATTTTTTCGGTCAGAGCGGCAAGTTTTCCAGATAATTCGGAGACCGAATTTTGCAATTCAGCACAAATTTCTCCGGCATCCGCAGTGAGCGTGGCATCGATTTTTTCCAATTCCATAAGATAGTGGTAAACGGTACCGAGCTGGTCGGCAATGCCATCCTCATTTTCGGTGAGCAATCCGGTGAGCATATTGAGCGTTTCCAGCACCATTCTGGCGTTGGCACCGAGGCGTTGTTTGGCGGCTAACTCCTCATCTTCACCGGGGCCGGGATTTATCCGGTCGATCTCCTCGGCGATCAGCGCAAGCCGGTCGGCTTCAGCGGCATCGGGCAAATTGGCTTCAAAATCATTTTTTTCCTTGTTCAACAGGCGCAAATCGTTGCTTAAATCGGCGCATTTCTGCCGCAGTGGTTCCAAATTGCCGAAGTTATCCAGCAATTCCAGTTGTCTTGCCGGTACGGTCAGAGAAAGTTGTTCATTTGCTCCATGCAGATCGATCAACCGGGAACCGATATCCGAGAGGATTTTGGCACTGACCGGAATGTCATTGATGAAGTTCCTTGTTGCGGTATGGCTGACGACCCGGCGCAGTTGCAACAAAGTTTCCTGCGGATCAAAATCGATTCCGGCTTCATTGAGCAAATTGGAAATTTCCGGGAGCAAGGCGGGGGGGATGGAAAATTCCCCGCATACGGTAAATTGTTTACAGCCGTTGCGGATACCGGCCCGGTCAACTCTGCCGCCGGTGAGCAATTCGATGGAACTCATCAGAATCGACTTCCCGGCACCGGATTCACCGGTCACAACGGTAAAGCCGCCGGAAAATTCCACAGAGGCACTTTTTATGAGGGCGAAATCTTTGATATGCAGGAAATTCAGCATATATTATTCTCCGGCATATTCAATAATTCCCACAACAGTTGCAATGCTCCGGCAACGGCTCTTTCCCGGATCATTTTACGGTTGCCGCGCAAGTGCAGTTCTTTTACCGCAGTCAAGCCGTCGATACAGGCCCCGACATAGACCAGACCGACCGGTTTTTCCGGAGTGCCGCCATCCGGCCCGGCGATGCCGGTAGTGCTGACACTGCACCGGCAATTCAGCGATTTGCAAGCTCCGAGAGCCATGGCTTCGGCGCATTGGGAACTGACGGCTCCGTAATTTTGTAAAACTTCCTGCGGCACATTCAAAAGGTCATGTTTGACTTCATTGGCATAAGAAACGATACCGCCTCGGAATACTGCCGATGCTCCGGAAACAGAAACGATCGAGTCGGCAACCATACCGCCGGTACACGATTCAGCAGTGCCGAAACTCATATTCCGGGCGGCAAGAGTTTTTATAATGGCAGTCGGCAGGTCGAAGCATCCGGCATCCAGAGCATGATTTCCGATGACGGTGCGGGCCTGGTTGACGGCGGCATCGACCAACAGTTTATCTTTGCCGCTCAAAAACAGTTTGGTGCCGCCGGGCGTAGCGGTATAGGCGATTTCCAACGGCAGATTCCGGAAAAGTGGTTCAATGGTTTTTGCGACCATTACTTCACCGGTGCCGCAAACCAGAAAACCATTGGTATACAGTTGATTGCCGCAGATATCGGCGATTTCATCAAGAATACCGTTATTCAGCACGGTTTCAAACTCTGCCGGCGGGCCGGGCAGCAGATAAATATGGCGCAATTTGCCGCCGTATTGAATATCGAACCCGATCCCGGAGGCAACTCCGGCAGGGTTGTCAAAATATTTGCCGCCCTCAACGATCATGGCCTGTTTGTATTGAAATTTTGGACAATGTGAATTGTGCCGTGCCGCCCAGCAATTTTTTACTTTTTCTTTAAGTTCAGCAACTTCGATGGTTTTCACCCCGAAAAATTTTGCCACGGTATGCAGCGTTATGTCATCGGCAGTGGGGCCCAGGCCGCCGGAAATAATAAGTGTATCGGCACTTTTCAAAGCGCAGGAAAGGGCGAAATACAATTCGTCTGCGTGATCGCCAATGCTCAATTCCATGACCGGGTAAATGGCTTTAGAGGTCAATTTTGCGCCCAGAAGTTGCATATTGGTATTGCAGCAGCCGCCTTTGAGCAGTTCAGTTCCGGTACAAATTACAGCGATAGACATAACATTCTCCACAATACAATGATGTTTTCCATATAATATAATGTCGGAAAAAGATTCTTGCAACCATTAATGATGAATTTTGTGGATTATGAAAACTCCGGAAAATTGTATGGCATACATTGACAGCAATAGTGCCGCAGAGTATATTAAGTGCATACATTGTGGAAAACTGTATGGAAAACGAAAAGGTATTGTGATGAAAAGAGTTCTTTCGATTCAGGATATTTCCTGTGTGGGCAAATGTTCATTGACGGTGGCGTTACCGATCATATCGGCGGCGGGGATTGAAACGGCGATTTTGCCGACGACGGTGCTTTCCACGCACACCGCATTCAGCCGGTTTACTTTTCGTGATCTTACAGATGATATCGAGGCGATCGCCGATCACTGGCGGGAAGAGAAGATCGTTTTTGACGGTATCGCTACGGGATATTTGGGATCATTCCGCCAGATCGAATTGGTGGAAAAGATTTTTGCTGATTTTTACCATGACGGGATGCTCCGTTTTGTCGATCCGGCGATGGGGGACAACGGTAAATTGTATGTCGGCTTTGACGAAGCATTTGCCCGGCGCATGGGAGAACTTTGCGGCAAGGCGGATATCATTGTGCCGAATCTGACCGAAGCGGCATTCATGCTGGGTGAAAAGTATCTGGAATCCGGTTACAGTGCCGATGAGATCAAAGCGTTGTTGAAAAGACTTTGTTCTCTGGGCTGTCCGGTGGCGGCATTGACCGGCATTTCACTTGAACCGGGCAAATGCGGTGTAATGGCTTACGACAGCCGCACGGATTCATATTGCGAATATTACAGTGAAAAACTTCCGGTTTCTTTCCACGGCACCGGGGATGTTTTTTCCAGTGCCTGTTTTGCCGCATTGATGCGCGGTCAGAATTTGGAAAAGGCATTGCGGACTGCAGTGGAATACACGGTGGAATCCATCCGTCAAACCATTTCTTATGACGGACATAACTGGTACGGGGTGGATTTTGAAAGTGCCACGCCGCTGTTGCTTAAATTACTTGAAGATTGATTTCAGGTTCCACCAGCGATTTTGGAGTGCTGAAAACGGGTATTGAAAGGATATCTGCCGGAAGGACAGGTGTCATTCGATATCCGTTTTTTTTTAGTTTCCGGCAACCGGATTTTTCCAGTAAACTGCCTCGCTGAAAAATTAATTAAATTTATTTTTAATCAACTTGACATTCAATATTCGTGTGCTATATTTATTATGGAATATAAAAGTTTTATATAAATTTTTTATAAAAGTTATTATGGCTGTAACACTTAAACAAATAGCTGATATTGCCGGACTTTCGGTATCTGCGGTTTCCCAGATCATTAATCGCCGGGAGTGTAATTTTTGCAGTGATGCGCGGAAAGAGGAAGTATTTCGCATTGCCCGTGAACTTGGTTACAAACAGAAGTTTGCGGATAAGATCAAGCGGGGTGATCAGACCCGCACGGTGGCGATCCTCAAACGTAACAACCTGACTATGGAAGCCAACAATCTGGCAATGCTGATGCTCAACAAATTTGAAGAGATCGGCTATTCCTGTTATGTGGTGAATTTTGACCGTGACTGCGATGCATTGCCGCGGGTGCGCGATTTGATTGACCGCGGGGTGGAGAGATTCGTGCTTATGGGGCCGGTATGGGGCGGTAATGCGGATGATGAAAAAGAAAAGTATCAGGCATTGACCGCCTTGATCGAGCGCAATAAACGCACTTACATATCTTACGGTGCATCGACTGACCGTTATGTGATGCAGGATTTTGCTCCTGCGGTCAGGGAAACTGTGGAGTTTTTTCAGAAAAACGGGGCAGATGAATTCAAAATGCTGCTGCCTGATACCGGAAGTAACCGTGAAAAGGCATTGTGTGCCAGTTTCCCGGAATTGAGCACAAGTGAAGTACGGGAAAAGTATATTCATGATATTGGTGAAATTTATTCACTTGATACTATTGATGATGTTGTAAAACGCGGATATTGTGAGACACAAAAGGTGTTGAAACTATACCCCGGTATCAAAGGGATCTATTATTTGAGTGACCAGTTGGCTCTTGGAGGAGTCCGTTGTCTGCTTGAATGCGGGATCGTGCCGGGTAAAGATATTCTGCTTGCCGGATTCAACGATTTTCCCGGAGCCCGTTACTGCGGTTATCCGATCTCCACTGCGGCGCATGATTTGGAGGCATTGGCATCTGCTCTGGTGGAAGAAAGCGGCAAAAGCGGAGAATGTCACATCGAGATTGCTCCGAAGATAATTTTAAGAGAAAAACAGATGTCATTGGTTTAATGCTTATACAGTAAATTTTCAACCCTAAAAAGGAGAAAGAGCTATGAAAAAATCAAATAGTCTCCGCCATGGCGGAGTAAAACGAAACCGTTTTACTCTTATAGAGTTACTCGTAAGCGCAGTTATCTCATCATTGCATTTTTTGACACAAAAAACTGCGATTGAAACTAAACAAAGAATACCGCTTTTCTTGAAAAGAGGAGTGGGGTTTGGGGAGAGGGGAA
>SUWG01000042.1 GCA_015061625.1 Lentisphaerota bacterium | reverse complement strand
CGTCCGACAAAAACGCCATTAAGCAAGAGGTCGCCGCCAATACGATGATCTGTTTGATCAATCAGGAAACATTTCTGCTGGCAAGACAACTCTCCCGCCTCGCCGCCGATTTTGAAAAAGATGGCGGCTTTACCGAACGACTTTACCGCATCCGTTCTGAAAAAAGAAAACAACAGGAGCAAAAATGAAAAGGCCCTTGTGAAGCGGTTTTGTGAAAAAAACTTCACAGAATTTTTGTTAGACTTGAAAAAATGGTCAGCGTTTTTTTATCTTCCCCCTTGCGCAGGCTCGGTACAAAAACAAGACTTTGTTAATAATCAAATACTTACAAAAAGAGCCTTGATTTTGCACTTTTACATCATATGAGCGAAGCGAATGCTTCATATTTGGAGTGAAACGGAAAATGCTTCATAACGAAGTTGCTTCATCTGAAAAGGCTGGTCCGGATTGGGTGAAGCACGCCTTTCGGCGTATGAAGCATTTTAGTAATTAGTACCAAAACGGAAGTAAATAAAGGGAAATCAGCTGAAAAAACACCAGACCGTTACGACATTACGCCTGCAAAGATCCGGTTCAGTTGATTTATCTGCCGATAAATTTGAATTGATACAAAGTTACCTCTCCGGAAGCCTGGAACACCAGCATTCTTTTTCCGGCAATGAATTTTACCGGTAATGTAAATTCTTTCTGCAAAGTTCCGGCAGGCACTTCAAACCTTGCCAATTCACGGTAAGGCGAATTGTCACTGGTCACATCCGTCAAAATCAATTCTCCGCCAGAAATACTGGATACCTGTATCTGTATTGAATCCGGAAGTTTATCTTCAAAAAATTCAAACGAATTATAGCAGACCAGAGAATCATCATTCAGAGTGATCGAATCTTTATCTGATTTTGCAGCCAGATACCATGAATTATTTCTACCGTAAACTACTGTCCCCGGCAAAGCAGTAATAATTCCGGCTTTGCGGAAAGAAGCTGATGAATGATGACCGTCAGCGGTTTTGAATTCAGTTGCCGATTTTCCGGTTTTCAGCATAGTCATCTTTTGCCACGCACACTCCTGATCATCATTGCCGGAGAATCGGAGCATCATCAGACGTCTGCCGGAAGTTTTTGCCAACGGCACCCGGAAGTTTTTGAATGTAAACCAACCACCGGTATCCGGTACGGTAAATTCAGCCAGCAGCCGGTCAGCAGTTCCCTCGCCGGTAACATCCCATAGAGTGATCCTGCCGCCGGATTTATCTTTGCGACAGGCGACGGTGAATTCGACAGTATCGCTTTCACCATTGCCGAATTCTACCGAATCAAAGCAGACGACAGCATCTTTTTTCAACAGGACCCAGTTATCCGAAAATTCCGGAAGTGCAGGATTGAAGCCAAGTGATTTGACATCTTCACGGAATGAATACATCCGCCATGAGAGATCTTTTCCTGCAATTTTACCGCCGGGAGTTCCCTTAAGATCCCGGACATTGCCGAAACGCGGTGCATAACGCTGAATCATTTTTCCGGCATCAAATGCCGCCACTTTACGGGTCGTTTCTCCGACAGCTTCCGCTTCATTGTGGTCAAATTCTTTACCGAGCAGCCAAATTTCGGTGGATAACGGCGGCAAAGTCACCACCGGAATATTCTCTTTGGCAAGGTCGATATACTTCACCCCGGCACTTTCACTGCATACTGCAAGTTTATCCATCCCCGGATAGTTGAGAATAGGTTCAACCGTCATGGTTTTCTCCATGGTATTGGTGAAAATAATAAGAATTCTGCCATCACGGAGTCGTTTCCACGGAGCGTGAAGCACCTGAGCCGTTTCCACTGCCCTGCTGCGTTGCCCGCTGGTAGCATTACCACTCCAGAATTCTTTGATCACAGGAATCGGCTTGCGGAAATCCAACGGACGGAGCATATCTGCTTCATTCAAATAGCCCAACAGTGCTTTCCGCAGGTGAATGAGCTTTTTAGCATACAACCGCCGCGGGGAAGCATAACGTAAATCATCAAAGTGCATCCAGCCGATCTGTTCACCGTAGACCAGCTGTTCGCCAAGTTTGGCAAATGAAGCATGATAACTGCCGGTACCAGGTCCGAATGCGTCAAATGCCCTGCCGGTGATCTGACAACGTCCACCACAATAAACCGACTGGAAAAGCGGCACATGTCCCGGTTCTGTAAAACGCCAGGTCATGAATCCGTCTGTCCGGTTGACATATACTTCACAGTTATCTTCACCATCCATTGCCAGATGCGGATAGGTCTTACGAACTCTTTCCAGCATATCCCAATAACCTTTTACCCATGCTAATGGATCGCCGATCGCATGACCATGATCCGGATTGTAACAAAGCTTGGGAACACTGCACGGCAACTGATCCCAGTACACTCCGGGAGCTCCGAGCCTTTCCAGTAAAGCAGCATTTTTGAAAAGACGCTCCTGCCAGATACCGGTTGCAGTACACATGACATTGAACATTTTGCCATAATTTTCCTGATGGATCTTACCATTTTCCAACATCAATCCTCCGGCAAGCACCTGGGGATGTTTATCCCGGTTGAAGTAGTAAGTTTTCACATCTTCCGGGAAGCCCCAGTTTCTGGCGTTGAGATACGGGTGAATGTATATGCCTTTAGGTGCAAGTTTTTTGTACACCTCAATGAATGCCGGGAATGGGATCAGATCCGGTTCAGATTCTTTACCGATATACTGCCAGCGTCCTGCCCATGTAGCGTAAGGAACCTCAAAATAATCACGCAAATATGCTGCCATACTGCCGGAATTCAGTCCATTGCACATCTCCACCGTCCAGAAAAGATTATCACGGTACCACCGGGGAGTGTCTTTACGGGGAAGTTCTGTAACAGCCCACGGAGCCTTGGCTTCGACAAATTTTTTGTAGATTTGTCCCGCCTCGAACCAATCACCCTCATACACCTGAAGCACTCCCGGACCGGATGAAGAAAATCCATTTCCGCCTTTGGTATTTACCGTCAGGGCCACCGGATTGATAAATTTACACTCCAATACACCTTTGGAACCGTTGACGACCAAATCTTTCACCGCACAGTCAACTGCTTCATAACCGAAGTACACTCCATTTTTATCTGAATCGTAATATCCGGTCAACTGCATAGCTGCTCTGGCAGACGGATAAAGCCCAGCCATAGCGAATGCATGAGTTGGATCATCCCGGACAACACCGGAAAACAGCGGAAATAGCAAATGATCACTTTTCCCGGGAAGCTTATCCACAAAGAATTGCGGGAATACCACATTCAAAAGTCGTTTATCGGCATCCAGATTTTTCACCTGCAATGTCTGTTCCAATCTGCCGGAAGCAAACTTAAAGTCGGAAATACACTCCAATTCTCCGGATTTTTTCCAGATAACCTGAAATTTCCAACCCTCGTTGTCCTGATGCAAGTTGTGCATCTGCCAACTCACACCGGGTGAAAAATCCCGCACTTTACCGGTGTAAAACTCCAGCTGCCATCCGGTGATCCTGTCGGCAGCGATCTCCTTTTTGGTCTTGGGATTATAGATGCCAAGCACCGGAGATACACCGGAATTACCGCCAGTGGCAACAAGCATCATAAAACCATTTGATTCAAGAATTTGCAATTTTTTACAAGCAAAATTAAATTGCTTTATCAGCTCTGATTTTCCGGAATTTGAGCAAAAAAATTGTCTTTGAGTACGGAGCAAAGCAGACAATTCAGGTTGAGAAAATCCCGTTTCGGCGGCACGTTTCAAAGCCGAAATCAACCATCGCATTTCCGGATTTTTCGCTTGCTTTTTCAAAGCTGCGAAACTTTTTTCCAACCCTTGAGAAACTTCAACAAATCCCGGACGGATATTTTTCACTTTATCGCTCCGCCGGACAAGTTCGTTGATCTCCGCTTCATTCATATAGCGGTTGTAAACCGCAAAAGAAGCCATTTCGCCATTCAAAATATATTCATCATGGTAACCTGAACCCAATTCAACCGGTTCATTGGATGATGACGGTTTGGCATAAAGAAACATTTTTTGAGTAACCAATTCGCCGTTGAGATAGACCAGCAATTTGTATCCGACATTGCCCTGAGCAGCTTCATTAACATATTCAAATACAGCAGCAATGTGCATCCATGTACCGATATCAGGATACTGTCCGCCCAAAGAAGCATTGTTCCATTCCCCGCCGTCAGAGCAGAAGCTGAAGTTGAAACTTTCACCGGTTCTGCCGATAAACCATGCTCCCTCTTTATACGCAAGCATCATGTTGTTGTCCTTGCGTTTACTGCCTGCGGCATGGGGCAGCTGCCGGATCACTCCGGCAATGGTCAACCCCTTTTCACTGACATTGAATTTTTCACTGTTACGCAAAACCGCATTTGCCGGAGCTCCATTGATTTTGAGAACGCCGTTGCGGACAGCGGCGTTACCTGAAATCGATATATCAACCGGATTTTTGAAATCTGCTTCAATCTCATTAAGTTCATTTTCCAGGATCAAACGGATCATATATTCGCCTTTGAACTGCATAAAATGCCGGTTGTATGCAGCAAAATTTTTACCGTGATCCAGACTGATACGGCTGAAAAAAGGTTCGACAGAAGTATCCACGCCGACATACACATAATCATCCTTATCTTTTTGGGATTTTTTGTATATGCTGACCAGATTGCTTCCTTCTTTCAACCATTGCACCGGGAAACTCACTTCGCTCCATGCCAGATTGTTTTTGGGGATCCGGCTGTCGGCAGTATCCAGTACAAGTTTATGTCCGTTGATCTCGATCACCACCTGTTCATTGAAGCCGTTTTTTTTGATTTTGCGGACATATACACTCTGATCTTTGCACCGCCAGAAAACGGCAACCGATGCCCGCATCGGCTTGCGGAAACTCCGCGGAACATTGTCATTGATAAAGAACACTTTACGGATAACTGTCTCGTCGCCGGAAAGTGCCATCACCGGAATTTTGGCAGCTTTATCGGCACCGGGAGAATCACTGGCAATCTCAATTTTGCTATCTCCGGATTTTCCGATCCGGGATACTGCGTCCCCGGCTGACAGATCGATCAGTCGGACACACAAAACAAATAAAATCAATATGAAGCGAATCATGGAAATATCATCCTTTCTCAGATGGAGACGACAGTACCATTTTTGCGGACTTTGGGAGGTTTGATATCCCAATTTGAAGCTCCGACTGCTTCCGGAGACATACTGGCAACGTGTCCATCGCCCCATGCCATGTTACTCATGCCGTTATGGAGAAAATTCAAGAATGTACTGGTGCCATTCATATCATAATTCATGAATTGATGATTGATACGGGAGTCATAAGACTCAGCAAAAAGCAGAAATGATGACGCAGATTTTATGCCTTTTACCGCCACACCGTAGTGGTTGTAATTAGCGTTATGAGCCTTAAGAAAAATCATTGCCTTGTTTTCTGTAGACCGCAACTGCGGATGATTGCTGGAATCGTAGGGGACAGCATAAAAGGTTTTGAGCTGTCCGGAATAGTCATAATCGCCTGTACCGTATTTATTGGCGATATTGGGCCACGCACCTGGAGTTTCGCTGGGGCAGACAATGACATTTTCAGGGAGAGCCGATGACCCGGCACTGAAATACGTATTCGCTCTACCGCTTATGGCATAAAACGGAAAGTGACCGTTATTTGAATCTCCGCCTTTCATAACCATTGTGCCGTCATTGTCATCGCAATAAACCGCCTGCACATTGGTGAGCTGCTTCAAGTTGTTCACACAAGTTGCTGCCCTGCCGCGTTCACGGGCGGAATTGAGTGCGGGGAGCAGAATCGCCGCCAGGATCGCAATAATAGCGATCACTACCAGCAATTCAATCAGTGTGAAACTGAATGATGATTTCATTTTTCTGCTGTTGCGGATGCTTTCTTTTTTTGGTTTCGATTTCATGGTTCATTCTCCTTTGGGTTGGGGGGGCGGATTTGAAAATCCTTTTTCTGTTAATATTTTTTTATATGGGGAGTTATTATACTTGCAGGAGGTATCATTGTCACTTTTTCAATAGAATCATCACCGCG
>SUWG01000021.1 GCA_015061625.1 Lentisphaerota bacterium | reverse complement strand
TGTCCGTACCGGGGGTACGGGGGCGCAGCCCCTGTAAAGGGCGGTGTCAACCGCCCGCCGAGCCGAAACAAACAAAACCCCGGCAGACTGCAAAAATCTACCGGGGGTACGGGGGCGCAGCCCCTGTAAAGGGCGGCTTTGCCGCCCGCCCGATCAAGCCCCGGATGAAATCCGGGGCGCGACATATCGTTTTTCTTTTGGTTACTTTTCTTTTTCCGTAAAAAGAAAAGTAACTTATGCGAGACGGGCTTCGAGAGCTTCGAGCTGTTTGACCAGTTCGGCGGGCAGATGGCTGCCGAATTTGGCGTAATGCTCTTTGATCATAGCCAGTTCTTTCTTCCAGCCTTCGACATCGACTTTGAGCAGTTCTTCCAGGTCGGCGGTGGAAACTTCACCTTCCAGACCGGTGATATCGATGGCATCGGTGGTGGGCAGGAAACCGATAGCGGTTTCTTTGGCACTGCCGGTACCGGCGCAACGGGCGAAAACCCAAGCCAGCACGCGGCTGTTGTCACCAAAGCCCGGCCACATGAATTTGCCTTCGGCACTCTTACGGAACCAGTTGACGCAGAAGATTTTCGGCAGGTTGCCCTGGGCTGCGCCTTTTTTGCCGATTTCGAGCCAGTGTTTGAAGTAATCGCCCATGTGGTAGCCGCAGAAGGGCAGCATGGCGAACGGGTCACGACGGACGGTACCGGCTTTCACGTCGAGGGCAGCGGCGGTAACTTCGGAACCGACGGTGGAACCGATGAAGACACCGTGTTCCCAATCTTTGGCCTGATAGACCAGCGGCAGCGTGGTCGGACGGCGACCGCCGAAAAGGAATGCGCTGATCGGCACACCGGCGGGATCTTCCCATTCCGGAGCGATGGCCGGGCAGTTGGAAGCGCAGGCGGTGAAACGGGCGTTGGGATGGGCGGCTTTGACGGGTTTGCCGTCAGCATCGACCATATCGGGGGTCCAGTCTTTGCCTTTCCAGTCGATGAGGTGAGCCGGAGCGGGGGTGCCGATGCCTTCCCACCAGACATCGCCGTCATCGGTGAGCGCGACGTTGGTAAAGATGGTATCTTTGGCGCATGAGAGCATAGCGTTGGGGTTGGACTTCATGCTGGTACCGGGGGCAACGCCGAAGAAACCGGCTTCCGGGTTGATGGCACGGAGCTGACCTTCGCTGTCAAACTTCATCCATGAGATGTCGTCGCCGATGGTCTCAACTTTCCAGCCGGGGAGGGTCGGAATAAGCATGGCGAGGTTGGTTTTACCGCAGGCGGAGGGGAATGCGCCGGTGACGTATTTGCTTTCGCCCTGGGGATTGGTAAGTTTCAGAATGAGCATATGCTCGGCCAGCCAGCCTTCATCGCGGGCCTGGACGGTGGCGATACGCAGAGCGAGACATTTTTTGCCGAGCAGGGCGTTGCCGCCGTAACCGGAACCGTAGGACCAGATCTCACGGGTTTCGGGGAAATGGGCGATATATTTTTTATCCAACGGGGCGCAGGGCCAGATGCCGTTATCGGATTCACCGGCGGCCAGCGGTTTACCGACGGAGTGGACGCAGGGGACGAATTCACCGTCGCCGAGAACGTCGAGAACTTTGGTGCCGACACGGGTCATGACGACCATGTTGATCACAACGTAGGCGGAGTCGGTGATCTCAACACCGATCTTGGCGATCGGGGAACCGACCGGACCCATGCTGAAGGGGATGATATACATGGTGCGGCCGTGCATACAGCCTTTGTAGAGACCGAGCATGGTGGTTTTGAGTTCTTTGGGGTCGATCCAGTTGTTGGTCGGACCGGCATCTTCTTCTTTTTCGGAAGCGATAAAGGTACGGGCCTCGACGCGGGCAACGTCAGACGGATCGGAGCGGAAAAGCAAACTGTTGGGGCGTTTGGCGGGGTTGAGGCGGGTAGCCAGACCTGATTCGACCATCTCGTTGCAGAGGCGGTCATATTCGGCTTTGGAACCATCGCACCAGTAAACGGCATCGGGTTCGCAGATTTCGACCCAGCTGTTGACCCAAGCCAGCAATTTGGCATTGGTGGTCGGAGCCTGATTGAGCATCTTTGTCATCATCTCTTCCTTTCTGTTTATGTTTTGACAAAAGTGTTTTTTTAATTTTACACAAGCGGATTTTACCGTCTTGTGGCAAAAACCGAAATTAACACTTAATATAGCATGCCGCAAGGAATTTTTCAATGTCAAAAAGGAGTAAAATGTATGTAATTTCCGTCAAAGCATATTATTGTTTTTTTGCTGAAGCGGCGACCATGCCGGAAAGGGCGGCGAGAGCGATGACGTTGGGCAGCACCATAAGCTGGTTGAAAAGGTCCTGCAGTTCCCAGACCAGATCATTTTTGACCAGCGTGCCGAGGTAGATGAATACCAGAGCGGCAATGGAGTAGAAGAGAATCGATTTTTTGCCGAAAAGGTAGTGGCAGTTGATTTTTCCGAAGAAGTTCCAACCGATAATGGTGGAAAAGGCGAAAAAGAGCAGGCAGATGGCGACGAAAATGTTGCCGATCGTGGTGGTGCTGACCGAAGCGACGGCGATTTGGACGAGGTTGGTTTTGGTCAATCCGGCATTGGCGATGATTTCGGCGTAGGTTTCGCCGGTGGCATGGGCAAGCGGGCCGTCGCCGGTGTAGATGGTGGAAATGACGATCAAGGCGGTCATGGTCAGGATGATGGCGGTATCGATGAAAACCCCGATCATGGCGACAGTGCCCTGTTCATGAGGGGATTTGACATTGGCCAGAGCGTGAGCGTGCGGCGTGGAACCCATGCCCGCTTCATTGGAAAAGAGTCCGCGTTTGACTCCCTGACTGACGGCAGTTTTCAGTGCCGCACCGAATGAACCGCCGATGAGGGCTTCCGGAGTGAAGGCGAATTTGAAGATCAAGCCGAAAGTTTCCGGCAGACAGTCGTAACGGCAGATGAGGATCACCAGACCGCCGGCGAGGTAGAGCAGAGCCATGCCGGGAACCAGTTTTTCAGTGACTCTGGCGATGCGGGAAATGCCGCCGAGAAAGATCGCTCCGGCGGCGATGACGATCAGTATCCCGATGACCGGGGCGGGGATGCCAAAGGCATTCTGACAGGTTTCGCCGATGGAATTTGCTTGCACCATGCACCCCATCAAGCCCAGTGATATGATCGTGGCAACGGCGAACCACACGGCGAGGATTTTGCCGAAAAGGTTGGGGAATGCGTGTTTGATGTAGTAACATGGGCCGCCATGCAGATTGCCGTTTTCATCGGTTATGCGGGTTTTCTGGGCGAGGACGGCTTCGGCGTAACTGGTGGCCATGCCGAAAAAAGCGATGACCCACATCCAGAATATTGCTCCGGGGCCGCCGGTGAGGATCGCTCCGGAAGCACCGACGATGTTGCCGGTGCCGACCTGGGCGGCAATGGCGGTGGAAAGGGCCTGAAATGAACTTAACCCGGATCGGGAATTTTCACCATGCAGTGAGAAATTGCCGAAAACCCGTTTCCACCCTTCGGCGAAACAGCGCACTTGCACGAAGCGGGTGCGGATGGTGAAATAAATTCCGGTGCCGCAAAGTAAAAAGGTCAGAATGTAATCTGACAGATTGCGGTTGAGCAGTGAAACGGTATCCAGCAATTTATCCATGAGTTTTCCTTTGATCAGATGTCAGTTCTGCCGCTGAATGCGGCGGCAATAGTTGCTCCGTCGGCGTAAGAAAGATTGGCTCCGGCGGGCAATCCGAGGGCGGGACGGGTGATTTTTACCGGCAGATCCTGCAGTAATTCGGCCAGAAATGCGGCGGTGGCGCGTCCTTCGACATCGGAACTCAAGGCGAGGATCACCTCTCTGACTTCCGGAGCGGCGGCTTTTTTCTGAAGTAACGGAATGTTGAGCGAGGAACCGTCTTCGCCATCCAGCGGCGAGATGCGGCCGCCCAGAACGAGGTATCTGCCCCGGAAATAGTTGCCTTTTTCCACGGCGGCAAGCTGGGTCATATTTTCCACCACACAGAGCAGGGAATCATCCCGGCGCAGATCGGAACATATTTCGCAACATTCACCTTTCGGGGCGATCGCGCCGCACTCCGGGCAGTTGCCGACGGTGTCGGGCAATGCGGAGATCACGGAACCGAAGTTGCGCAGACGGTTTTCATCCCACTCCAGCATGGCAAGAGCCATTCTTTCCGCCCCTCTCCGGCCGATGCCGGGGAGCAGTTTGAAGTATTCGATCAATTCGTCCAATGTTTCCGGATAACGCATCAAAACTCCTGTGATTTCAAGTTACTTTCCCCGAAGTTCTATAATATATATTGTTTTCGGAGGCTTGGCAAGCACTTAAACGGCAGAAAGAGTGATTTTTTACTTGTAATTTGTTGAAAAAGTGTTATATTCTTTCGGAACATAATCATATTAAGGATAATCAAACTATGTCTTGGCATAAAATTTTAGTGCTGCTTGGAGTTATCGCCGCAATTCATCTGGTGGTGATCTTCGGTTGTATCGGCGGCAGCGGCGATGCCGTGCCGGAAGATCCCTTTGCCGCCGTCAGGGAATCGCTTTTTGACCGGCTGTTCGCCGCCGGAAACGA
The DNA here is from genome assembly GCA_015061625.1 of Lentisphaerota bacterium. Lineage (GTDB taxonomy): Bacteria > Verrucomicrobiota > Lentisphaeria > Victivallales > Victivallaceae > UBA1784. The sequence goes on along the minus strand of SUWG01000021.1, from coordinate 42,326 downwards.
AGCCGGAGAGCCGGAAGATGATTCCAAAGTCCGCCCGTGGGATTACAGTCGCACGTTGGATTTGCCGGATGCTCTGGCGCGGCGGGCGCAACGGGCGGGCAGTGTGATCATCGTGGATATGACCGACCGCCGGGTGCTGTGGGAGAAAAATTCCCGTACTCCGGTGGCGATCGCTTCATTGACCAAATTGATGACTGCACTTTTAGTTGCTGAAAGATTGGAGAGCGACCCGGAATTCAAACTGGATGAAGTTCTCACGATTTCCCCGGCTGCCGCCAGTGTGGAATCGCATAAATTCAGTGCCGGGACCCGGCTTACGGTGCAGGATTTGATTCTGGCGATGATGATCTCATCATCCAACGATGCGGCATTTCAGTTGGCAGAAAGGATCGGCGGAAGTGTGCCGGAATTTGTGGAAATGATGAACCGCCGCGCGGCGGAGATGGGGTTGGAAACAGTCAGATTCAACAGTCCCAATGGTTTGCCGCAGGGCAGGGAAAGGGAAAATTCCTACGCATCAGCTTCGGATGTGCTTCATTTATGCGAAGCGGTCATGAGACACCGGGTGATCATGGATGCCTGCGGTGAAAGTTATGCCAAATTGAGCAATGGCCAGGAAATATACACCACCAACGGTTTGCTGCTTTATCCGCGCCCCAACCGGCCGTATTACAGCAAAGTGCCCGGTTTGATCGGATTCAAAACCGGTTTCACCAATGCCGCCGGATGTTGTCTGGCATTCGGAGTTGTGCGTAACAACCGCATTATCATCGGTTGTGTTACCGGATTTCCTTCCGTTGCCGAAAGAGAACCTTTCTGCAAAGAACTTATTGAATGGGCTTATTCTACTGCGCAGGTGGAAAATTGAAAATCTGTCACGTCATCACCCGGCTGATCGTCGGCGGAGCGCAGGAAAATACCCTGTTGACGATCAAAGGACATCTGGAAAAGGGGCATGAAGTCGAGCTTGCTACCGGATTTTCCCCCGGCAGAGAGGGTAAATTGCTGGAAAATGCCCAATATGGCGATTTCCCGGTGGTTGAATTTCCCGATCTGGTGCGGGAAATTTCTCCGTGGCATGATCTCAAAGCCTATTTTGCGCTGAAAAAATATTTCAAAAAGAACAAATTTGATGTCGTCCATACGCACAGTTCCAAAGCGGGGATCATCGGCCGCATGGCGGCACGAGCCGCCAAAGTACCGGTGGTGGTGCATACGGTTCACGGTCAGGCGTTCCATCCCTACCAGAGCAGGTTGAAAAACCGGCTGTTTATTTTTCTGGAACGTTTCGCCGCCGGAAAATGTGACAAAATCTATGCCGTGGCACAGGCGATGATCGACCAGTGTGTTGATGCCAAAGTTGCCAAACGGGAAAAGTATATGGTCGTTTACAGCGGCATGGATACTGCCGCATTTGACCGGGCGCAAAGGGATAACGCATTGCGTAAAAAACTGGGCATTCCGGAAAATGCGTTGACAGTGGTCACGGTGGCCCGGCTGTTTGCCCAGAAAGGTTATGAATATGTGATCCCGGCGGCGCAGAAAGTGCTGGCGACGCATCCGGATACCCATTTCCTCTTTGTCGGTGACGGGCCGATGTATGATGAATTGACTGAAAAATTGCAAACGGCGGGGATTCTGGGCAATTTTCATTTTGCCGGTTTGGTTCCGCCGGATGAAGTGGCATCCTATATCGCCCAGGCGGATATGCTCTGGCATTTGTCACTGCATGAGGGATTGCCGCGGGCGGTGGTTCAGGCACTGGCGGTGGGTATCCCGGCGATCGGTTTTGCGCTGGATGGCACTCCGGAAGTGATCATTGACGGTGAAACCGGATTTCTCACTGCCGCTGAAGATATCTCTGCTGTGGCAGAAAAGACGGAGATTTTACTGAATGATCCGGCCATGCGTTCCCGTTTCGGTCAGGCGGGCAAGAAAAAGGTGCTTGATCAGTTTGCGTGGCGCAAAATGGCGGATATTCTGGAAGATGAATATGCCTTTTTGCTGAATCGCAAATGAATGTCCGGGGATAAAAAAATCCGGTCGATCGTCAGATCGACCGGATTTTTACTTTATTGGAATTACTTATCGGCCATAACGAAAATGGCAGTATAAGCGGGCAGATCACATTCGATAACGAGATTGCCGTTTTCCATGATGAAATTCACCGTCACTTCCCGGTCACCTTCCGGATCGGCGAAGTAGACTTTGGCGTTGTTTTTGACATCTTCCATGCTCCAGCCGACCGCGGCAAATGCCTCTTTATCCAGAGTCAGACGGAATTTCTGCGTGGTGGCGGCATCGTTGTAACCGGCCAGACGGAACATATTGGTATTGCTGTCGGCCCATGCACAGGCGCAGAGATTGCCGTCGCTATCCAAACCATTGGGGAAGCGCAGGGCAAAACTGGTATCCATACGGATAATGGCGTTGGTATTACTGCACATTTTGATCATGCTCGGCGGCACGGGTTTGCACTCTTCCATGAATCCGGCCGGTGCGCCCAAAGCGAGATCTTTGTAATACCAGGTCATTTGCATATGGTGTTCCAGAGTTTTCTGGTTGGCTTTTTCTTTCAACTGCGGATATTTGGTCGTGATATAGCGCAGATAGCGGAAACTCCACTCTTTACCGTAGGGGCGGACCCAGGTGCGTTTGTTGTAGAGGAAAAGTTCCACGATGGCTTCGGCCAGATTGAAACGCTCCAGACAGGTGATCGGGATCGGTATGGCACGGGCGACTTCAAAGTCGTAAGGGGTCTTGCCGCCGAAAAATCCGTTTTCGATCATCGTCCAATCCAGATAAGCACAGATGGGACCGACGCATTCATTGCCGACGACTCTGGTTTTGTAACCGTTGTTGCGCAGATGTTGGGTGACAGCGGCAACGGCGAGGAAATCTTCCGGGCCGAATCCGGCGCAGTCCCAGCCGATGGCCCACGGATGGTAGAAGTCCACGACATTCATTACCCGGCGGATGACGTAATCCAGACAGCCGGGCTGGAAGGTGTCAAGCATACCCCAGACGACCTCTCTGAAGCCGAGTGCATCGGCGACGTGTTTGGGCAGCTGCACCCGGTAGCCGCCACCGTAGAGCTGCAGTCCGCCGCCGGCGGTGCGTCTGGTCCAGTTGGCCGGATAGCGGTCACCGGCATAGTCGAGATTGCAGAAGGTGCGGACATAAGCGATCACGGAAAGACCGAGATCTTCCTGACAGTGGCGGATGTGTTCTTTGAATTCTTCGGCGGTATAGGGTTTCGCCCAGCCGTTACTGCCGCTCCACCAGGAGCCGGAGGTGGGGAATTCTTCATTCGGCACGTCATGCCAGCCTTCCCAGATGGCACTGCCGGGGAAGAGGCGGTCGATACGGCTCTGGATCATACCGGTAACGGAGCCGAAAGGCCCGTTGACGGTCACCCGCGGGCCGGGATCACGGACGGGGATGTAGGGTTTGAGTTCGGGGCGGTTGGTGTAGAGTTTGAAAATCTGATCTCTCCACACGTCACGGAGCATGAATTTACTGCGGTCAAAGAGGTTGATATTCACCTCAAAACGGAATTTATCACCTTTTTTGACACTCAATGGGTTGCGTTCCAGAGCGGCGGCGTAACCGGCCGGGATATTGGGGCGGAATGTCACCGTATCATCGTAGTTGTGACTGGAGATCGCCAGATAAGCCGACGGGCCTTCCATGATCTGCAGCGGCATGATCACGCCCTGATAGAGGTCAAGCTGGGTCAGATTGAGGTCGTTGGGATCGCCGCCGTAGGTGAAAACGGTGCTTTCACCAAACGGGATCACTCGCACGGGGAAAAGGCCGAAAACCTGATTCTGCCAGTCGGCAGCTGCCAGACCGTGACGGACACCGATTTTGAATGGGCCTCTGGCATCTTCGGTGGCCTCAAAGGTGACGATCTCCCGGAATTCGCCATTCACCCAGGCGTATTCGACCGTCGCTTTGAATGGGAAATTTCTGGCGGGGGTATTTTTGCCGTTGAGGAATTCCTCGGTATCATTCTGCTGAACATAGATGACCGATGATCTTTCGGCGGCGGGGATGATAACTCTGCCGTCGATGGTCAAACTGGTCAGAATTCCGGTTGCGGCATCGATTTTTGCCGTACCGCGCTCACTGCTCACGTCGGTAGTCGGTGCCGGAGCGGCGGCTTTGGCGGGGTCAAAGGGGGAGCCGGGGGCGACCGCTTTGTGGACGGAGACTTCGTCAATGTAGAATTGATCGCTCGCTTTGAGGTTGCCGGAGCAGATATAAATCAGGATTTTATCCGTTCTGGGGTCGGGGATGAAGGTCAGTTCCCGGTAAGTCCACAGATCGTGATCGAGGGGGAAGTGCAACTCATTGCCGAGGATGTATTCACCTTTGGGCCCCAACTGCTGAACCCGCAGATAGACGGTTTTGGTTGGCCCCGGCTCCTCTTTGACTTTACTGCGGAACTGCAGAGAAAGTCTGTAGGGTGTGCCGACTTCCAGTTTGGGCAGCGGCTGATTGAGGATGATGAGGCGGTTGCTGGTGTTTTCGACGTCACCGGTGATTGCCAGACAGCGGTTGCCGAAAGGCGTATCGCCGCTCAAACTGTGGATCGGCCGCCAGCCGCCGCCCTGCTGATGGGAGAACCACGGGGCGATACCCAGTTCAAAGCCGCCGTTGACGACCAGTCCGCGGTCGGCGGGATCGGTTTTGGTGATTTGGATGTCGTCGATCAGCACTTTGTCGGTGCTGGAAAGGTTGGCAGTTTCGATGTGGAACCACGCCGCCTTGACTCCCGGCATACCGGTAATGATAAATTCACAATTCTGCCAACCCTCTTTATCATAGAAGAAGTATACCGTCTGATTGTTGAGCAGTTTATTCTGCGCATCATACTGCGCTACTTTGATTTTCAGGGTTTTATCTTTGTGCGGATTGGTGATGGCGGTTTTGTAGCGGAATTTGACATAATAGGTTTCTCCGGCTTTGACATCATGCACCATTGCCCCAAGCACGATACGGTTGTTGGCCGGATTATCCGGATCACCGGTGATCTCCAGACAACTGTTGCCGTTATCCTGAATGATCCGGTGAAGCGGAAATTGACTTGCATCCTGCTGACTGCAACGCCACGGGATGAGCCGGTCAAAAGTGCCATTGATCCCGTAATTGGGGGCCGCCAACAGCGGCAGCGCAACTGCGGAAAGCAATGCGGTAAAAGTTTTTTTCATATTTTTTCTTTCCTTTCAAATTAACTGTTTTGAGTAATTATTCAATTACTTGTCAGCACTCAACATCAATGCGGTGAAACTGCCGAGGCGGAATTTGAGAGTGATGTACTGTTCATCTTCCGAAAATTCCACGGCAATATCGCTTTCGCCTTCCGGGGTGACAGCTTTGCAGACGGCATCACGGATATCGGCCAAAGTCCAGTTTTCACCATTGAAGTAACTGCGGTCGAGCAGCACGGTGAATTCGGCTTCAGTTACGTCATCATTGAATGCCACCAGCCGGAAAGATGAATCATTTTTCCATGCGGAAACGATCTTGTGACCATCGACATTGCTCCGGTTGGGGAACATGACGGTGAAACTCTTATTGATCATAAAGAGGCCGTTGACGTCACCGGCAACTTGCATGAGGGTCGGCGGCACCGGGCGGGCTTCTTCCATATATCCGGGGCTGGCTCCCAGAGCGAGGTCGAAAATACTGGCGCGCAACTGGCAGAGCTGGGCGATTTTGAACTTGTCATCTTTGATATCCGGGCGTTTGGCGCGGATGTAGTCGAAGTAACGTTTGTTTTCGGCCAGACCGGCATCGGCGAGCCACACTTTTCTGCCGGTGGTGTGCGCTTCAAAAGCCAACTGGAAAATATTGAATCTTTCCAGACAGACCAGTGAAGTGGTGAAAGCCCGGTTGATTTCAAAGTCGTAGGCACTTTTGCCGCCCAAAAGACCGTTTTCGAGCAACACCATATCGACGTACAACTGGGTGGGGCCGGCACCCTCGTTGGCGACGGCTTTGACGTGTCCGCCGGCGTTGCGCAACCGGGTGTAAGTTTCGGCGATGACGGAAAATTCATCGAAATCCGAACCCATATCCCAGCCGATGGCACGGGGCTGATAGAAGTTGATGGCATCGAAGATCTCTTTCAGATAGAAAGCGCGGAAATCGGGGTTGGCGAAGTTGTGCTGACCCCACTGGATGTAATCGTAACCGACTTCAGCGGCAACGTGAGAGGGCAGACGGAATTTGTAACCGCCGCCGTAAAGGTGCAGTGCGCCGCCGGGGGTGGTTTTGTACCATGATTCGGGGAATGCGCCGCGTTCACGCTCATGCAAGTTGGCCAGTTGGCGCAGATACATGATGAGGTTGAATTTTCTTTCGGTCTGCAGACGGCGCATATATTCCCGGAGATATTCGGCGTTGATTTTTTCCCGGAAAACGTTGCCGTCGCTCCACCATTCACCGGAAATGGGATAACGCTCACGGATGTTGTCATGCCAGCTGTAAAACCAGATATTGGCGCCATCGGGGGTGCGCTCCTCTCGTTCCTGCAGAAAGTAGGTGTGGGCGCAGAAAGGGCCGGGGTAGAAGTGTCTGGGTTCGGTGAATCTGGCGGGCAGGAACTGCTGCAAAACCGGATTGTTGGTTTGCAGATGCTCGATGTAGAATCTCCACACATCCCGCAACATATAATTCTGACGGCTGAAAAGTTTCCAGTTGGTTTCAAAGCGGAAAGTGTCACCTTTTTTGACCGTTTTGGGGTTGCGCTGCCATGAGGGGAGGTAGCCCATCGGCCGGTTGGGGGCGAGGGTGACGAATTGATCGAAGTTGCGGGAACCGGCGATCAGGTAGTGATTCTGCCCCTCAAGGATCATCAACGGGTAGGCGCAATGCTGATACTGGTCGAGGATGCCGGGATTGAGGTCATTGGTATCGGAAAGGTAACTGAAAATGGTCGGCTGATCGATGGGCAGTACCCGCAGCGGGCGCAATGCGCCGATGTGTTTCTGCCACGGGGTGCGGTCGAAACCGTGACGGACGGAGAGTTTGACCGGAGAATTGAAATCCTGCAATGCTTCGATAACGACGATCTCCCGGAACATACCGTCGGCAAATTCATAAGTTGCCGTGGCGCGGAAGCCGCCGGCGGGAGTATTTTTGCCGTCAAGCTGGATTTCGGAACCATCTTTTTCCACGGCGACCACGGTGCTTTGTCCGGCACCGGGCTGGATGGTCACACCGTCGATGGTCAGACTGTGCAGTAAGTTGCGGTCGGTATCGATCCGGGCGGTCACACCGCCGTCAGTCATACTCCGGGTCGGCACTTGCACTGCGGCGGCGGGGTCAAAAGGGGCGGCGGCATCCTCATTGAGGCGCAGCACGATATTGTCGATGGCGGCGAGGTCGCTGCTTTCCAGACCGGAAACGATGATATAGAGTTGGAAAGAGGCGGCGAGTTTGGAAGGTTTGAACATCAATTCCAGATATTGCCAACTGTCATCGGAAAGGTTGGCAGAGAGGGTGACGTAATTGATCGAGCGCCCCTCGGCAGTGACCTGACGGACGGCGACTTCGACTTTTTTGCCCTGAATATTCTGCAAACCGGCGCGGATGCGGGCGGAAAGGATATACTCTTTGTCGGAATCGAGTTTGGGCAGATCCTGAAGCATGGTGATAAAGTTGTTGTAGCGGTGATTTTTGTCACCGGAAACGACCAGACACTGACTGCCGAAAGCGGTATCGCCGGAGAGTTGGAAAAATTTGTCATTTCTGCCGAGGAAGGCACTTTTCCACGGGATCAGCAGGAAATGTTCAAAGTTGCCGTTAAGCACCAGATTGCTGCCTTCCGGCTGGAGTTCCGGCACCGGGCCGAATTCGACATCGTCAACGAGGATGAATTCATCATCGCCGAAATTGGAACTCTGGATATAGAGTTGAAATTTGACCCCTTGCGGGTGGGGAGTGAAAACAAAGGTGTAATCTTTCCAGGTATTGTTGCTCAAATCGACGGTGATACCGGAGTAACCGAGACCGCGGCCGTTGGCATCGGCCTGACGGATGACGATTTTGGCATATTTGCCTGCGACATTCTGCAAACCGGCTTTGACTTTGGCTCGCAAAAGGTATTGTTTGCCCTGTTCGAGGTCGGGCAGATTTTGAACCAGAGTGATGAAAGCGTTATATTTGTTTTTGGTATCGCCGGTGATCTGCAACTGGCCGTCTTTGATGGTATGCACTTTTTTGTAACCGGTTTGCGGTGAGACCCACGGAGCGATACTGCTCCGTGAAAAGTCGCCGTTACGCAGGAAGTTTTCAGCGTACAACGCCGAAGCAAATAACATCCCGGCGATCAGCAGAAGTGATTTTTTGAGCATGATTGGAACCTTTGTTGATTTAGAAGTTTTAAGACAATAATCCTATCCGCAGAGTTGCCGCATTATACCGCAACCCTGTTTTTTAAGGCAATTTTACAGTGAAAAACGGTGATTAACGGGCAACGGTACCGGATTGAGATTTACCGCTGGCGGAATACTGCCAGATCACGAGATTTTCATCCACGTCTTTGTTGAGACCGGCTTTTTCATAGATCTGCATTTCGCCCAGAGCTTCCACATGGCCGTCACCGAATACAGCATTGCCCCGGTTGGCGTGCAGACGGAAAAGCATTCCCTGACCGCCGTAGTAGGCCTGATACCATTTGTAACCGATGTATCTGGCATCGCCACCGGTTCCGATACAATCCATGTGAGTCGGATAATTGGAAGGATTCTTGATGAAACTCATCCGGGGAAATCCGACAAACGGAGCAGTCGCTGTAACTGCCTGATTGTGCCATGAGTATTGGACTTTGGTTTCCGGATCGATATAGGCCATATTTACGCCATAGGCATTACAACTGTTGGTGATGTTGATGCCGTTTTCGTTATCCGGCATTGACGGACAACCACCGACGTGCCACCATTCAGTCGGCAGATAACCGAGTTCGGAAAGACCTCTGATCCAGGAGTATTTATCACCGGGAGTAATATTGGCATTGCCGTCGGCCTGATAGTAATCATCGTAGTCATTGCGGTACTGGGAAACTGCGGAACCGATCTGTTTAAGATTGTTGATACAACTGGCACTGCGGCCGCGCTCTCTGGCGGAGTTGAGAGCCGGAAGCAGGATCGCAGCAAGGATCGCAATGATCGCGATCACCACGAGCAACTCGATCAAGGTGAAGTTCATACTTTTGAGATTACGTTTACTTTTCATGGGAACACTCCTTTCTGTCGGAAATTTATTTGGAAATTTGACCATTGGCTTTGCCGTTGGAATAACTGTAAACGATCAGATTTTCATCGGCACAACTGTAACCGTATACGCTGTACCAGTTTTCACGTTGAACCGCTTCAGCGTGGCCGTCGGCAAAAACGGCATTGCTTTTACCGGCATGGACACAGAAGGGCATACCGCTTTTATAGCCGTCACGGTTAACTATTTGATAGTAGGCATAGCCCCGGTAATAGGATTCGACATCCGAGTTGCCGACCGTGTCGATATGAGTCGGGTAGGATGAGGGGGTGAGCAGCTCTTTTCTGCAAACATAACCGCCGAGTTTAGTTGTCGCATCCTGCCCCCACGAGCCAAGATTCGGATAGTCTTTGCGGATTCCGGCATGGTAGCGGACATTTACGCCATAGACCCCGATGGAAGCACTGCCGGTCGGTGAAACCTCAATGGATGGACAGCGGGCAACGTCTCTTTCCGTCGGCAGATAACCGAGGACACTGAGAACATTGAACCAATCATATTTGGCTCCGGAGGATACATTGGTATTGTCCGCACTGACATGATAGTAGTCATCATAATCACTGGCATACATATCCACCGCCGAACCGATCTGTTTAAGATTGTTGATACAACTGGCACTGCGGCCGCGCTCACGGGCGGAGTTGAGTGCCGGGAGCAGAATTGCCGCCAGAATAGCGATAATGGCGATGACTACGAGCAATTCGATAAGTGTGAAGCCCATGGGCTTCCTGTTGTGATCACAACAGGAATTGCTCTTCATTGTAACATCTCTCATGAATGCATCTCCTTATTTTTTATGGTTCTTTATATGCCTTTTCTGTTTTTGCCGTCCGCCCGGCGGCAAATTTTATTATTTTTTTATTTAACAATTCCAGCCGGTCACGGTCAATTCCGCATCGCCCGCATCGCCGTAAAATTCGACGCACCGGGTCGCACCGGGTTCGATGCCGAGATAGTTGTCAGTAAAGATCACACTCTTATCCGGCAACCCGGCAAATTCCATTTTGACATTGAATGCCACACTCTTTCCGGTGTTGGCAACGGTGATGAAATTGTCCTCACGTTTGATTTCCAGCGTGGTTCGGGGCAATTCAAATGCCGCCTGATAATCCGGCACCCCGTAGTAACGTACACTCGTACACTTGCCGTCAAGGTAGAAGAATACCGCCGTAATGCCGTCGGGCAATGTTTCATCAACTTCGCCGAGCAGCGTGGTGTTTTTTTCATAAGTGCCGCTGACTTCCCCGGCAAAAAGTTCTCTGCCGGTGGCGCAGTCAAAGGCCTTATACGCCGCTTTGCCGGTAAAACCATTATCCGCAGTGATATACCATTTGGCTTTCAGCACTTTATCCGCACAGCACCATGAATCATCCTCAAATGAGAGCAATGTGGTCGCATTGGCCTGTTTCATGGTGTAGATCGCCTGTTTGGGAACGCCGTAATAATCCAGCAAATTGAATGAACAGGTCGGCCACGGCTCGTTGTACTGCCAGAAAACCACCCCGGATGCCAGCGGGAAAAGCCGCCGGTAATGTTCATAAACGTATCTGGCAGAATCGGCCTGGGCGAACATCGACGCTTTGCAGAATTTTTCCATATCTTTCAGCACTTCCGGCGCAAATTTGACCAGCGGCTTGCTCAAATCGTAAACATTCACCCGGTTGTAGAAGTGGTATTCCAGTGCCGGGCCTTTCATCGCCTCGATCTCCCGTTGGGGGATGAAGCGTTTCAGTGAGGAAAATTCCGGCATGGCGTTACAGCCGATCTCACTGGCAAACTGCCGGAAGTGCGTATTCCAGAAACTGTGTTCGCAGAAATGCCACGGGCCGTGGTGTCTTTCTCCCGGCCGGGAAAGATCCGGACTGGTCACTCTGAATGGCGTGTACGGCAAAATCTCTTCCACCGCCTTGCGGTAATCCTCAAACATCGGACTGTTGGGGATCTCTCCGTAATACTGCGACTCATTGCCGCCGCAGATCAGCGTGATACAGACGTGATTGGCCAGTTTTTTGAGGATCTGACGGCACTCGATGCGTTTGAATGCCAGATACTCTTCATCTTTGGGCGCATTGGTACAGCCGTGCATGAATTCCTGATGCACCATCACTCCGTAACGGTCACAGGCATCGTAGAAGGCATCTTTTTCGATCAGACTGCCGCCCCAGTTGCGGAAGTAGTTGAATCCGGCCATCGCCGCCGTTTTCACCAGATGGTCGTAATCTTTATCCGTCGCCCGGCTGATGATGAGATCTTCCGGCACATAATTCAAACCGCGGACAAAGACATCTTTGCCGTTTATATTATAGGTAAGGTTATTCGCCCCTCTGGGAGAATCCGGATTGCGCACCATTTTGATCGTCTTGAATCCGGTGTTGAGCGTATACGGCGAATCATCGAGCATGATTTCCAGCGTATACAGCGGCTGACTGCCGTAACCGACCGGATACCACAACTGCAGATCATCGGGCAGCGGCATTTCAAAGGAATAAAAGTTTTCTCCGGCATCGAGGGTCAATTCAGCGGCAAATTCCGTGGTTTTGCCCTCAAAATTGCGGGGTTTCAAACAGCACTTGAGCGGCACATTTGCAGCATCTTTGCGGGATTCGATCTCCAGTTTGACCAAGGCTTTTTCGCCGTCAAAGAGCAGTTGTCTGCCGGTGAGCAGTGTGCGGTCGTAGGCGGTCAGGATCACACTGTCCCAAATGCCCTGCGGCACGATGCCCCGTGACCAATCCCAGCCGAAACCGATATTGGTGCGGTGGAAATAGGCAAAATCCGCCGGTTCGTGATTCCGGTGATCCGGACTGCCTTTGGGGGCCTCGTCAAAGACCAGAGCCAAAAGGTTCTCCTCACCGAATTTCACAAACTGCGTGATGTCGGTCGATTTGGGAACGCACTGACCGGTGTGCTGGTCGATCCACGCACCATTGAGGAAGATCACTGCTTTGTAGTCCAGACCTTTGAAGTCCAGCTGGATCTTCCGCCCCTGCCACTTTTTGGGCAAAGTGAAGCGTTTGCGGAATGCCCAGGAGTAATTTTCCGCATAAACGGTATGTTCCAGATTGCGGGCGTAAAAGGGGTCTTCACACTGACCATTCTCAATCAGAAATGAGCGGTCACAGCCCGGCACCGTGCCGGTCATCGCCCCCGGCGCAACATCTCCGCTGACAAAACCGGCACTCTGCGCACTGTTGCGGAACATATTGAATATGGTGCGGTGGACTCCGGTCCATTTGAAGTATTGCTGCTCCGGCAGGAAGTAATCTGCCTCCCAGTCGTTGCCGTCTAAATAAATGATGTCATTCATTATACTTTATTCCCCTGATGGTTTCAATGTCTCTCTGACGATGAGTTTCACCGGCAGCACCCGCTGCTCGGTATGGTCATCTTTCAGCAGTTTCAGCATCAATTCAGCGGCGATCTCGCCCTGTTCCCGCTTCGGCTGCCATATCGAACTTAATGTCGGCGTGGTCAACTGACACAACATACTGTCATCCACCCCGATAACTTCCAACTCCTCCGGAATTTTCCGGCCGGTTTCCGCCGCCGCTTTGACCACTGCCGCCGCCAGAATGTCGCTGTCGGCAAAGATCCCGGTGACCTCCGGGTGGTCACGCAACAACTTTCTGGCGGTCGCCAAGCCCTGATCAAGATAGTTCTTGCTGTATACCGTCAACCGCTTTTCCGCACTGATGCCGGCCTGATCCAGCGCATTTTGCCAGCCGTCATGATTGGATGACCTCTCATTGGCAAAGTGCGCCACACACCGGCGGTTGCGGCGGAGCAATTCCTGCGCCGCCATAATACCGACATCTTTCCGGCTGGCGCAGACACTGCTGGAAAACGGCAATTCGGAAAGATTGCCCACAAATACCTTTGCCACCCGGTTCCACATCGCCAGTTGATCCGGAAATTTTTTGAATTCCGTCGAGATGATTATCAGCCCGTCAACCTTGAGTTTCCGGAACATTTCCAGACACTCGGTCAACTCTGTTTCCGTGCAATACGACCCCAGCAGCACCCCGTAATTGGTGTGCATGAAGCCCTTTTCAATGCCGGTCAATATCTCCGGCACAAAGGATGTGCTTACATCGTAAGCCAGCACCCCGATCAGGAAACTGCGGCTCATCCGCAAGGCTCTCGCATTGCGATCGGGTTCATAGCCCAGTTTTTCCGCCGCTTCCAGAATCTTTCTGCGGGTATCTTCCGAGGCTTTTATCCGCCCCTTTTTGCCATTCAGCACCACGGAGGCCAAAGCCATGGAAACTCCGGCTTCCGCACTGACATCTTTCAATGTCGGATAGTTGGATGGCATTTTTACACCCTTTTGCATAAAACGTTTAATTTCATTTCATGCTTTAAGTATATCTCAAAACCTTGAAAAATGCAATAGATAATTAAAACAAAATGCAAATTTAATTGAAACAGCCCCGCATTTCAAGGTCAGAAAAGCGAATCATTTTCTTTTACTGCCTCGGATAATCCCAACTTTTTCCATGCTTTCGGTGTCGCCACCCGCCCTCTGGGAGTGCGCACCAGAAGACCATGCTGGATGAGGAATGGTTCGTAGACATCTTCCAGTGAACCCTCATCCTCACCGGTGGAAACCGCAATATTTTTCAACCCCACCGGGCCGCCCCGGAAATTGTTGATTATCACTTCCAATATCCGCAAGTCCATCTCATCCAGACCGTCGGAATCGATCTGCAGCATTTCCAGAGCATCGGCCGCCACCTTGCCGGTGATTTTTCCATCGGCCCGGATCTGGGCGTAATCCCGCGCCCGGCGCAAAAGATTGTTGGCAATACGCGGCGTGCCGCGGCATCTTGAGGCGATCTGGCCGGCTCCGTCATCATCCAGCGGCACATCGAGAATAGCCGCGGAGCGTTTCAGGATTTTTACCAGACTTGCCGTATCATAATAATCAAGGCGCATATTCAGGCCGAATCTTGCCCGCAGCGGAGCCGAGATCATCCCCAGCCGGGTGGTCGCTCCGATCAGGGTGAATTTCGGCACATTCAACCGCACCGATCTGGCTCCGGCACCCTGTTCGAGCATGATATCGATGAAAAAATCCTCCATGGCACTGTATAAATATTCTTCGACCGTGGCACTCAAACGGTGGATCTCGTCGATGAAAAGCACATCGCCCGGCTCCAGCGAGGTGAGCAGACCGGCAAGGTCGCCGGGTTTTTCGATGGCGGGACCGCTGGAACTTTTCAGTTTCGTGCCTCTTTCGTTGGCGATGATGTACGCCAGCGTGGTTTTTCCCAGCCCCGGCGGGCCGCAGAGCAGAATGTGATCGAGGGCCTCATCCCGTTCTTTGGCGGCACGGACGAATAATTCCAGTTGTTCTTTGACGTGGGCTTGCCCCGGAAATTCGGCAAAAGTCGGCGGCCGCAGATTGGTTTCTTTGGCAGTGTCACGCCGGTTCAGAGTGGAAGTTATGAAACGTTCTGTCATATTTTTGTAAAAAAACTTGTTTTTCTTGTGTTTTAGTGTTACTTTAATAAAGATAACGCAATTTCAGTCAAATTACCAGTTGCAAAACCGGAAAAACGGAACTTTTTTCAAAATCCGTCATTTCCGGCGGCGCAACGCGAACAAAAAAAGGAGATTTACAATGTTCGACTGCAAAATGGCGAAAAAAACAGCGGATACCATCCGCGTCCTTTCCGCAGAAGCGATCCAGAAAGCCAAATCCGGCCACCCCGGTATGCCTTTGGGCTGTGCCGACTACGCCGCCGTGTTGTGGAGCAAATATCTGCGCCATGACCCCGCCACTCCGGGTTGGATCGGCCGTGACCGCTTCATCCTTTCCGCCGGACACGGCTCAATGCTGATGTACAGCTTGCTCCACCTTTTCAACTACGGTCTGGATATGGAAGAACTCAAGAACTTCCGCCAGTGGGGCAGTCTCACTCCGGGCCATCCGGAACTCGGTCACACCGACGGTGTCGATATCACCACCGGTCCGCTGGGCAGCGGTTTTGCTTCCGCCGTTGGTATGTCCATCGCCAACCGCTACTTTGCCGCCCGCACCGGTCTGGATAAAACCGATTTCTTCGCCAACAAAATTTTCGTCATCTCCGGCGACGGTTGTATGATGGAAGGTGCCACCAGCGAAGCCGCTTCTCTGGCCGGTCACCTCAAACTGGATGATCTGATCGTCTTCTACGATGATAATACCATCAGTATTGAAGGCTCCACCGGTATCGCCTTTACCGAAGATGTCGCCGCCCGTTTCGCCGCTTACAACTGGCGGGTGATCCGTTGCGACAACGCCAACGATATCGCCCAGTGCGATGCCGCTCTGGCCGCCGCAGTGGAATCCGACGGCCGCCCGACCATCATCATCGGCAAGACCCAGATCGGTTTCGGCGCCCCCAACAAACAGGGCAAGGCTTCCGCCCACGGCGAACCGCTCGGCGATGAAGAATTGGCCGCTCTGCGTGCCAACCTCGGCTATACCGAACCGGCTTTCACCGTCGCCGATGATGTCAAAGCCTACTGCGCCGCCTGTGTCGCCGACAGTCAGGCCAAAGCGGCGGAATGGAATGCCAAATTCAAAGCCTTCTGCGATGCCGATGCCGCTACCAAAGAACTCGTTGACAAATATATCAACCAGACTGTTCCGGAAAACATCCTGGAAGAATTGCTCAAAGTCGCTCCGGTCGATGAGCCGGTCGCATCCCGCGCCAGCAGCGGTACTGTTTTGCAGAAAGCCGCTGAATTGGTTCCCGCGCTTTTCGGCGGTGCCGCCGACCTTGCGCCTTCCACCAAGAGCAACATCAAAGGCGAAACCGATTTCGCTCCGGGCAACTACGGCGGCCGCAACATCCACTTCGGCGTCCGTGAACTGGCGATGGGTCTGGCTGCCAACGGTATGGCCGCCAACGGTACGGCGATCCCGTACAGTTCGACCTTCTTCGTCTTCTCTGATTATATGAAACCGGCGATCCGTCTGGCCGCCATCCAGAAATTGCATCAGATCTACATTTTCACCCACGACTCATTCTACGTCGGTGAAGACGGCCCCACCCACGAGCCGATCGAACAGATCGCCATGCTCCGCAGTATTCCCGGCGTGACCGTGATCCGTCCGGCGGAAGCCCACGAGGTCGCCGGTGCCTGGGCCGCCGCGCTGAAAGCCGATGGTCCGGTGGCTCTGCTGCTGACCCGTCAGAACCTCAAACCTTACAGCGAAGAAGCCGCCAAAAATGTCAATGTCGAGCGCGGTGCATTCGTGGTCAGCGATGAAGAAGATTTCGACCTCATCCTGCTGGCTACCGGTTCTGAAGTCAACCTCGCGCTGGAATCTGCGGAATTGCTCCGTGCCGAGGGCGTGAAAGTGCGTGTCGTTTCCATGCCTTCGTGGGAACTTTTCCTCCAGCAGGATTTCGACTATCAGGAAGAAGTGCTGCCCAGTTACTGCGGTGCCGTGGTCTCCATCGAAGCCGCCAGCACTTTCGGCTGGGAACGCTTCACCGGTCTGGAAGGTCTCAATATCGGTCTGGATCACTTCGGCGCATCCGCCCCCTACAAAGTGCTGGCCGAGAAGTTCGGCTTCACCCCGCAGGGTATCGTCGATCAGATCAAGGACTACTTCAGCTGCGATGACAGCGATTGCGACTGCGGCGACGATGACTGCCACTGCGGTTGCGGTTGCGACTGCGAGAAGTAATCCGACCGTCGATTCAACTTCAAAAACGGGGGGCAGGGGAAATTCTCTTGTACCCCGTTTTTTAACACAGAAAAGGAATTTTGATCATGTCAGGTATTTTCAAAGCTTACGATATCCGCGGTGTTTATCCGCAAGACATCAATGCCGAAATCGCTTATGCCATCGGCAGAGCGTATATCACCTTTACCGGAGCAAAAAAAGTGGTCATCGGCCGGGATATGCGGCCGCATTCGCAGCAGCTTTTTGAAGGGATCAGCCGGGGTATCACCGATCAGGGAGCCGATGTGATCGATCTGGGTTTGAGTTCCACGCCGCAAAGTTATTTTGCCAACGGCACGCTCAAGGCCGACGGCAGTGTGATGATAACCGCCAGTCACAATCCGGGTGAGTGGAATGGTTTCAAACTCTGCAAAGCCGATGCCGTTCCCATCAGCGGAGCGACCGGCATTATGGATATCCAGAAGATCGTGGAGGATAAGGCGTGGCAGGATGTGCCGGTAAAAGGCAGAATTTCCACTTATGATATCACCGGCGAATATGCGGCATTCCTGCGTTCATTTGCCAAAGTTGACCGCAAACTCAAAGTGGTGGTCGATTATGCCAACGCCATGGGATTGTATGAGATCGCCGGGATCACCGATCTTTTTGACATCGTGCCGATGTACGATGTGATGGATGGTACATTCCCCAATCATGAAGCCAACCCGCTGAAAACGGATACGCTCGATGCCATCCGGGCCAAAGTGCGCGAGGTGAAAGCCGATTTCGGTGCCGCCTTTGACGGCGATGCCGACCGTTGCGGATTTATCGATGACAACGGCGAAATTATCCCGATGGATCTTTTTACCGCCCTTATTGCCCAGGATATCCTTTCCCGCGGTCCGGCGACGATCCTTTACGATCTGCGTTCCAGCCGGGCGGTCAAAGAGTGCATTGAGGAAAATGGCGGCAGGGCGATCCAGTGCCGGGTCGGTCATGCATTCATCAAAAATCAGATGCGGGAAAATGATGCGGTTTTCGCCGGGGAACTTTCCGGACACTATTACTTCAAACAGAATTTTACCGCTGAATCGCAGGGATTGGCGATGATCATGCTGGCCAATTTGATCTGTGCCAAAAATCAGCCGTTGCACGAATTGATTGCTCCGTTGAAAAAATATGCTTCCAGCGGGGAAATCAACTCCAAAGTTGCCGATGTCAAACCGATTCTGGATGAGATCAGAGCAAAATATGCCGATGGTCATATGTTTGAGCTGGATGGTATTTCTTCGGAATATGAGAACTGGTGGTTCAATGTCCGCAGTTCCAATACCGAGCCGCTTCTGCGCCTGATCGTCGAGGCGGATACCAGAGAACTCATGGAAGCCAAACGGGATGAATTGCTGGCGATCATCCGGAAATAATATGGCAGAGTATTTCGATATATATAACGAGGCGGGGACCCATCTGGGGACCGCCTTGCGCGGTGAATGTCACGGCAATCCGGCTCTTATCCATTGTACTGCTCATGTGGTGGTCATCCATCCGGAAAACGGCATGGTGCTGTTGCAGAAGCGGCGGATGGATAAAGATATCCAGCCGGGCAGGTGGGATACGGCGGTCGGCGGCCATCTGGCCGCCGGAGAATCGTTTGAGGAGGCGGCCCGGCGGGAATTATCCGAGGAGTTGGGCGTTTCCGGCCGGGTGGAGTTGTTCCATCTTTTCGACAGCAGAATACGCAATGAGATCGAATCGGAAAATGTCCGGGTATTCGGCGCAAAATTATCCGGACCGTTTGATTTTCAGCGAAGCGAGATCGACGAAGTACGCTTTTTCAGTGCCGCAGAGTTGACTGATCCGGCAAACCGGCAGAATTTCACTCCGAATTTGTGTGCCGAATTGGATGAATTGATCCGGTGCGGCTTTATCCGGTCTTGACAAAAGCGGCCTCCGGGATTATATTTATTGTAATACCTTAAAATACAGAAATAATGAAGAGGTGAATATGAGTGTCGCAATTATGATGGGCAGCAAGAGCGATCTGGAGATCGTGCGCAATGCCTTTGATGTACTGGATGAATTCGATGTGCCGTTTACCGCCCGGATCATGTCCGCCCACCGCACGCCGCATGAGGCCGCAGAATTTGCCGCCAATGCGGAAAAGAATGGTTGCAAAGTGATCATCTGTGCCGCCGGTATGGCTGCCCATCTGGGCGGAGTGGTTGCGGCTCACACCACGTTGCCGGTGATCGGTATCCCGATGGCTTCCGAGCCATTCAAGGCGGTGGATTCACTTCTGGCGACGGTGCAGATGCCTCCGGGTATTCCGGTGGCGGCGGTTACTTGCGGCAAAGCAGGGGCGAAAAATGCCGCACTTTATGCGGTGAGTATTCTGGCAACTGCCGATGCGGCTCTGGCTGCCAAGCTGAAAAACTTCCGTGAAAAGCAGAAAAATCAGGTGTTGGCTGCCGATGAAGAACTGCAAAATGAGCTTCAGGAGAGAAAATCTGCAAAAAAATGAAGATTTTTTCAAAACTCGACTTGCAATTTCAGTAAACAGCGGTTATTTTATATGACTGTTATCCGATAACACTTCGGATGCACCCAAGGTGGGTTGGTAGCTCAGTCGGTAGAGCATCGCCCTTTTAAGGCGGTGGTCCCGGGTTCGAGTCCCGGCCAACTCACCATTTTTTGTCTGTATATTTGTATTAACTATAATGAGGTAGGGTCATGAGTAAAGTCTGCGCCATCTGCGGCAAAACCAAAGGCAACGGCGGCTGTATCACCCGTAAAGGTTTGGCGATCAAAGCCGGTGGTATCGGTATGCACGTTGTGAAAAACGTCAAACGCAAATTCGAAGTCAATTTGCAGAATGTCAAAGTCAATGAAGGCGGCACCGTCAAAACGGTCAAAATGTGTACCGCTTGTATCCGTACCGGAAACTACGTCAAAGCGTAATCCGGCGGAGTTGAGGATTTAGAAAGTAACGGACAGAGTTCAAAAAACTCCGTCCGTTTTTTTTATTTTTTTGCAATTTACGGGGGCTGTTATGTTGGGATTTGGAGATATCTACATTGCCGGAGCGGTGATGGGCAGTGTTGCCGCATCGCTTTTCGGGGTGGTTTACGGTGCATTGCGGTGGAATAAAGGCGGGGATGACAAATGAGTGTTTTCGGTGCGATCGGAGAATCGGTCAATACTTTGGCGATGGGGGCGTTGCTACTGCTTTATGTGGCAATGATCAGCTATCTCGGTTTCCGCGGTTACCGCAAGACCCGCAACAGCAGTGACTATCTTTTAGCCGGCAGATCGGTCAATCCTTTTGTGATGGCGATGAGTTACGGAGCGGCTTTTATCAGCACGTCGGCACTGGTTGGTTTCGGCGGTATTGCCGGAGAATTCGGCATGGGGCTGATGTGGCTGGTTTTTATGAATATCGCTTTCGGTATTATTGTGGCATTCATCTGGTTCGGCCGCCGCACCCGCAGTATCGGTGTGGCACTGGATGCCAAGACCTTTCCGGAATTCATCGGCCGCCGGTTTCAGAGTGAAAAGATGAAAATTTTTATTGCGGCGGTCATCTTCTGTTTTCTGCCGCTTTATTCCAGTGTGGTGCTGATCAGCGGAGCAAGATTTCTGCAGGAGGTCATGGGGTTGCCCTATATTCCGGTGCTGCTGATTTTTGCCGCAGTGGTGGCGGTCTACGTCATATTCGGCGGTTTGAAAGGGGTGATGTATGTCGATGCTCTGATCGGCAGCATCATGGTTGGCGGTATGCTTACGCTGCTTATTCTCTGCTATGTGAAACTCGGCGGAGTAATTGAGGCGCATCAGACGTTGACCGATATGGCATATCTGGTAGAGGAGCGTTTGCCGGTGGAGTATAAACTCGGTCACCGGGGGTGGACGGTCATGCCGGAATTCAATACGGTATGGTGGTGGACACTGGTTTCCAGTCTGATGCTCGGTGTCGGTATCGGGGCTTTGGCTCAACCGCAGTTGGCGGTGCGTTTCATGACGGTCAAAAGTGACCGGGAACTCAACCGGGCGGTGATGGTCGGATCATTTTTCATTCTCTGCACAGCCGGAGCGGCATATATGATCGGCGCATTGAGCAATGTATTTTTCTTTTACACGGATAAGGGTTTGGCGGAAGGTCAGTCGCAGTTGGCGATCGAGGTTGCCGGTGGCAATCCGGATTTGATCATTCCCATATTCATCCGTGAAGCGTTGCCGCCGATGGTACTTTATATTTTTGCGCTGACGATGCTTTCGGCGGCGATGTCCACGTTGTCAAGTTTGTTCCATGTCAGCGGCAGTTCGATCGGTCATGACATTTGCGGAGAGTTGAAAAAGTCTTATGAGACACCGGCAGTCACCCGTGCGGGGGTCGGTATCGGCATTATTTTGAGTTTGATTTTTGCGATGATCTTGCCGCCCGGTATCGTGGCGCGCGGCACGGCGATCTTTTTCGGCGTGTGTGCGGCGGCATTTCTGCCGGTCTATGTGGCGGCTCTTTATTGGAAACGGGCGACCCGGATCGGAGTCTGGGCGGCGATCGCGGTTGGAGCCGGGGTATCGGCATTCGGATTGCTTTTTCTGCACCGCAAGGAATCGGCGATGTTGGGGATTTGTGAAAAACTTTTCGGGAAAACGGAATTGATTTCGACTCATCCGTGGCCCTTTGTTGATCCGTTTGTTTATGCGTTGCCGCTGTCGGCAGTCACGCTGATCGTGGTAAGTTTGCTGACTGCGCCGCCGGATGAAGCGCATTTGGGCAAATGTTTTTCCGATAAAAAATAAAAAATCTGCCACCGGGTGCGGGGGCTGTGGCGCATTGCGGGCTTTTTTCTTGCCAAATCGGCGGATAACGGTTCAGTTGAGTACATAGTACACTCCTTCACCGTTACCTTGATTTGACTGCTTTCCCTGCCTTGCACTGCATCCACCGGTCAGATTGGTGCCGGTGTGGTTGACGGAAGAAAAAAATCTGCCACCGGTTTCCGTCAGGGGTGTATTCCGGAAGGGGGTTGGAGTATTGCCGGATTATTCCATCATTTTCAGGGCGCAGGCGATACCGTCACAGGCGGCGGAAACGATGCCGCCGGCCAGACCGCATCCTTCACCGGCGCAGTAGAGATCGGCGATGGAAGTGCGCAAAGTTTCCCGGTCACGCACGATCCTTACGGGGGATGAAACGCAACTTTCAACGCCGATGAATTTGCCCTGCCGGAGAAAGCCGGGTATGTGGCGGTCGAGGTCTTTTACTGCAGAACTTAACGCATTGAATAACTCATTTGGCACGAGTTGATCTATTCTGCCGGGGATGATCCCGATCTGTGCCGAAGTCCGGCGGTTTTTCAAACCGCTTTCTTTACGCAAAAAGGCGGAAGCATCCTGTGCCGGCAGGGAGTAATCACCGCCACCGGCGGCAAAGGTTTGCGTTTCGATTTTTTCCATAAGGGCATCCACATTATCCAAAGAGCCGTATTCATCCGGGGAAAAGGTCGAAATCAGGCAACTGTTGGCAAATTCCGTATTGCGGGCAAAACAACTCATCCCGTTGGATATGGAACGATTTTCCCATGCGGTGGCATTGACTACTTCGCCGCCCGGACACATACAAAATGAGGCAGAGTGCCGGGGGTATTTGCGGGAAACCAGATGATACTCCGCCGCGCCGAGAGCCGCCGGGCGGGGAATGTGGTACATGGCAAGATCGACGATTTTCTGCGGGTGTTCGATCCGGCAGCCGATTTGAAACGGTTTGAGCATCCATTGCACCTGACCGAGGATGTTGCGGATCAGTTTTCTGCCGCCCAGACCGGGAGCAAGCAGAACTTTGGGGGCAGTCAGAACTTCACCGGAAGCGCATTTTACCCCGGAGCAGACTCCATTTTTGATGACCAATCCGGTTATTTCGGTGTTGAAAATAAATCTGCCGCCGAGCGATTCGATCTTTTTCCGCAGATTTTTGGCGGTCAGAGCCAGAAAATCCGAACCGATATGCGCCCGTTTCTGCCAGAGTATCTCCTGCGGTGCGCCGCACTCCACCAAAATCTTTTTCACCCATGAAGCCCGGAAATCTTTGGTGCCGGTGTAGAGTTTGCCGTCGGAAAAGGTTCCGGCGCCGCCTTCACCGATGAGCAGATTGCTTTCCGGATCAAGCTGCCGGGTATGGAGAAATGTCTGATAATTTTTTACCCTTTCATCCACCGGAGAACCACGGTCGATTATCACCGGGGCGCATCCGGCCCGGGCCAGTACGAGTGCGGCAAAGATACCCGCCGGGCCGGTGCCGACGATCAGCGGGGCAGTCAGTGTGGTTTTTTCCGGTATTTCCGGAGCGACGGGGGTGAATGCGGCAAATTCTTCCGGAGCGGTTGGCGGCAGGAATGAACTGTCAACTCTCAATGACAACAGCACTTTGGGATTGCCTTTGCGCGAGTCGATCGAAGCGGAAAGGATCTCACATCCGGAAATCTTTTCCGGGGCCAGATGCAATGCTTCAGCGGCGATCGCCGCCGGATTTGCCGACCAATCCGGCGGCAGTTTGGCGGCATTGAGCAGCAGATCTTTCAATAAATATGCCATATTCAACCTCTGGGATGGAATTTCTGATGGATCGCCGTCAGTTTACTGCGGTCAACATGAGTGTAGACCTCGGTGGTGGCAATGTCGGCATGACCGAGCATCTCCTGGATCGCCCGCAGATCGGCACCGTTGGCCAGCAGATGACTGGCGAAACTGTGGCGCAGAGTGTGCGGATAGATATTTTTGGCGATCCCCGCCTGAAATGCGGCTTCTTTGATGATGCCCCAGATGCGTTCCCGGTCAAGTTTGCGGGCGTTGCGGGAGACGAATAAATATGGAACCAGCGGAATCAGCGCGGTCAATTCTTCTCTGGCGGTGGTTGCATATTTACGGATCAATTTCAATACTTTCTGCGCCACCGGCACGATGCGTTCTTTGGAACCTTTGCCTTTGACCCGGATGATGGAATTTTCAAAATCGATATCGGCAAGTTTCAAAGCGGTCAATTCTGAAACGCGCAATCCGCTGGCGTAGAGCAGATGGATGATCGTGCGGTTGCGCAAGGTCAGTGCATCGCCATTGACCGGAAAAATATTCAGGAGGGCTTCGACCTCATCCAGCGAAAGGTAGTCGGGCAGTATCCGCCACAATTTGGGTGAATCCATCAGGGTTGTAGGATCCTGATCGACCAGATTTTCTGCGGCGAGATAACGGTAGAACATCTTTATCGCCGTCAGATGGCGGGCGATGGATGAAGTTTCCATGCCGTTGTCACGCAGAAAATCGAGGAAATCCAATAAAGTATCCCGGTCGGGAGTGCGCCATGAATCGATATGGTTATCCTGCAAAAAATCGGCGAGGGCAGAGATGTCTCCGGCGTAGGCTTTGACCGTATTTTTGCTCAAACCCCGCTCAATGGTGAGATGCTGGATGAAGTAGCGGATATAAGTATCCATGTTTACAGTTTCAGATCGTCCAGTGCGCTCCAGGGGGAAACTTTGTCAGCGGCGCAAATGACCTGACAGGAGCATTTTTCCACATTGAGATCGCAGCCGCACTCCGGACAAAGGCCCTGACAATCAGCAGAACAGAGCGGATTCATCGGCAGATTCAAGAGCAATTCAGCACGCAAATCTTCATCGATTTCCACGGTTTCCTGACCGTCGGCCAATTCAAAAAAGATGTGCAGATCACTTTCTTTGAGGGTGAATTGCAGATTTTTCAGACAACGTCCGCAAGTGGCGGCAACCGGGATGTCGGCACCGCCGGAAAGGAGCATTCCGCCGGAAACCAGCGAGGCAGTGAGGTCGTAATTGCCCTCACCGGCGGCAGAAAATTGATCCTGCGGGGCAAGATCGAGGAAATTTTCCGGCAGGATACCCGATTTTTTGACCGGAGCCTTTTCCAGAGCAGAAACAGAAAAGGTGATCACTTGACAGCCTCCGGGAAGTTTTCCGGGTCGGAAGTGAATTCGGCGAATTTGGCAACGACATCGATAAAGAGTTGTTTTTCGTTTTCAGTAAGGGTGTCGAGGAAATTTCCGGTCAGCGTATTGAGTTGTTTTTCGCATGATTCGAATCTTTCCTGTAAAGTATTGCCGACGTGAAGTCTTACGGCCCGGCGGTCGGCGGGATCGCTTTTGCGGATGATCGCACCTTTACGCACGAGGGTATCGACCATTTCGCTGGCAGCCGCCGGAGTGATGGCGAGGCTTTCAGCGAGTTCCTTGAGGTGGATGCCGTTGCCGGAATCGCGGGTCAGGGCATAGAGGGTGTCGATCGCCCGCATCTGGCTCAAGGTGTAGTGAAAGATTTCGGTAGGTACTTGTCTGGCGCAAAATTCTTTGATTCTCATTTCGGTACGGCGCATATTGCGGCGTAATTCGATAACCCGGTCATCCATGCCGTTTTTCTCCATTTTTTTACAGTTGCTTATATCCTTAATAATAAAATACTCCTAATAAACTGAAAATACAAGTGTTTTTTCAAAAAAAAATTGTTATTAACGGAGATCAAGGGGAGAATAATCCATAGTTATTGTCATATTTGGGGGAATTTTCCGGCTTTAACGGTGGTAAACGGTAACCAACGGATAGCCGGTTGGTGGATTTTTGTTCCGGGGGGTATGGGGCAACGCCCCCTGTCAAGGGCGGCTCTGCCGCCCGACCGACCAAGCCGCGACAACTGTTATTGTCACATTAGGGGTAATTTTACGGATTTAACGGTGGTAAACGGTAACAAACGGATAGCCGGTCGATGGATTTTTGTTCCGGGGGGTATGGGGCAATGCCCCCTGTCAAGGGCGGCTCTGCTGCCCGACCGATCAAGGCACGACAACGGAGCGGCGCGACAGTCCGCTTTTCTTTGCATACTTTCTTTTCTCGTGAAAAGAAAAGTAATGAAGCAAAGCGAATATACAAAACAAAAAACTCCTGTCCGAGACGAATCAGATTTGTAAAAAATAAACCGATCAAGGCACGACAACGGAGTGCCGCGACACTCCGCTTTTCTTTGCATACTTTCTTTTCCCGTGAAAAGAAAGTATGGAGCCAATGATCGGAATCGATGAGGAGGGCGAAGCCCGACGAAGTGCCTGAACGGAACAAAGTGAAGTGAAGGCAACCGACAACCAAGTGAGAATTGCGATATTGGCATAAGCCAATAAGAGCAAAGCGGAGATACAAAACAAAAAACTCCTGTCCGAGACGAATCAGACGGGAGTTTTGCCAAGTTTTTTCAAAAAGCGTTTTTGCTTTGCATTGCGGGCAATCTCACGCCTTGCTGTCGTCGCTCATTCGGTCGAGTACACAGTACACTCCCTCATGTCGCTCCTTGCAAAACGTGACCTTGCCTCGCACTGCTTCGCAAAAAGGCCGCTGTGTGTTTTGACTCTTGCGGGCAATCTCTTGTCAAACTATCGGACACTGGCTCGGTCACATACATAGTATGCTCCCTCGCCGTTGCCTCTGTTTGACATCGACCTTGCCGCATACTGCTTTGTAAAAAATAAACCGATCAAGGCACGACAACGGAGTGCCGCGACAATCCGTTTTTTTGTTTTACTTTTTTTTTCGTAAAAAAAAGTAAATGGAGCCAATGATCGGAATCGAACCGATGACCTATTCATTACGAGTGAATTGCTCTACCGACTGAGCTACATTGGCATCCGTATATTTCTTAATATAGCACTGCTTTTTGATTATTTCAACACCAGTTTGCGGAAATTTTTCTTTCCGGCACGCAAGGTGAGGCTGCCGTTGGCGAAATTACCGGCGGTGATGGCGGCATTGACATCGGTGATTTTGACATCATCGAGGGAAACTGCACCGCCCTGAATGAGCCGTCTGGCATCGCTGGTGCTTTTGCAGATGCCGGAAAGGACGAGCAGCCGGGGGATGGTCATATTTTCAGCCAGTTCGCTGGCGGGGATGACGGTTTCCGGCAGGGTATCGGCGGCATCTTTGGCAGAAAGTTGAGCGATGGTGCTGGTGGTGAAAACTTTATTTTCGGGATCGGCGAAACCGAACTTGCTGCCGGCGGCGAGGAAGGCATCTTTGGCGGCTTTTTCGCCGTGGGCAAGTTTGGTGGCTTCGTAAGCGAGGATCTCTTTGGCGCGGTTGATATTGGGCTGTTCGGCGATGGCGATACACTCATCGAGCGGCAGTTCGATAGCGAATTTGAGCATGAGTTCTTTGAGCATGGCATCGTCGCAGTTGCGCCAGAACTGGTAATAATCGAATGCGCTGGTACGGTTGATATCGAGCCAGACGCTGGTGCCGCCGACGGATTTGCCGAATTTCTGCCCGGTGGCGGGATTCATGAGCAACGGGATGGTGAGGCAGTCGGCCTGCCGTTCTTCATCGTACATCCGGCGGATAAGTTCGGTACCGGCGACCATATTGCCCCATTGATCCTGACCGCCGATTTCCAGGGTGCAGTTGTAGACTTTATTGAGGTGATAGAAGTCATATCCCTGGAGCAGAGAGTAACTGAATTCGAGGAAAGAGAGGCCGTTTTCGAGGCGGCTTTCGACGGATTTCTGGGCGAGCATCCGGTTGACGGAGAATCGGCTGCCGATATCGCGGAGGAAGTCGAGGAGTTTGATTTGGCCGAACCAGTCGTAGTTGTTGACGAAATTGGCTTCGCCGTTTTCGAGGGTGATGAATCGGGCAAGTTGCGATTTGAGACATTCGACGTTATGGGCGACGGTTTCCAAAGTGAGCATATTGCGCGCGGTGGAGCGGCCGGAAGGGTCTCCGATGGCGCCGGTGGCTCCGCCGACGAGTACGGTGGGTACATGACCGGCTTTCTGGAGCATACGCATGGCCATTACCGGCAGGAGGTGGCCGACGTGCAAACTGTCGCCGGTGGGGTCGAAACCGCAGTAAAAGACCACTTTTTCGGTGGTAAGTTTTTTCTCAATGAGGGCAGAATCGGTTTCCTGATAGATAAAACCGCGGGCTTTAAGTTCCTGATAGATATTCATGATGTTATTCTCCAAAAAGATTCAGTGACCGATAGTGATTTTGGGCAGCGGGAGTTTGATCCATGCCCGGTGGTGGACAACTTTTCCTTCAGCGAGCCAGCGTTTTTCAAAATCACTTTTTACGCCGTCGAGGTCGGCGATGCCCGCCGGATGAAGTTGAAAGAGTCCGGAAGCGGCGATGACTTTATTCACGGCGTTGCAGTAGTATTCGTCATCGCTGGAAAAGTGAAAGATGCCGTCAGTTTTCAAAACCCGGTGCAGTTGAGTGGTGAAGTCACTGCAAATGAGGCGGTTGCCCCGGTGGCGGTTTTTGGGCCACGGGTCGGGGCAGAGCAGATGGATGCGGTCAAGTGAGGCATCCGGAAGCATCATGGCGATCAGGTTGCGGGCCTCGACCCGGAGAACGGAAATATTCTGCAAGTTGGCCTGTTCCGATTTTCTGACGACTTTACGCAGACGGCCGATCATGACATCGGCGGCGAAAATCTGCCGGTCGGGATATTTGGCGGCGAGAGCGACGGTGAAACTTCCGGCTCCGCAGCCCATATCCAATTCGGCATGGTCACGTTGCGGTATGACGTGACAATATGCAGAAGTAAGGATATTGATGTTTTGATCTTCCGGATGAGCAGACATGATTCAGATGGCCTCCCGGTCTTTGACCCACTGGCGCATTCCGGAAAGGGTCTGATCGTAATTTTCGAGCATGGCTTTGGCGAAAAGTTTGAAGTATTCGATCCACGCTTCCCGGAAGTCGCCCAGGGCGCGGACACGGTCGGCAAAGACTTCATCGGGATTCATTTCTTCACTTTCCGGCAGTTTGAATGAGCCGAAAACGAAATTGTCGGCATCAAAGGTGCCGCTCCAGATGGAGTTGTCATCTCTGGTCAGTGACACTTTGGCTTTGCGCAGTTTTTTACCGACGGAAAGGGCGGCTTTGACTTCGGCACTGCGGATGGGGCTGTCGCCTTTTTTGATGGTTGCTTCACCGGAACCGAGGGCATCGCCGTCGCCGGAAAAGAGCAATGGATCTTCGATCATGGCATCGAAATCGTTGCTGCCGATGGTGACTTTACCGATTTTTTCGCAGTAGTAGAGCAGCCAGGTGAGGAAATCTCGGCCGATGGCAGGTTCAGTCGGGGCATTGGGATTGCCGGAAAGTTCCAGCACCGGCACGGCGGCCGGCGTGGTGTGGAACTCCCGGTCGAGGATCAGTGCGGGGGTCAACTGGATGAGTTCCAGTTTGGTTGCCCGGTAGAATTGATCGACGAAAAGGTCGATCTGGGTCTGGCTGGCAGTACCCAGATAGAGCAGTTTGGTGTGCGGTTCAAGCACCATGGGGATACCGGAAAGGGCGGGGGGCATTTTGCTGATGTGCCTTTCCACAACATCTTCTTTGATGCGTTTTTTGTCTTTGCCGGAAACGTATTCCCTGCCGGGATTGGCGGCGAGGAAGGCCTGTTCCTCACGCATACACAATGCATTGAGCAAAGAAGCGGGGATCTTGCGGACTGCCTGACGCAAGGTCAGGCAGTATGCTCCGCCGCGGGAGATGGTGGTTTCGTCGATGTTGGTATCCAGCAGATGTTTGCCGGTCACCCAGCCGAGCTGGGTTTCGGCGGAAACTGAATCCAGAGTGCCGGCTTTGCCCGGCAGGAAACAATTGGCGAAATCTTCCGGGATATCACCCTCGATCTCAAACATGGTAAAGGTAAAAGAACCACGGTCAAAAGGCATGAGAAAATCCTCCCTTAAAACTTGTATTCTTCACCGAAACCGTAGTTTTCGATGACGTAGTCAAGGTCTTTGTCGCCGCGGCCGGAGCAGGTGGCAATGATCGAACCGTAGGGGTGCTGTTTGGCCCATTTCATAGCGTAGGCGATGGCGTGGGAACTTTCCAGAGCGGGGATGATGCCCTCGTAGCGGGAAAGTTTGAAAAAGGCATCGACGGCCTCTTTGTCATCGATGGTCTCATACTGCACGCGGTTGAGATCCTTCCAGAAGGCGTGTTCCGGGCCGACGGAAGGATAATCCAGACCGCTGGCAATGGAGTATACCGGAGCGGGTTCGCCGTTTTCATCTTTGAGCATATAACTGCGGAAACCATGCATGGAACCGGGTTCGCCGTAGGTCAGACTGGCGGCGTGTCCGCCGAATGCGGGACCGTGGCCGAGCGGTTCGACACCGATGAGATCGACGGGGTCAGCGAGGAATGCGGCAAAACTGCCGGCGGAGTTGGATCCGCCGCCGACACAGGCGCAGACGGCATCGGGCAGATGGCCGGTCATATCGAGGAATTGTTCGCGCGCCTCTTCACCGATGCAGTATTGGAAGTCACGCACCATCATCGGGAAAGGATGGGGGCCGAGAACGGAGCCGATACAGTAAATGGCGGTATCATATTGTTTCGCATAGGATTCAAAGGCGGAATCCACCGCTTCTTTGAGGGCTTTGAGGCCGTGGGAAACGGGGACGACTTCCGCGCCGAGGATGCGCATTCTTGCCACGTTGGGGGCCTGTTTGGCGATATCGACTTCGCCCATGTGGATCTCGCATTCCAGCCCGAAATAGGCGGCGGCGGTGGCGAGAGCCACGCCATGCTGACCGGCACCGGTTTCAGCGATGAGTTTCTTTTTGCCCATGTAGGAAGCCAGCAGAGCTTCACCCATGCAGTGATTGAGTTTGTGCGCGCCGGAATGGTTCAGATCCTCCCGTTTCAGGTAGATGTGGCAGTGACCGAGCATTTCGGAAAGGCGGTTGCAGTGGTAGACCGGGGTCGGGCGGCCCTGGAACTCCTTGCGGATGCGGCGCAATTCACTGATGAATCTGGATGACTGACAGATGGTGCGGTAGGCTTGATCGATTTCGCGGCAGGCTTTCGCCAGTTCATCGGAAATTTCGATGCCGCCGTAAGGTCCGAAAAAGCCGTTCTGATCGGGGTAATCCCGGAAATAACGTTTGAAGTCCATAATAAATATATCCTTATAAAAAATTAAAATTGCTGTAACATATCAGGGTGAGTTGAAAAAATACTTCTGTAATCGCAGGAAAACAGACGGGTACGGAAATATACCGCAACGGGAAACAGTTTCCGTGCGGTGTTCAGTATCGTTCCGGCGCGGTGCGCCATCGTTTGAAAAATCCGTACAACATTGGTGAACCTCTTTATTCTATATAATATAACTCCGTTATCCGGCTAATGCAAATGGCAGAAAAAATTTTTTTCGGATGAGTTTTCGAATAATGAAAAAGAAATAGATATTTTTTTATATTTTTAACGTAAAGCAGTTTGAAATAGTTATTTTTTGTGTTATATTATGGGTGCGGCGTTGTGAAGAAGGTTTTCACCGTGGTCGTCGCAGCGGTGAATAGGTTGCATTTTTCCGGTTACCGGAAAGTGACATCAGGACTTTCTTTGAATATGCGTCAGGACAAAATATTGAATATCCCGGCAATCCGCCGTATGCCGACTTACTTGCATAAGTTGTTGAAAATGCAAGCCGAAGGCCGCAGCAGCGTCTCCTCTACTGAACTTGCCGAATATATGCATATCGAATTGATCGTCGTGCGCAAAGATATTTCCCTTACCGGTATTTCCGGCCAGCGCAGAGTCGGTTACGATGTCAATGAACTTATCCGCTATATCAAAAATTATCTGGGCTGGGATGAACTTCTGCCCGCCGCTCTGATCGGAGCCGGTTCTCTGGGAACTGCATTGCTCGGCTATAACGATTTTGAACACTACGGCTTTTGTATCAATCATGTTTTTGATTGCGATCCGCAGAAGATCGGCAAAGAGATCTACGGCCGTAAAGTCCGTCATATCAGGGATATGGCAGAGTGTTTCGCCGGTAATATGCCGGAGATCGCGGTGATCTGTGTTTCCAATACCGCTGCCCAGAGCGTTGCCGATCAACTGGTTTCCCTTGGAGTCAAATATATCTGGAATTTTGCCAACGTTTCTCTGGAAGTGCCGCCCGGTGTGGTCGTGCAGCGGGAAGTCATTGCCGGGGGATTGGCGATGCTGGCCGTCAAACGCAAGCAGGATAGAATGTCGGAAGATTAAAACTTTTTAATCAAAGTTCGTAAATATAAAGTATAAAATTTTATCGCCGGCAACCGGGGGAGGGGGAGTGACCGGCCAAAGAAAAAGTGGTTTAACCGTGCGTTATGCGCGGTATGGTTTTTCATTAACAAATGAGGTTTGAAAAATGTGTTGCAACAAATTGTCGGAAGGAGCAGCTGCCAAATTTGCCGAACTCGATGCTTTCATCGATACGCTTGGCATTGTGCGCGACGATGAACGCCGCCGCGGCCGTCTGATCCAGGTATTGCATCGCGCGCAGGATATTTTCGGTTACCTGCCCCGCGAGGTCCAGATCCATGTCGCAAAGAAACTTTTCCTGACCGAAGCGCAGGTTTCCGGTGTGGTCAGTTTCTACAACTACTTCACTACTGAACCCAAAGGCAAATACTGTATCGACGTCTGCATGGGTACTGCCTGTTACGTCAAAGGTTCTGAAAAGGTTCTTTCCGAAATCGAGCGTGTTCTCGGTATCAAAGCCGATACCAATCCGACTGCTGATGGTCTTTTCTCCATTTCCGCGCTGCGTTGCGTCGGTGCCTGCGGTCTGGCTCCGGTGATGATGGTCAACGGCAAAGTCTACGGTAAAGTCACTCCGGCCAAAGCGGTCGAGATCGTCAACGAATACAAGAAGCAGGGGTAATTTACTATGAATAAGATCAACTCACAGGAAGCATTGATGGCTGCTTTCAATGCCGCCAAGGGCAAACTCGCTCTGCGCAGCACTGCGGAACATGACATCAATTCCGTTAAAAAAGATATCCTCTGCTGCGGCGGTACCGGTTGTCACGCTTCCAACGCCAAGGAATTGATGGAGAATCTCAATAAGTACATCAAAGAAAACGGTTTGGAAAATGATGTCCGCGTGGTGCAGACCGGTTGCTTCGGATTCTGTGCGCAGGGCCCGATCGTCAAGATCATGCCCGATAACGTTTTCTATGTGCAGGTCACTCCCGATGATGCCAAAGAGATCGTTGAAAGCCACATCGTCGGCAAAAAAATGGTCGAGCGTCTGCTTTTCGTGGAGCCGCTGCTCAAAGAACGCGTGCAGGATTATGCCAAGATGTCCTTCTATGCCAAACAGCAGCGCATCTCTCTGCGTAACTGCGGTTTGCTCAATCCGGAAGATATCGAAGAGTACATCGCCAATGACGGTTATCAGGCTTTGGCCAAATGCCTGTTCAACATGAGTACCGATCAGGTCGTGCAGGAAGTTCTCAATTCCGGTATCTGCGGCCGTGGCGGTGCGGGCTTCCCGACCGGTATGAAGTGGAAGATCGCCGCCGGTGTCAAGGCGGAAGAAAAATATATCGTCTGTAACGCTGACGAGGGCGACCCCGGAGCATTCATGGATCGTTCCATCATGGAAGGCGACCCGCACAGCATCATCGAAGCCATGGCCATCGGTGCTTATGCCATCGGTGCCCAGCAGGGTCTGGTCTACATCCGTGCGGAATATCCGCTGGCGGTCAGCCGTTTGCGCTTCGCTATCGAACAGGCCCGCGAAGCCGGTCTGCTCGGCAAGAACATCATGGGAACCGACTTCAGCTTTGATATCGATATCAAACTCGGTGCCGGTGCATTCGTCTGCGGTGAGGAAACTGCTCTGATCCACTCCATGGAAGGTCTGCGCGGCGAACCGACCACCAAACCGCCGTTCCCGGCCAATATCGGTGGCGGTTACTGGGGTTGCAGTACCAACGTGAACAACGTGGAAACCTACGCTTCCATCCCCGTTATCATCAACAAGGGTGCCGCATGGTACGCCAAAATCGGTAACTGGCAGCCCGAATTGGATGAAAACGGCAACTTCAAACGCACCATCAGCGGCAACAGCGGTACGAAAGTGTTTGCTCTGGCCGGTCAGATCAACAACGTCGGTCTGGTCGAAGTGCCGATGGGAACCACTCTGCGTGAGATTATCTACGAAATCGGCGGCGGTATTTCCGGCGGCAGAGAATTCAAAGCGGTGCAAACCGGCGGACCTTCCGGCGGCTGTATCACCAAAGAGAACCTCGATACCCCGATCGATTACGGCAACCTTTCCAAGATCGGTTCCATGATGGGTTCCGGCGGTATGATCGTGTTGAGCGACAAGGATTGTATGCCCGCAATGGCGAAGTTCTATCTGGACTTCACCAAAGATGAATCCTGCGGTAAATGCACCCCCTGCCGTATCGGTACGCGCCGTATGCTGGAAATGCTGGAGAAGATCTGCGACGGCAATGGTACGGTCGAGATGCTTGATGAACTCGAATCTCTGGCCAAAACCATCACCGATACCGCTCTGTGCGGACTCGGTCAGACTGCGCCGAACCCGATCCTTTCCACCTTGCGTTATTTCCGTGATGAGTACATGGCTCACGTCGTGGATAAAAAATGTCCTGCCGGCACCTGCCCGAAACTCTACACGCTGACCATTACTTCCGACTGTATCGGCTGTACCAAATGCAAACGCAACTGCCCGGTCGATGCGATCAAAGGTGAAATCAAACAGCTTCACGTTATCGATACCGCCAAATGTATCAAATGCGGTGCCTGTATCGACGGCTGTCCGAAAAAAGCGATTGTCAAAGGATGAATGTAACCATGAACAGTGTCAATCTTACGATCAATGGCAAGCAGGTAACGGTTCCGGCCGGATCCACTATTCTGGATGCTGCCCGCCAGCTCAATATCAATATCCCGACTCTCTGCTACTGCGACAAACTCGGCTGCGGCATTTCCAACAAGCCCGCCAGCTGCCGTATTTGCGTGGTCGAAGTCGAACGCCGCCGCAACCTCGCCCCCGCCTGTGCCACTCCGGTCATGGAAGGTATGGTTGTCCACACCAACAGTCAGCGTGCTTTGAATGCCCGCCGTACCGTTTTGGAACTGATGCTCAGCGACCACCCGCAGCAGTGCCTTACCTGCGCCAAGAGCCAGGATTGCGAATTGCGGATGCTCGCCGCTGAATTCGGTATTCAGGAAATCGCCTTTTCCGGTGCGAAAAACCGCTTCCCGGTGGATAATTCCAGCGAAGCGATCATGCGTGATCTTTCCAAATGTATCATGTGCCGCCGTTGCGAAACGGTCTGTAACAATGTTCAGACTGTCGGTGCTTTGACCGGTAACGGCCGCGGATTTTCCGCCAAGGTCGGTACTGCCAGCATGATCCCGTTGGCTGACACCAACTGTACCTTCTGCGGTCAGTGCGTCAACGTCTGTCCGGTCGGTGCCATCACCGGTATCAGCTATGTGAAAAAAGTCTGGTCAGCCATCAACAACCCGGCCAAGACTGTCATCGTGCAGACTGCTCCGGCAGTGCGTGTCGCTGTCGGTCAGGAATTCGGTTTTGATGCCGGTGCCCCGGTGACGGGCAAACTGGTTGCCGGTCTGCGTGCGCTGGGCTTTGACAAAGTTTTCGACACCAACTTCTCCGCTGACCTGACCATTATGGAAGAGGGCAACGAGATCGTCGAAAGAATCAAAACCGGCAAGAATCTGCCGATCCTCACCAGCTGCTGCCCCGGCTGGATCAACTTCATCGAGCATAACTACCCTGATCTGCTCCACATCCCCTCAAGCTGCAAATCACCGCAGCAGATGTTCGGTGCGATCGCCAAGAGTTATTATGCTGAAAAGATCGGTGTCAAACCGGAAGATCTCATCGTCGTTTCCATTATGCCCTGTCAGGCGAAAAAATATGAAGCCGCCCGTCCGGAATTTGCCCCCAACGGTGTCCGTGATGTGGACTATGTGGTCACCACCCGTGAACTTTGCAAAATGTTCCGTGAAGCCGGTATCAACCTGGCCAATATGGATGACGACACATTTGACAGTCCTCTGGGTGAATCCAGCGGTGCCGCCGACATTTTCGGTGTTACCGGCGGTGTGCTTGAAGCGGCCTGCCGTTCCGTCTACTTCATGCTCAACGGCAAGAATCTGGATGGCGACGCCATCAACTTCCGCGCGGTCCGCGGTCTGGATGGCATCAAGGAAGCCAAAGTGGAAATCGCTCCGGGCAAAACCATCAATGTTGCGGTCTGCTCCGGTCTGGGTAATGCCAGAAAAGTGCTGGATACTGTCCGTAAGGATCCCAACCGCTTCCAGGCGATCGAGATCATGGCTTGCCCCGGCGGCTGTATCAACGGCGGCGGTCAGCCCTTCCTGCATGGCGACACTGCGTTGCTTGAAAAGCGCATGAAAGGCCTCTACACCGAGGATGAAAGCAAGACTCTGCGTCTTTCTCACGAAAACAGCGACATCAAGAAACTCTATGCCGAGTATCTTGGTCAGCCGGGCAGTGAAAAGGCTCACCATCTGCTGCATACCCACTATCACGAAAAGTGATGATGGCGTAAAAGTCACAAACTCCACTGCAAATTTTTGTGGTGGAGTTTTTTTATTGTGAATAAAAAACGGAATTGCTTTTATCGTTGGCTGTAAGAGCAATTCCGGCAAATGTTTTTGGGATATCGGGTGTGGTGATTTTCAAAAAATCCTTTTTCCCGCAGATTTTTTCTGGCGCAGATATTTGAGAATGTAGCATCCCCAGGCGTGGCAATCGGAACGCGGATTGGTGAATTCTTCCGGAAAGGTGGTCAATCCCTCATCCGGCAACTTCTCCCAGAGGGCGAGCCGTTTTTCTGCAAGATCATCCATGCCGCACTTCATACACGCTTCCAGATAGTAGTAGGAAAAATATATACTGCATGGGGTCAGATCGTCTCTTTTCCGCAGAGCATCGATGATTTCCGGCCGGGGATCATCGGCGATCAGTGCCAGCACATTGGCGTGTTCGGAAAAGAATTTGTGTTCCCGGTCGATGGCGTAAAGATGGGTCTGCTCATCGAAAAATGCAGAATGGATATCGGCATGAAGTTTTTTTGCTTTTTCCCGGTATTCAGTTTTGCCGCTCATTTGGAAAACCGCCTGTAACGCCAAAAGGTGGAAAAAGTTGAGAATACTGTTCTGCTCTCCGCCCGGCGGAGTGCCGGATTCCCAGTTGTTGCACCAGTCGATGAAGTTCCAACCGGGTATGGCGACCAGACCGTCCTTTTCCTTACCGGCGAAATATTCCAGGACTTTTTCGGCTTTGGGGAGCAATTCTCCGGTCAATTCATCCATGCCGTTGGCAAGAAAGTGATCGTGGAGCATCAAAATCCAGATCAGCATGAATGAGGGGATCTGCTGTATGGAGCGTGAGGGGTACTGGGCATTCAATGAACCATCCGGATTCTGGGAAAGCGACAACAGGCGCAATGCTTTGCGGATCAGGCGGTCATCATCTGTGATAAGCCGGGTGCAGATCGCTTCGAGCCGGGAATCTCCGATATACATAAGTTGTTCATAGTATGGACAATCCATAAATGTTTCAAACGAACAGGCCTGCAAAGTGTCAAAGACCATTTTTTCCAGTGTATTTGCCGGAGTAAAATTCCCGTATGGATAACCGGTGCGGTAAAATTCCGGAATGCACTCCACGTCGCCCGTGGTGATGATCTGCACATAGTGTCCGGCGTGCCACCAGTAATCGAACCAGTGGAATTGACCATCGATCTCAAAGGTGTCAAAATTGCCGACCAGATATTGACCGTTGCGCTTGCCTTTATTTCCTTTCAGATAGAGATCATCGAATTTGTCGGTAAGGTACGGGGTTTCCGCCCAGCGGATCTTTACCGTACCCTTGCCGGAAAAACGGTAGTTGGCCCAGACACAGAGATAATCGGGGAAGTAGAAACAATTATTTTCACGCACCTGCGGCACGACTTTTTCATAACGCATCAAAGGCAGATCCGGCGGAAAAAGTTCCCGCTCATCTTCAAAGTAAGCGACCGGTTGCCAGATACCGCCTTTACCGGTAAGGATATCCGGATTGTGATCGGCAGTCAGATGCACTCTGGGAAATGCTCCCCAATCGGGGAATGGCGTTTCAAAGGTGCATCCGGATTCGATCTGGCAATCCCAGTTTTTCAAGATACCCTGCGGTTCATCGATCCAGAAGCCGTGGCGCACGGACAACTGGGCATACGCCCACTGGTGAAAGCCGAATGCGATCACTCTGGCGCAGAGAACGTGTTCACCGGGGGCAAGATCAATGGAACAATTCTGCATATACCAGCGTCGGGTCGCTCCACGCTCCGGGCCGTCGATGATCCGTTGGCCATCCAGAAAAAGTTGACACCGCTCATCGGCACTGAAAGTAAAAGGCAGTGTCATTTTTTCTGCTGTGGCAAAGCGGCAGCGGAAAACTGCGATATAAGGAGTTTCCGGAACTTCCGGAAGTGACATCCAGAGACGTTTCATTACCGGTTCCCAAGCTGCAAGGCGATAGTAAGTAATTCGTTGCGGCACTCCTCGATAATGCTCATATCGCCTTCTGCGCCGCGGGCGATGATCGCTTCGACTCTGGCGGCTTCCGGTTTACCTTGAGCCAGACGGCGGCAGAGGGTGATGAGCCGGGCATCCTGACAACCCATGAAGTAGGCTTCATGACGGCGGCTGAAAATGCCGCGGCCGCTGGAAAAATCCGCAAAGATCGTAGCGTAATCGTTGCGCCGTGAACCGCTGTAATCAAAGGGGCAGAATGCATCACCGCCATCACTCTGATCGACGTGCCAATAGGTTGAAACGGTGGAAAATCCGTGGTGCATATTTTCCCACAACTTGCGGCAGTAAGCCGTCGGAGAATGGAACTTCTGCAGGATGTTGTAAGTCCACACCTCTTTGAATTTCAAAGAGTTGATGTATCGGATCATTCCCGGAGTCAACTGACCGCTGTAAGGGGAGAGAATATCGAAATATTCAGCAAGGCGGGCAAAATTCTTGCGGTGCATGGCGTTATCGGTAAAACTGAATGGATTGGCCATCAGGCGGGCTTGCGGAGCGACTGATTTGATGAAGCGGGCAAAGGCACAGGCTTTATACATGGTGCTTTCCTGATCGTCGCAGTCACCCTGCGGTTCATCGACCGGACACAGCACGATGCGCTCCGGAGTGATGCCGTATTTGCTCTGGCAGTGGTCGTACAACTGCCGGAGGAATCCGGCAAACGCGGTCTGCCACTGCGGGGAAAATTTGGGGAAGGGAAAGGTTTTACCATTGTTTTTCAGACAGTAGCCCGGATAATCCATGGCCAGATAGAACCAGAGTTTGATCCGTTCTTTGGGCATACCGCAGCGGATATAGGCATCGATGAGGTTATCCAGATCGGTGAAGTCACATTCGCCGATATTGCCTTCGGCATCAAAGGATGGGTAGATATCCATATCTTCTGCGCCGGGTACGTTGCAGTAGATGTAGTTGACATTGCGGGCGACGAGCATGGAGAGCAATTCGGTCGCATCCGCAGAAAAGGTGTTGACGAAACGCGATTGGATATAGTTGTATAAGGCGGTGTCAGTTTCCACGCTTGCCAGATCCACGGGGAGAACTTCGACTTCCAGCGGGATAACTTCGTTGTCAAATCCGGCAGTGGCACTTTTGATGACGATATTGGTGCGGTAGACGCCCGGAGCGATACCGATACTGGATAAGGTCAGCCATACTGCCGCCGTATCTTTGGGAGCGACCCGCAGAAGTTGTCCGAGAGCCAGCGGAGCGAGGGCATCGTAAAAGGAGCGACCGGAATTGTCATCATGCGGGATCGCTTCCCGGAAACCGGCATCCAGCGGAAATCTCTGTGCCGGAGCATTGTCGAAACGGGGAACCGGAAAGGTATCCATGCATTTTATCCGGCAGAGAAAACGGCGGTCGGTCATGTTGCTTACCGCAAAGGAGAGAAAATGGATGCTGTTCTGCGCCATACGCACTTTGAAACTGCGTACCGGACGGGTGAGGAGCGAGGGGGCTATATCATCCTGCCACATATCGGGCCGGGAAATGATCAAACTTTTGCCGGCCAGTGAGTGCATGACAACTTCATTTTCAAAGTTGTTCATATTTCTTCTGGCGGCGGCGAATTTGGCCGGATCATTGCCGCAGGCAGAAATGGAGCGTTCCAGAGAGGCGAGTTTGCCGGAAAGATTTTCGTTGAGGGTGATCCCGGCGATACGTTGTTTCAAATCAGCCAATTCAATAGCGAGGTAGTCGGCCAGCGTGCCGGAGATAACGAAACCGAAAGCGGTGGTGTTGTGAAAATTCTGTCCGACAGCGGCCCAGGTGGAGCGGCCGCCGGCACTTTTGCCGCTGCGGGTGAAATTGGCCCGGTAGACCTTGTTTTTATTCCCCGGTTCAATGCCCAATTCGGAAACCGGAATGATCATTTTTACCCGGTAGGCGGAAGATGTTTCGGAAAATTGCACTTCAAAATTGCTTTGCCAGTCGTTGTTGCGGTTGCCAACACCGCGCCAGGCGATCGCATCGGAGCGGCGCAGAGAAACGTTGTAGCAGAATTGATAATAATTTTGTGCCGCCGGATCGGGCGACCAGAAAAATTCCACCATTTCGCCGCGCCAGAAGCCGGAAACGTCTCTTTCCACCGGGTGAGCCGGAGAAACCGGACAGATGAATTCCACGATCAATTTGTCATTCTGCAAACAGATTTCAGCGTGTGCCGCATGGTCGGTGAAAACCTTGGCCGCCTGTTGAAAGACCACTCCGGCCTGCAGATCGACATCCAACACCTTGAATGGAGCGGTTTTTATCTTTATGCCGGAAAGGGTCAACGGCAGGGAACTATCCCCGGCCGATGCCGCCGGGGCATTGGCGGCAGGGGAACCGGCGGGGGCATCATCCATCGGCACTTCATGATCGTAGATACGCACATCATCGATCACGCCGTCAAGTTGGAAACGGGGTTTGGCGGTGCGGGCCTCGCCGCCGAGCATCAGCATCGGGTAGTAGCGCGGATCATTTCCGGCGGTCAGGTCACTGAAACTTACCGCTTTATCTTTGGCCGCCACCAGCACACCGTCGAGATAGATTTTGAGATTCCCGCCGGAAACCGATGAGATACGCACTGAATAATATCTGCCCGGTTCAATATCCAGCGGTTTGGAAAGCACCGTGTAAGAGAGTTTTATTTCCCCGGTTCGGCTGTCTTTGGTGAAAAATTGCGCCATCAACTCTTTTTTGGGAGTGATTTTGAAAAGGAAGTCACTTCTGCCCCAACTGTGAAGCGCGTACCACACCAGCGTATTGCCGTTTCTGGGGTTGACCGGGTTATCCAGTTTGAATTTGAGATCGATGGTAAACGCCCGGTAGGGCATATTCAATTCGGCAACGAAGTTGTTGGATGACGGTCCGCAATCCAACGCATCTCCGGTGACTCCGGCACCGCGGCGGGGCGCGCCGCGCAGCCACTGTTTGCGGCCGGTCGCCTGACAGCTTTCCAGATAGTTGTTGTTGACGACTTTTTCAAATTTCCACTCCAAAACCGGAGTTCCGGCAGTCAGGACGAAACTCCACAATAAGGCAGGAAGAATACAGAAACGCATGGAGAACCTCACTTTTTCCAGAACCAGAACCATTTGGCATTATCATCAAGAGTCAGATCGCCGCGGTAGATCGAGCCGACAGTATCATCCGGCTGCTGGGCACTGCCGACGTGACCGTCGATATAGAGCATATTGGCGGTGCGCTGGTGCCAGCCGTAAAGAATACCGCCTCTGGTGCTGTTTGGATTGGTCTTTTTACAGCCGATCCAGTACATACCATTCAAACCGGTATTGGTCACCGCATAGGTGTCACCGGCATAGAATTGCGAGGAGGGGCGTGCGGAACTGCCGAATTTAGGCATGACGGCTCCTTTGGTCATTGCTTCCGCTCCGCCATATTCTCCGGAGTGACACACGCCGACAGCCACACCGTAACCGAGGCCGAGAGAAAATGCGGTATATACATCTTCTTGATCGGTTGACGGACAGG
The DNA here is from genome assembly GCA_015061625.1 of Lentisphaerota bacterium. GTDB lineage: Bacteria > Verrucomicrobiota > Lentisphaeria > Victivallales > Victivallaceae > UBA1784. The sequence continues at coordinate 426 of SUWG01000021.1, read as the reverse complement.
TCCAGACACTATCCGTCGCTCCCCGCGACGGAGCGGGAATGTATCCCAGATACGCCATGATGTTATTCACGCTGTTGGCCATTACGACATTGGATGACGCACCGACCAGATTGTAACCTGTCATGACCCAACCGAATTGGGCAATGGGAACGTAGTCATCGTAATCACTGCCGTATTGCATGACGGCACTGCCGGCTTGCTTGAGATTGTTGATGCAACTGGCACTGCGGCCGCGCTCACGGGCGGAATTAAGAGCCGGGAGCAAGATCGCCGCCAGAATAGCGATAATGGCGATCACGACCAATAGCTCGATCAGCGTAAACGCTGATCGAATGAAGCACGGCTCCGCCGTGTGAAGCGCAGCGTTGCTGCATGAAGCGTTTGCCTGCGGCAAACATGAAGCACTTGCTTTGCAAGTATGATGCG
>SUWG01000020.1 GCA_015061625.1 Lentisphaerota bacterium | reverse complement strand
CATATCCACGCCACGGGCACCTTCACCGCGGAGAAGACGCTCAACTTTATCCCACATATCACGGCCAGCGGCAACGGCGAATATCGCATCACGGTCGATTTCCTGCGCGATCTCACTGTCATTGCCGTTATCAACGATCTCATCGATCTCGCCGCCAAACGTCAACTGCAGCACATGGTCACTGACCAGAACCACGCTGAATTCCGCATTGTCTTCATCATCGTCATCGTAATCATAATAAACGGTAAATGCATCGCAGCCGTCAACCTTATCCTCTTCTACACGGCGGGAAGATTTGTCCTCTGCCTTATCCAGCAACATCTCATAGATATCTTCAGCATTGCCGTTTTCCAACACGATCACCGCTGAAAACGGTCCTTCCGGCACATCGCCCCAGACGGCAAAAGTACCACGCAATTCATCGACTTCATCCAGACCCAATTCCTCTTTGAATTCATCAATAAATTCACGGAAATCACGGACTTGCATGGAATATTCCCACGGCTTGCTGTCCAGAAGCATAGCGGTATTGCCGTATACCACAAATTCAGCATCTTCCGGCACATAATCCAAAGCATTGCCGCCTCTGCCGAACAACATATATCCGACCACACCGAGAACTACGATCACCAGAATTCCCAGCGCAATACCGACAAATTGCAACCAGCCGCGCTGTTTGCCGGCAAAAGACGCCTGATACGCCGGAACCGCCCCCGGAACCGGGACATTACCGATTGTGATACCGCACAACGGACAAACTGAAGTTGCACTCTCTCCGATCTCATAATACTGCTGACACTGCGGACATTGCACGACCATAACAACTCTCCTTATTTTTGTATGAATATATTATTTGCGGCAAGTTGGTAAATAATATATCACTTTTTACCAGATTGTCAATAATCTTCACCGCTTAAACTTGTATTTTTTTGATTCAGGGTGTAAGTTATGACTGAAAACAGTTTATCATATAAAAATCAAGGACGTTTTTATGAAAAGGATCCTCGTCACCGGCGGCAGCGGTTTTCTCGGCAGTTGGCTCTGTGAAAAACTTCTGAAAAAGGGCAATGAAGTCATCTGTGTCGATAACTTCTACACCGGAGCAAAACGCAATATCTATCATCTGCTGGATAATTCCCGGTTTGAATTGATCCGGCACGATGTCACCTTTCCCCTCTATATCGAATGCGATGAAATCTACAACCTCGCCTGCCCCGCCAGTCCCATACACTATCAGAAAGACCCGGTGCAGACCGTCAAAACCTGTGTCCACGGGGCGATCAATATGCTCGGCCTTGCCAAACGGGTGAATGCCAAAATCCTGCAGGCTTCCACCAGTGAAGTTTACGGCGACCCGGCGATCCATCCGCAAGTCGAGGAATACTGGGGCAACGTCAACCCGATCGGGGTACGTTCATGCTACGATGAGGGCAAACGGTGCGCCGAAACCCTTTTCAACTGTTATCATATGCAGAATAAGACCCGGATCAAGATCATCCGTATTTTCAACACCTACGGCCCGCGGATGCATCCCCACGACGGCCGGGTGGTCAGCAACTTCATTCTGCAGGCGTTGCAGAATCAGGATATCACCATTTACGGCGACGGTTCCCAGACCAGAAGTTTCTGCTACCGGGATGACCTGATAGACGGGATGATGAAACTGATGGCCACCGGTGATGAAATTACCGGCCCGGTCAATGTCGGCAATCCCGGTGAATTCACCATTTTGCAACTGGCGGAAAATGTGATCGATCTGACCGGTTCAAAATCCAGAATCATCCGGATGCCCCTGCCCTCGGATGACCCCAGACAGCGCAAGCCGGATATTTCCAAAGCCCAAAAACTGCTCAACTGGCAGCCGACCACCCAACTGCGCGACGGATTGAGCAAAACCATCGAATATTTCGACGCGCTGTTGAAAAGTGACCCGGAATTCTGCCGGGGAGAGGAATAACTTTTTCATGAAAAAAGTTCTTGTTACCGGAGGAGCCGGATTCATCGGCTCCAATTTGACCGAATTTCTGCTCGATGCCGGATATCAGGTGGTCGTGCTGGATAACTTTTCCACCGGGAAAAGAGAAAATATCGCCCATCTGACCGATCGGGATTCATTTACGCTCATTGAGGGCGATATCCGCAACATGGCCGATTGCCGGAAAGCGGCAGCCGGGGTGGAATATGTATTTCATGAGGCGGCTCTGGGCAGTGTGCCGCGCTCGATCAAAGATCCGGCCACTTCCACGGAAGTAAATATTTCAGGTTTCGTAAATATGCTTTTTGCCGCTTATGAAGCCAGCGTCAAACGCTTTATTTATGCATCGAGCAGTTCGGTTTACGGCGACTGTCAGGACTCTCCCAAAGTTGAATCACGCACCGGCATACCGCTGTCGCCATACGCCCTGACCAAAAGTGTCAATGAACAGTTTGCCGCCAACTTTGCCCAAGTTTACGGCATGGAGTGCATCGGCTTGCGTTACTTCAATGTTTTCGGACGGCGGCAGGATCCGGATGGGGCATACGCCGCCGTGATCCCGAAATTTTCCGCTTCTTTGCTCGCTCACACTCCGCCGACGATCAACGGTGATGGCTCATACAGCCGGGATTTTACCTATATCGACGACTGTATTCAGGCGAATATCTGCGCTTTGAATGCCCCTTGCGAGGCGGCAAATACTGTATACAATGTTGCCGGGGGCAACGAAACTTCGCTCAATGAATTGTTTGCATACCTGAAAGATGCTCTGATGCAATTCGATCCGGAAATCAATGCGATAACTCCATTATACGGCCCGGTGCGCCCCGGCGATATCCCCCACAGTCTGGCGGATATCAGCAAGGCCCGGCAACTGCTGGGTTACACTCCGCATTTTTCCATCCGTCAAGGGCTGGAATCAACGGCGAAATGGTACTTTGACCATCTGCGTTAAAGCATTTCCGGCAGCCATACGCTCATATTGGTTTCACCCCGGTTCTGCCACAATGCGTATGGTATCGCCGTAATGCGGCATGGCACATATTCCGGAACTTTGTTGGTATAAAGTTCTTCGCCGTCAAGTTTTTCCATAAATCCATTAAATTTCACTGCCGGATAACCTCCCGGCAATTCCACGGCGGTAAATCCACTGCCCGAAGCGGCAAACAATGCGCTCACATCACAGGGGTTGTCGGTATTTTCGCAACAGTAGACCACCGGGCCGCGCATCACAGCGACTTTGCCCCGGTTCATGGTTACTTTGCGGTGACTGCGGATAAACTCAAACGGCATATCCAAATGGCAGATGATCTCATCGCCCTCATGCCACTGACGGTCAAATTCAGCATAACCGTCAATTGCCGGCATATTTATCTTTTCTCCATTGAGCATGAATGACGCACTTTGGGCAAAACCGGGAATGCGTACCGCCAGTTTGAATTTTTCACCACTGTTGATTTTTACGGTGAACTTATCTTCAAACGGGTAATTGCCGCTTACTTCGATCATTCTTCCCGGCAAAGTCAACTTGTTGGCCGCCGGTATTTCCAGACGCACCATATCATCATTCACACTCCACATAAACGATCCCAACTGCGGCAGAAAACGGCTGTAACTGGTCGGACAGCACGAACAATTGAACCACGGCTGACGGGTCTTGCGACCGGCATGGTACTCCACAAAGTTGTCGTTAACCTCCAGATAATTGGGATAAAAGAAGTGATCACCATGCAGATCGATGCCGGATAACGCTCCATTGAAAAGCACCCTTTCCATCGTGTCGGCATACTCCCTTTGCCCGGTGATATCAAGCATCCGGCGGCAGAATAAAGCCAACGCCATATTGGCACAACTTTCCGAATATCCTCTGGTATCATTGGGCAGGTCATAATCGACCGTGAACCGCTCAAAATCAAAACTGGTACCGACTCCACCGGTGATATACATCCGTTTATCCACGATATTGCGGTAAAGACGGCGGCAGGCTTCCAGCAGAGTTTCATCATCCGTCAACCCGGCAACATCGGCCATACCGCATAACAAATATAATGCCCGCACCGCATGACCGTAAACTTCAGTCTGCTCCCGCAACGGCATTTCAGCGATCGTATTGATTATACCGATACGATACTGCGGGGGGACATTATAAGGCATTTGAGGTTCTTCTTTATAGAAAAATTCCGGATCAGTACCTCTGGCATCAATAAAATATTTGGATAAACGCAAATATTTTTCATTGCCGGTGGCCCGGTACAACTTCACCAGAGCCAATTCGATTTCCGGGTGTCCGGGAATACCGTAACGCTTGCCCTCGCCATAACCGAAAACCGAATCGATATAATCGGCATAGCGGCACATGACATCCAGCAGTTTGCGTTTGCCCAATGCTTCAAAACCGGCAACCGCCGCTTCCATAAGATGCCCGGCACAGTAAAGTTCATGGTTAGTCCGCAACACCTGCCAGCGGTTGTCATTGCCCTGCTGTTTATTGGTGGTAATGGCACTGTTGAGGTAGCCGTCGGGCTGTTGGCTTGAGGCGATCAGATCGACCAGATCATCATAAACTTTTTCCAGTTCAGCATCCGGTTTCAAGGCCAGAGAATAGGCCATACCCTCCAAAACTTTGGCCACATCGGAATCCCAGAAAATATGCGGCCGGTTGGGGGCGCCCTCTTTCCACGACAATTTGAATGCCTCGATCCGGCCGGTTTCATAGCATTTATCCAATGCCGATGGAATAGTCACGCTGAATGACTGCTGTTGTCTGGGTGCAAAAAATTTATCTGCAAGTTTTACGGCAGTCAACGGTGCGGAATGAAATTTATTCATATCAGATATCTCCTTTTTCCATAAATTTTGTTATAATATATTATACTGCAACTTGCAATTTTACACAAGAGGACTTATCTTTATAAAAAGGAGACAAATTACGATAATGGATAATTTTTCATTCACCCCGCTCAATGGCGGCAGATTCATTTCCCGCGGTAAAGGCCGCCATGCAGTACGCACCATTGACAGCAATGAAATAATATTTGTGATCAAAGGCACTCTCACGATGTTTGAGGAAACCAGATTTTTTGATCTGCACACCGGAGATTACCTTTTACTGCGCCGGGGCAAAAAACACGGAGGGATTCTGGATTATCCGCCGGGATTGAGTTTTTTCTGGCTGCATTTCAATAGCAACGGCGATTTTCCGGAAACTATGCCGCAATCCGGGCACGCCGTCCGTCCGGAGCAGTTAGCCATATATTTCCAAAGTTTCCTTGCTGAACAGCAGGAACAATTTCCGGATGAAAAAAATAAATCTCTGCTGTTGGAATTGATCTTGCGGGAACTTACCCGGCCCGGAACCCTCCCCCCGGCACCCCAAATTTCCACCCTCGCCCGCCGGGCGGGTGAATTGATAAAACTCCGCTTTGCCGATCATACGCTGTCACTCAATTCCGCCGCCGAAATACTGCACTGCAATACCGAATATCTGGGTAAGATTTTTCACTTGCATTACCACGAAACATTTACCGCCATGCTCAACCGCACCAGAGCGGAATACGCCGCCAAATTGCTGATCGAAAGCAACAACTCCATCAAAGAAATCATTTTTGAATGCGGCTTCAACGATCCGGCCTACTTCCGGAGAATATTTTTCCGCCGTTTCGCCGCCACCCCGACCGCCTTCCGCAGGTTTCACCGTAACAGCAAGATCAATACATGAAAAAAGCCACCGGAAATCCGGTGGCTTGCTGTAACAGCCAAGGGCAAATTACTTGACGAAGAAACCATCGCCATAGACAGCACTTTCAATGGACATACCAAAGAAGGTGTTGTAGTGAACCCACTGGGAATTATTACCAGTTCTGGGGGTACGGGAAGATCCGCAACCGGTGATGGCCAAAACGGTCAGAGCGGCAAACGCTGCAAGCATAAGTTTTTTCATAATTCTTTCTCCTTGTTATGAGTTCCATAAGGCTGTCACCATGACGCCTTTTCTGCCTCTGAAGTTAGTTATACTACAAAAAAACAGAAAATGCAAGCGCAAAATGAAAAATTCTTTAACTTTTTTCCATTTTTGTAAAAAAATCAATATTTTATTGAGCTGCGGTTTGTTACGCAATTTATATATTATTGATTTCCTTACTTTTACGACACCTTACACAACCATTCTTTGACCGGAAAGAAAATCAAGGCTGTCGGCAGATCCGGCAGGAGATTATCCGTAAAGATTTTTTACAAAAATCAGGACTGTAACTATTCAAATATGACTTCTGCAATATCATAACTGTCGCAGAAAATCATACACAGGCGGTCAAAACCGATCGCACACCCGGAACTTTTCGGCAAACCTTTTTCCAATGCTTCCAGAAAATCGGTCGCTTCCGGATAGGCAAGCATTCCCTGCTCCGCCCGGAATTTCAACGCTGATGCAAAACGCCGCCGCTGTTCAGCGGCATCAGTCAATTCGCCGAATGCATTGCCCAGTTCCATGCCCCGGATATACAATTCCCATCTCTCTGCCACCCGGTTGTCTGCGGCACTCAAACGGGAAAGCGACGCCCGGTTGGCCGGATAATCGATGAGAAATTCCGGACAATCTTTACCCAATTCCGGTTCGACTTTAAGTACCATCAACTCATCAAATGAACCATCGGCATCCGCATCAAATGCCGATACCCCGGCATAGCGGCGAAATGCCTCATCCACCGTGATAAAATAGTGACGGCCGAGATCGACCGGAAACCCCTGATAAGTTATCTGCGTTTGCCCGAAAATCGTTTGCGCCGCCTGGGAAATCATCCGGGCGGTAAACTCCGCCAGTTCCCGGTAATCCCACTTGACCGCATAATATTCAAGGATGGTGAATTCCTCCCGGTGCTTTCTGCCAACTTCTTCCGCCCGGAATGCCGCCCCGATCTGAAATATCCGCTCCATACCGGCTACCAGCATCCGCTTCATCGCCAATTCCGGACTGGTGCGCAGAAATTCGCCATCGGCACACTGCACCGATTCGATATACTCTTCCGGAGCCGGAGCAGGGATCTTTACCGCCGTGGCAACTTCAAAAAAGTTTTCAGCATAAAACGCATCCCGCAAAGCCTTGAGCAATGCGGAACGCGTTTTCAAGTTGGTCAAATGATTCATTGCTGTTTCAAATATGATTCGATAAACCGGTCAATGTCACCATCCAGCACCCCGGAAGTGTCACTGGTTTCCACATCGGTACGCAGATCTTTGACCATCTGATAAGGCTGCAGCACATAACTGCGGATCTGACTGCCCCAGCCGTTTTCCATCTGTTCACCACGCAGAGCCGCCGCCGCTTCACGCCGTTTGCGTTCTTCGACCTCAAAGAGACGGGCTTTGAGCATTTTCATCGCCGTTGCCCGGTTCTTATGCTGACTGCGCTCATTCTGGCAACTGACCACAATGCCGCTGGGCAAGTGGGTGATACGCACCGCCGAGTCGGTCGTGTTGACGTGCTGACCACCGGCACCGCTGGAGCGGTAGGTATCGACCCGCAACTCCGATTCGTTGATCTCAATGTCGATATCATCGTCGATTTCCGGGAATACATCCACCGAACAGAAACTGGTGTGACGTCGGGCATTGCTGTCAAACGGCGAAATACGCACCAGACGGTGTACGCCATTTTCACCTTTGCAATAACCATAAGCGAATTCCCCCATGATATGCAGTGTGGCACTGCGGATACCGGCTTCATCACCGGGCTGGTAGTCAATAAGTTCCTCTTTCCAGCCGCGCCGCTCGGCGTAACGGCGGTACATACGGAAAAGCATACTGCCCCAGTCGCAGGATTCCGTGCCGCCGGCTCCGGCGTGGATGGTCAGATAAAAGTTGTTTTTATCAAAACGGCCGGAAAGGAAACTGACGATCTCCAGTTTATCCAACTCTTTTTCCAAAGCGGGCAACTGATTTTCCGCTTCTTCGATAAATGCCTCATCTTCGGCGGCAAATTCCAGAGCCGTGCCGAAATCCTCAAGCGTGCTTTCCATCTTGCGAAACGGCGTAATGATATTGCGGCAGGATGATACTGCGGCGATGGTGCTTTGAGCGGCCTCTTTGTCGTTCCAGAAGTCCGGAGCATTCATCTTTTCTTCCAAAGCGGCAAGTTCACTTTCCTTGTCGCTGATCTTGAGAAACTCCTCGACTTGGGACAAACGGGATTTGTACTCATTTTCCTTTTGGCGCAATTCTTCGATCGTCAGCATTTTTTGATACTCTCCAATTTCCACATATCATCCAGAAGCCGCTGGATCGCTCCCAGACAGGAGCCGCAGGCACCGCCGGCTTTACAATAGTTGGTGATCTCCTCTGCCCGGTGCAGATCATTTTCTTTGGCGACCCGCAAAATTTTCAAGTCTGTCACTCCGAAACATTTGCAAATCAATTTACCGTCGTGGTCATCCAGTTTTTCAAAGGGATTGGGTTCGCCTTTGTAATCTGCGATCGCCGCCTGCAATGCTTCCATACCCATTACCGAACAGTGCATTTTGGCTTCCGGCAATTCGCCGAGCAATTTGACGATATCCTGATTGGTGACATTGGCGGCCTCTTCCAGAGTCATGCCCTTGATCAATTCCGTAAGCGCAGAACTTGATGCGATCGCACTGGCACAGCCGAATGTTTTGAATTTAACGTCGGCGATCCTGCCGTTTTCATCCAGTTTGAAGGTCAATTTGAGCGCATCGCCGCAAGCGGCATTGCCCACCTGACCGGTGCCGTCGGGATTTTCCACCTCACCGACATTGCGGGGATTCATAAAATGGTCGATGACCTTGTCAGTGTAGTTCCACATTTTGTCAGCTCTTTCTTATATTTAATTACTTGTCAATATCGAAATAATCTGCTCCGCGCCATAGCGATCCGCATATTGACGGCGGTGCAGAATCGTTTCCAGATAATACTTCAAAAGAGTGTGCCGCTGACGGATATTGCTCCGCAACATCCACACTGCACACTGCTCAAGCAAACCATTCATCAGCAACCGGCGGTCAGTTTCACTCAAGCCATTGATGCCGCCCGGCCGCTGTCTCGCCTCATCCACAGAAATTTTGTCTCTCTGCCGCAACTCATTGACGATCTGCAATACCGGCGCGAATCTTCCGGTCGCCAGAAATTCAGCCATCAACATATCCAAATGCTCCGGTGAAGAAACCTGCGATACGGCCATTTCCGCTTGGCTTTGAGGAGATAAAGCTATTTCCAGAACTTCCGGGTGAAGTTTGCTGCGGTATTGCTCAATAACTTCGCTGCCCAGTCCGGCAAAAATAAGTCCCAACACTTCCCGGTGTGCCGGTTTCACGCTCCGGGACAGATCCGCCAGAAAGCCATGAAACTGGGGATTGAGTTTGAAAACTTCCACAAACCATTTGTAAATGCCCATCTGCTCGGCAACCGCTCCGCCGCCGGGATTTCTCCTGACCGAGAAATATTCCAGATAGTTGGTCAATGCCACTTTCAACCGGTGCGGTTTGGGTGAACGGTAATACGATGAGGTCAATTCATTGAATTCACGCTCATTCATATCCGACAAGTCGGATATATCCCCGGTCAATTCGATTTCAAATGCCACACGTTTTTCCTGACTGCCGTCAGAATAAATCAATTCAAAACGGTGTACCCCAAGTTTGTCTGTGGCGGAAAAATGAGAGGATATACCGATTTTCGGAAAGAATACCCCTTGCGCTCCGGCGGGCAATTCAAACAGCACGATATTTTCAAAACCATTATCTTTTCTGCCATCCGGCCCGGTTCCCGTCAGAGTCGCCCGGATCGTCAGCGGCCGGGCAAGGCGTTCTTCAATGATCAGCGGTATCTCGATTTGAAACGGCTGAAAACGCTCGACCCTGCGGACCCGTGACGTCAAAGCAATGCCGTATTTGGGCAATACGTTATCCACCTGATCTCTGGTGTTGACTTGCAACACCGGGATCAGCTGCACTTCGTATGCCGCCAACGGCAGATATATCAGCAATGCAAGAATTATCAGAACCGGACGTTTCATGGGATTTACCTCAACAAATGAATTTGGCCAATTCGGCTTTGACCTTTTCAGCGATGACCGCCGCCGCTTCATCAACTTTGAATCTCACACTGTCACGGCACGCTCTGGTGCGGAATTCCACTTCGTTTTCAACGAGAGTTTTCGGAGAAATGACCAGACGCAGGGGGATACCCAGCAAATCAGCATCACTGAACATACTGCCGGCCTTTTCACCCCGGTCATCATACAACACTTCCACACCGCACGCTTCCAGATCTTTCATCAGTTTTTCAGCGACTTCACCGACCCCCGCCTTGTGGGGATCGACCGCACAGATCTGCACCTGCCACGGAGCAATGGACATCGGCCAGATCGGGCCGTAATCATCATGGGAATATTCAATGACCGACGCCATTGAACGGCCCACACCGATACCGTAGCACCCCATGATCATCGGGTGGCTCTTGCCGTCTTTATCCAGATAGGTGCAGTTCATTGATTCAGAATATTTCGTTCCCAGCTGGAAGATATTTCCGACTTCGATACCGCGCAACATCTGCAACGGTTCGCCGCTGCCCGGTGCCGGATCGCCCTCACGCACCGTGGCGATATCGGCGACCACATATTCCACTCCCTCAAGATCACGCTCCGCATTGAAGTTGAGGAAATGATATCCCGGTTCATTGGCACCGACCACCAGATTGGATGATTCAAAGGCGGAACGGTCGATGATGATCTTCGCCTTTTTGCCTTTCAAATTCAACGGGCTGGCATATCCCGGCACCGCTCCGGCGGCCAGGATCGATTCGTCATCGGCAAATTTCAATTCAGGAACCAGTGCCACATTGGCCAATTTGCTCTCGTTGACCTCGAAATCCCCGCGGATAAGCGCAAAGATCAATTCCCCGGTGCGGGCATCCTGATAAAACACCGCTTTGCCGGTGTTTTCAGCGGCGACCTTGAGGAATCCGGCCACTTCGTCGATCGTTTTGCAATCCGGCGTGGCAACTTTTTCCAGTTTCCGTGCATCCTCCTTGACAAATTTCCAATCGGCCACTGCGATTTCCCGGTTGGCACGGTACTGCCGGTCGGGGGAAACGAAAATCGTATCTTCACCGCATTCGGAAACCGCCATAAATTCGTGGGAAACTTTGCCGCCCATCATGCCGCTGTTGGATTCGATGCTCAACACATTATCCAGACCGATACGGCGGAAAATGCGTTCATAGGCTTCATGCGCCCGGAAATAGTATGCTTCCAGATCAGCCTGATCGGTGTGGAAACTGTAGGCATCTTTCATCGTGAATTCCCTCGTGCGGATCAATCCGGCCCGGGGACGCGCCTCGTCACGGTATTTGGTCTGGATCTGGTAGACCATCAGCGGCAACTGTTTGTAACTGTTCACTTCGGTACGCACCAGCGCGGTGACACACTCCTCATGGGTCATGGCCAGCAGCATCGGTTTGTCATTGCGGTCACTGAAACGGAGCAGCTCGGCACCGACCGATTCATAGCGGCCGGATTCCTGCCACAAAGCCGCCGGCAGCACCACCGGCATCAGGATTTCCTGACCGTCGATACGATCCATTTCCTGCCGGATGATCGCTTCGATTTTGGCCACGATCCGCTTACCGGCGGGCAACAGAGAATAAATTCCGGCGGAAACCGGGCGGACATAGCCGCCGCGCACCAGAAATTGATGACTTACAGTTTTGGCATCTTTGGGTACTTCACGGAGTCTGCGCCCCGCCATTTTGCTCATTTTCATAGTCTTACCTGCTGTATTTGAAATTTTATCAAAAAAAACGCTTATTATATAATATAATACATAAATACGTTTTATACAACAGTAAAACCGGAAATTTTTATCCGCCGCCGACACCGAAAAAACTCAATGGCAGGATCAATACATCGCCGATCAACTGAAACGGCGCAAAAAAACCGGTCACAATGTTATCCAAACCATCGCCGAGCATACCGAAAGGCAACCCCAGAGTAACCTGGATCACCCCCAGCGGCAAACGCAGAATATTGCCCACATCTCTGCCGACTTCCAGCAGTTGCTGACCGCCATTTTGCAATGCGGTGATCACATAGGGGGAAGCCTGTTTCGCCGCTTCCAGCGCCAGCGGAGCCAGCACCACCATTGTCACCGGTTCGGCGCAGGCTTTGGAAACATGGAAAAGACAGAAAAAAACCGTCAGCAGAATAAAAAGCAACCGTTTCACAGAAAATTCCACTCCATATAGTTGATGATCTGCCCTTCCGGGCCGGAAACTTCAAAACCGGCATAGGAAAACACCAGTTTGCGGAAGGGCCGCGGCCGGTCGGCAGGCGACTGGATTATCACCGTATAAGCACCGCTTTCTTTGGTGGAAAAACTGTTTTTCAATATCGCCAGCACATCTTCATCCAGCGTGTCACTCAACAACTCCCGGTCAACTTTCCAGCGGCGCAGAGATTCCATAACCGCATCCAACTGATCTTCGGATAATTCACATAAAAGATCGATCGTCTGCCGGTCGGCAGTAAACAGACTCATCTTGTCATCGCTCAAATCACTGGTATTTTCCGGCGGTATCAGCCGGATCAAACTCAATCTGCCGTTGCCATCCAGCGGGAACAAATCGGTAAATCCATCGATATAAAGCAGTTCTTCCCGGAATTGCATCGGAGCATTCCGCGGCAATGGAGCTTGTCCCTGATCTTCATAGTCGGTGATCTCCATACCGTAATCCTGAATATCATCATCGCTATCCACATAATCCCCAAGCCGCTGGGAAACCCGGGTGACCAGATCGATCAAATCATCCCCCGCTTCCTCCTGACCGGAAAAATACTGCAATGCCGCCTCAAATCCGGTGGAACTCATATTCCAGCCGCTGACCGCATCAGTGATCGTAAAACTGATCGTTTCACCGTAATAATCAATGGTATGCTCCACGGCATCCGCCATATAACGGTCATATTCAAAAGAGGAATAATCCACTTCACCGGGAACATCATCCTGATGCAGATTGCGATCGGCCGCCAACAGATACTGGATCCGGGTCGCCGCTCCTTCCGCAACCAGCATCGAACGCTGCAATTCGACATGGCTCGCCACGGAAAATGTACCGATCTGCGAAAGTGCCAGAGTCGATGCCGTCAATAATCCGGCAGTGAATATCAAACACAAAACCGCCACCAATGCGGCATTATGACGGTATATCTTACGCTTTTTCATCTGCCGCCTCCTCCCGGTCTGCCCGGTCTGCCCGATCTGCCCGGTTGAACCGGCGCCGCCGGACGGCCGGATGCTCCGGAACCGCTTCTGCCGCCGGATGTGCCGCCGGAAGCCGCTTCCCCGGCATTTTCGTCATCTTCAGTACTGTCATTGCCCACGTTGGCATCCGGACTGGTACGCAAACCGAATGTACTGTCACGCGATGTACCCGCCACCCGGCGCAACCATTGTTCAGTAGTGCCGTCAGTAAATTCAACTTTCATCAAAATCGCCAGCGGCAGAGAAACATTCTCCTCTTCCCGGTACTCTTCAAGGAACTCCACATCCCCCTCGGTCTCGCTGGATTCCTCGGCGTAACTGAAAGTCACCATCCGCACATTTTCAGCGATCACCTCACGGGTGAAAGGCATACTTTCATCATCCTCTTCCAACCACGGCACCCGCGGATAAAGGGAATACTCGGCGATAAGTTTTTCATCTTCCACAAATACTCTCACAAAGAGCAACGCTCCGGGCGTATCGCCGTAACTGCGGCGCAACGTGGTAAAGAGAATCCGGTTTTCCTCGCCGTCAAAGACCAATCTTTCCGTGCCTTCCTCATCTGCCCAGACAAATGGAACCATGTTGCGGATGTGCGTATCCATGAGATTGTCGATCGCCATATACTGTTTCAGGCGGTCAGTTACCTTCAACGTGCGTTCATACCCCCGGTAAAACGCCGCTCCGGAAATCCCGACAATGGCGGCGATCATCACCAGTATACCGATCGCCACGACCAATTCGATCAGAGTGAATTTACAACGCTTCATCATCTTCACTCTCCGCACTTGAATAATCCAGCCGGTCAATGATCACCTCGCCGCACTCCTGACGGTCACTGGTGCGGATCAATTTGATCGTCCACTTTTTCAACGGGATCTGACCTTCCTGATTTTTGAACTCTTCCGGAATGCCTTCGGCATCTTCGATGGTACACTCAATGACATAATCCGGATAGGGAAATATCTCATCCGGCACATGGAGATCCTCTTCCCGGCCCGCCAGCATGAAATATTCCGCGCCCTGGGTGAGCATATGCATATGCCGCCACTGATCTTCAGCCTCACTTATCCGCTTCTGGCTGTGGCCGAGCAAACGGAAAAGTCCGGCCAGAGACAGTGCCAGTATCGCAATGGATATGACCACCTCAAGCAAGGTGAAATGAGTTCTTTTCATTCCTCTTCCTCCCGGCTGCCGTCACCATCATACACGACCACTTGTCCGCTGAAATAGGAGATGTCAAAATATCTTTCCAATTCATCAATCCGGATTCCGGGCTTATTCACACACGCTCCGCCGCCGGTCGGATAAAAGCGGAATATTTCCACATATTCATCGTCGGCGAAATAATTATCCGCTTCACCGGCAATGAAAAATTCCAATTCTTCACCCAGAGTGAATTTCGCCGTACCACTGCTTTCGGTGATATCCTCTTCCATATCCTCCAACTCCTCATCGGTGTAGGCGATATGGGCGCAGAACATATTTTCATCCGGATAATAACGCACCACATAATCCCGGCCGCTCTCGGCACAGAGAAAACGGACTTTAGCCAGAAATGCCTCAAATTCAAGGGTGTTGCGTTCCAATGTCTGCGACGGGGATTCCCCCCTCAAGGCAGACACAGCGATACCGGTTACCAGCATGATGATAACCAGTACCACAATAATTTCGATCAGAGTGAAAAAACTTTTGCGCACTCAAAAAAGTCTTTCATTCACGGCTGGAAATGTCGGCATCCTCGCCCTCGCCGCCCTCTTCACCATCGGCACCGAGACTGATGATCTCAAAGGAACGGCCATCTTCATCCAGACGGTAAATATAATCATTGCCCCACGGATCTTTGGGGATCGAACCTTCAATGTAAGGTCCGTTCCATGTTTCCAGATCATCGACATTCTCGACCAACGCTTCCAGACCGCTGTCTTCAGACGGATACTGTTTGTTGTCAGTACGATATCCCTGAACCGCATCTGCCAGCAACTCCACCTGACTCTGGGCGGCACCGATATTGGCCTTGCTGACATAGTTCATATACATCGGAGTAGCGATCGACGCCAATGTGACCAAAATCACAATCACGATCACCACCTCGATAAGGGTGAATTTTTTCTTTTTCTGCATCTGCTTCATACTTGTCCTCCTCCGCTGCTTACAGAATTTATTTCCATCATAGCCACAAAAATCGCTACGACAACCCCTAAAACGATAACGGCCAGCAAAATGATCACCAGCGGTTCAAACAAACTCAATGCCCGCTTGATTTTCTGCCGGGTGTCGGCTTCCAGATTGCCGGAAATATTATCCAGCATCTCGCCGACCTGACCGGATTCCTCTCCGACCCGCAGCATACTGGCCGCACTGCGGGGCAGAAATTTATTGTCTTTCAACGTTGCCGAAAGTTTTTCACCGCCTTTCAGACGGCGGTCGATACCCTCAAATCCGGCAGCAATGACCGGATTGGAAACCACTTTGCCGGCAATACGCACCGTGCGGATGATCTCCACATGGTTGCCGATCAGGATCGCTAAAGTCCGCAGGTAGCGGCAGATCTCCAGATCGACGATGATCCTGCCGACCACCGGGATTTTGATCAGAAAACCGCCGACCTTCTTTTTCCACTCCGCTTCGCCTAAACAGTGTTTGCCAACGAACCAGCCGCCGATGCCCAGCAACGGCAGCAGCCACCACAACACCCCCAGCACACTGCCGACATTATTCAATATCTGCATGGAACCGGGCAACTCCTTGCCCATATCCGCAAAAATCTGCGAAAAGTGCGGCACAAACACCGTAAAAAGCACCACCGACACCACCAGAACCACACAGAAAATCACGATCGGATAGATGGAACTTGACACGATAAAACTTTTCAACTCCTTGCTTTCCTGCATGAATTTATAAAGTTCTTTCGTCACTTCCGGCAGACAGCCGGTCTCCTCACCGCTCTCGATCAGATTGGCATAATACCCCGGAAAAAGTGAACCGTATGAACGCACCATTTCCGATAACTTTTTACCTTCATGCAACCCCTGACGCAGAGAATTGACAAAATCTTTCTGCACCTTTTCCACGGAACCATCGCTGATGATCGCCAATGCCTGCTCCAGCTGGATATTGGCCGAAAGCAACGGTGACAACTGCCGGGTGAATTCAAACACATCCGGCTTGCCGCCGCGCCATAAATGTTTTCCGGCGGCATCATCCATCCCCAGAAAACGCACCGGGATCATCCCCCGGCGGCGCAACTTGGCCAGAGCCTCTTTCTCATTGTCGCCGTCGATAACGACCTCTTCCGGCGGCTTGCCCGGCCGGGTGGCAATATATTTGTAAAGTGCCATAGATCACAACTCCGCCGTGGAACGGTTCAACTCATCCTGCGTGGTAACTCCGGCGGCAACTTTGGCCGCACCATCTTCCGCCAGCGTGATCATACCGTGAGATACGGCGATCTTTTCCAGTTCACTGCTCGATGCATTGCGGTTGACCGCATTGCGGATATCATCATTCAGGATCAGCAATTCAAAAATACCGCTGCGCCCCTTGAAACCGGTGCCATTGCATTTGCGGCATTTGACCGCCTGCTTTTTGCCGTGACATACCGGACATATCTTGCGCACCAGACGCTGGGAAAGAACCCCGAAAAGCGCACTGGAAACCAGAAAGTTTTCCACTCCCATATCCAGCAGACGGGTCACCGCACCAACCGCATCGTTGGTGTGAAGCGTACTCAACACCAGGTGTCCGGTCAATGCCGCATTGATAGCGATATCTGCCGTTTCCTTGTCGCGGATCTCACCGACCAGAATGATATCCGGATCCTGACGCACGATCGAACGCAATCCGGCGGCAAATGTCACCCCTACTTTGGGATTCACCTGCACCTGACACAAGCCCGGAGTACGGTACTCCACGGGGTCTTCGATCGTGATGATCTTCTTTCTCGCATCATTCAACTGGTTTATCACACTGTAAAGCGTGGTGGTCTTACCACTGCCGGTGGGGCCCACGACCAGAATGATGCCGTGAGGTATGCGGATGAGTTTTTCAAACTGCTTCAAATGCGCTTCGGACATTCCCAGCTGCGCGAGGTCAAAGCGGACACTTTCCTTATTCAGCAAACGCAGCACGATGCTTTCACCGGTCAATATCGGGATCGTACTGATACGCATATCCAACTGCAGACGGCCGATGGAAACATTGGTGCGGCCATCCTGCGGCAGACGGCTTTCAGCGATATTCAAACCGCCGAGCAGTTTGATGCGTGAAGCGATCGCCGGAAACTGATTCAAAGGTACTGAAATGATTTCAGTCAGCACACCATCGACCCGGCAACGCACAGAAACCGCCTCTTCACCCGGTTCAATATGAATGTCGCTCGCCCCCAATTCCAAAGCTCTGGTGAATATATCATTGACCAGACGCACGATCCGCGCTTCACCGGCCAGCGTGCGCAACGTATTTTCATCTTCGGCGGAGTTTTCCTCCTCCTGCTCATCTTCCTCATTCTGCAATTTGCTCAAGAGCCGTTCCAAAAACGGGCGGCGGACGAAACGTACTGCGATATCGCACTTCCACACCCGCTTCATCTGAAATGCGATATTACCCAGAGTACAGGGAGAAGCGACCAGCAAAGTTACCACATCTTCATCAAATTCCAGAGCGATACAGTCGTGGGCATTGAAAAATGCCAGCGAAAAATCTTCCCGCATTTCCGGCAGAACTATATCATCTTCCTCCAATACCGGCACCCCGAATATTCCGGAATAAAACTCCACCAGAGCCGCTTCACTGTATTTGCCCTCGGCAATTATTTTGCGCTCGATATCCCGCACCGGCAAACCGGCATACTCCGGGAACATCCGGGCAAATTCCTCACTTATTTTTGCCAGTGCGGCATTCAAATCCATCTGCCTGCTCACTGTAACGCATCTCCATCCAATGAACGTGATGAACGGCTGCCGCCCTGATTGTCGCCGAGCGAAGCATCATATTCATTGAGAGCTTCCACCGCATCATTGTAACGGCGGATAAGTTCATCAAGTTCGCTGTGTTCATTGACGATATGTCCGGTGATCAGCACCAGCACTTCCGTTCTTTCCACCGAAGTACTCGTCGAACCGAAAAGGCGGCGCAGGAAAGGAATACGGTTGATAAAAGGCAGTGAATCAAGGGAATCATTCGTCCGCTCCTGGATCAAGCCGCCCAGCACCATCGTCTGACCGTTGGCGATCGTCATGCTGGTCTCGATCTCCCGTTTAGTGATGATCGGTGACGTGCTGCCCGGTGAAAGCGTATTGACCGTCGCCTGTGACATCACCTGCAGAATATCCAGCGAAATCAGATCGGTACTCGTCACATAGGGTGTGACCGTCAGCATGATACCGGTATTTTCATAGGAACTGGTTGAGGTCGTGCCACCGTCACTGGATGTGACACTGCCGGTGACAATCGGAACATCCTGACCGACCTGAATACGCGCTTCCGTATGACTGGAAACCAGCAACTGCGGGCTGGAAATAACTTTCACCTGCCCATTGCCCGCCGCCGCCCGGATATAACCGAACTGACGCTGGGGATCATTACGGTCAACCAGACCGAAAGTCAGACCATTCTGCCGGGAACTGCCGGTATTGAGCGAAGTATTGCCGCCGGCATCAGTGCCAAACGGTGTCAGAGCCGTGCCGGTGGAGCCGCCATAATTGGTGCCGAATACCGCCTGCGTGCCGCCGTGACTGGCCACTCCGGAAAATTCCAGACCGAACTGGGTCGATTCCGTCAGGGTGACTTCCACCATCAGCACCTGGAGCAACACCTGCGCCGGAACAACATCCAATCTATCCAGCAACGCCCGCACAGAAGCATAGGTGCGCGGCGTACAACGCAGAACCAGACGATTCAACACGCCGTCGGCAAATACCCGGATCGTCGTGCCGTAAATTTTTGAATCCTGATCGGTATCGATATTGGTTCCCACATTGACCGCATCCGAACGGCTCGCCGCCCGGCTCGCCGGACGGGATTGGGTGCGGGTCACCGGGGATGTGATCGTTTCGATTTTGGTGCGCCCGTTGCTCGCATCGATCGTCAGAGCCGTACCCTGGGTTTCAAAAACCACCGACAACGCTCTGGCCAGATGCGCCGCCTTGTTGTAACGCACCTTGTAGACAAAAACACTCTCCTGATCTTCACTGCCAGCCACGTCAAGCAGTCTGATCCATTCAGCGACCAGATCGATCGCCTCCTGCGTGGCGGCGGAAATCACGATCATACGCATACGGTCAAGTCCGACGATCTGAACCGCTCCGGGAGCAACCGTGCGGTCGGTGGTGCGGTAAATATTCAAACCGAGAACCGGCAATATTTCCTGAAGTTCATTGGCAATGCGGTTGGGCAGCACGTGTTCACAGGCGATCACCCGGCGCGGCCAACCGGCTTTGCCGCTGGCGTCAAGATGTTCGATGATCTGCCGGATCTTGGGCATATTTTCCGGCGTGTCGCAGACCATGATCGCATTGGGGCGCGCCAGAGCCAGACGGATCGCTCCGGCACCGACGAAAGGAGCCAACTGGGCCGCCACTTCAGCGGCAGTGGCATTATGCAACTGACGGTAATAGATTTCCGAAGTTTCACCGGGACGGGAATCAGGTTGGGCCGCCATCTTTGCCAGTGACACGATCCGCAAAAGAGAACCTTCCACTCTGGCACCGGCACCGGCAAAAAAAAGCATACGGTCAAAGGTGTTCCACAATTCCCGGCGGGTCATTTTGCAGTTGAGGTTCAACGTCACCACGCCGTTGAGCGTGCTTTCGGCAACAAAGTTGAATTCCAGCAGATCACCGAATGCCGAAAGCACATCCAAAAGCGGCGCGCTGTTGAATACCAGAGAAACTTCGATCTCCTCATCGGCATTGAGCGCGATCAGATCTTCGTAAAATTTCGGCGGCTCGGCAGAATCCGTATCCTGTGCCACTTCCGCCGCAGCATCCACGCCCAGCCGGGCCATTTGTTCCGGAGTCAAGACCGGAGTTGCAGAAGTCCCCGGAGAAACCCGGTCTTCTTCTGATGAAGCACTGTCGCTTTCCCCGCCGCCGCTTTCTCCGCCGGATTGCCCTCTGCGCAAAAATGCGAACCGGTCACGGGGAGTTGACGGCGTTGACGAATCTTCCTGACTTAAAGCAGCGCATGAACTCATCAAAAGACTCAACCACACCCCGAAAAAGCCACACAACCACAATCTGCACATTTTTTTCATCAGTAACCCCTTATATATTGTATTGTATAAAAATTTCCACTGTTTTCACCGTCTGCCGCGCCCCGTTGCCGGAGCATTCTGCCGGGTGCTTTGCTGCTGGATATCACGCATGGTGCGGATCATCTGCGACTGCATGAACATCTGCGCCTGCTGGAATTGCTGTGCCGCACTCAAACGCTGTTGCGGGCGGGCCGCCGCCCGGTTACGGGAAGGCAGTTGCAAATCAAGTTCCAATTTGTCATTGCCCCGTTCAAAAACGGCCCGGCTCCGGGTGACCGATGTCAGAGTATAACCGTTGCTCAACGTCTGACCCACCCGGACATACTGCTGTGCCGGGCCATTGTTGCGACGCCCGGAAAGTTGACTCCACTGGGTGAAGCGGGGCGCACCGCCCTGACCGCCCTGACTGCCGCCCATCGCCGCCGCCATCCGCTGGGCCTGGGCCAGATACGGATTGAATTGCTGTTGACGGGTATTATTCTTGATGATCGCCGCCCTGCCCTCGATCACGCCGACCAGAGTCATATCGGCCCTGCCGATCCGGGTATTGGCCAATGGACTGCGAATGGGGTTGAATACATCTTCGGCAATGATCGTTGCCAATGCTTCATCGGCTTGCGGCAAAACCACCGCTTCACCGGCAGATGAATCAGCTCCACCGGTCGATACGTCATCCTCTGCCACCCGGCTCCGGCGTTGACGTTCAACACCGGATATCTGACTTTGCGCCTTTTCAGTAAGGTTGCTGATAGTGAGAATAACCACTATACACGCCAAAAGTAAATTGGTAAAAATCAATACTTTTTTCATTCTTCCGTCTCCTCCGTGGTCTCCGGTTCATCCGCCACCGGCTGACGGGTTATCTGCAACTGCTGCGGAGTCAATTCACCCTCGTAAACCAACACCCGCAAAGTACCACGGAATTCCAACCTCGTCTGCGGCAGGGAATCCAACTGCGCCGCCAGATTGGCAGTCGTCGCACTCGCCGCCGGACGCGGCTGGTTGCGGGCGGGAGTCAAATTCAACTGCCGCCAGGAAAGACGCGGCTCGATCTTGGATAATTCCGCCAGAAAACGGATGACATCTTCCAGATCCCCCGTGCCGTGGATGGTGATATCGGCATAAAGGAACTGCTGATTTATCCGAACCGGATTGGCCGCACTCAAACTGCTCAAACGGAAATCCAACGCCAGTGACACATCACTGATCCTGCGGCGCAAACCGGTTTCCACCGCACCGTCGATCGACGGTATCCAGGCGGAAGCCGCCAATGCCCGGTAACGCGCTCTGATCTCCTGATGCCGCTGATTTTCTTCTTCATAACGGGCAAGTTCGGTTCTGGCTTTTTCCAGATCATGCCGGGCTTTTTCGATCTTTTTCTTATCCGGAATATCGCCCAAATACGATGCCCCGTAACGGATGAGCAACACTCCCCAGACCAAACCGAGGATGATACAGCAGATGATCAACTGACCTTTTCTATTGGATGACAACTGTTTCAGATCCATGATCACTCCTCCCCGTACGGAGTGAGTTTCAACGTGATCGTCGCCACTCCCTGATTCGGATTCTGCCGCCCCTGCTGGGTAACTTTCCAATACCTCAACGGACGGAACACCCGGTCAAAATCCATATTACTGTCTTCACACAGCACCACTACATCAATATCTTTTTCGCCCCAGCGGATGCTGGAAACCAGCACATTATCCGGCAATGTGGCAGAAAATACCGCAAATTCGGCAATGGCCTCCGCCTCCCCCACCCGGCTTTCGACCAGACGGGTCATATCTTTGATATCCTTATTGTTGCGGCGGATAGAATTTTTCAATTCATTGATTTTCTGCCGGGTCTTTCCGGTTTCAGCAGTCAACCGGCGGTATTCGGCAATGTCATCGCCGTAAGTCAGCATGAAACGCCACACCAGCAACCCCGCCAACGCCGCCACCAGCAGACCGGTAACGATCAAATGCCCCCGGAAACGCACTGTACGCACCTGGTCAGGCAACACCCGCAAAGCATCCGACCCTTCACTGTGCTTGCGCAACAACACATCGGCGGCCAGCAGCACCATCAGATAATTGCGCGCATCAAAACTGCTTTTTTTCGGCAGCAGAAAATGTTTTTTCAACCTTTCAAGCCATGCATCGCTATTCTGCTGTTGAACCTCCTCATCCGGCATCGGCATCCATGAATCATCCACATAAGCGAAATCCGGATCGATCTCCGGCAATATGACAGAAGTCAATTCATCATCCACCGCCAGAAACGGACTGATAAATTCATCAGCACTCACTCCCGCCCGGCGCATGACAGATGCCAAATCATCCAGCGACGACGCCGGATATGCCGCCACATTGACCATCACGCTTTCCGGATCATCCGGCACCGAACCGGAAACGCAAAATTGCGAACTGCACTCATCCGGCACTTTGAGCATATGACGGGGCAATTCAAACTCCACGGCTCCACGCTGGGCACTGCTGGACATTTCCGCTGAAACAAAACGGAAAAAGCACCCGCCGTCAACCTTTCCGGTGATCACCCGGTATTCGGCAAGTGATGCAGTGCGGGCGACCTTTTTCCATGCCGCCGCCGGATTTTCCGGGTCGATCTCCGCCTCGGAGAAACCAACCATCTTCCACATCTTTCCTTTGCGGTGGAATTTGCCGCCGCAGATTTTGCTATCATCAACACTGATCACCGAAAATGATCTGCCGATGTGCATCTTTTTCCAAAACATATTCACTGGGCCGTACCTCGATCAAGCTCGATTATTTGCAACAGCATCTCTCTGGCCGCCGCCGGATCACGTCTGCGCAACGCATCATATTCACGCATTCTTTCCGGATATTTTCTTCTCAATGCTGCCATATCCGGGCGGTTGAAGTTACGCCTGCTTGCTGAAGCATTTCCGCCCGGAGCAGCACCACCCGGCCGCTGACCGCTGCCCGGCGCGCCGGATACTCCGGGCCGCTGACCACCACCCGGACGGCCGGGAAATAATTCGATATTGTGACGGCGGGCAAGTTCCATAAGTTGCGCCATGCCCTGCTGCGGGGAAGTTTTCATCAATTCCACCGCCGCATCAAATGCCGCCGGATCGGCTTTGCGCAACCGGCGGAATGCCGCATCTCTGGATTCCGGCAAGGTCACTCCACCTTTGGCCGCCAGTGCCGCCAGTGCCGCTTCATAGCGTTCACGCAACGCCTCAACTTCAGCATATTCATCCGGGAAACGGCGGGCAAGTTCCAATTCGGCAAAAAAACCATTCTGCATCATCCCGAAACCGCCGCGGCCGCCGGTTTGTCCGTGATTGCCACGGCCGCCGCGCTGTCCATAACCGCCGCGACCGCCATTTCCGGCGGCGGCACTGCCATCACCATCAGCACCATAACCAACAAAACCGACACTCAACAGAAGCACAAAAAGAAAATGTTTCACAATGATCTCCGGTGTTAGAATTTACGAGGTCCTCCACCTCTGGTCAGGGAATAAAATACACACACATCCATAGAACGGAATCCATTCACCGTATATTTCACCACTTGCAAAAAAAATCATCAAAAAAACTCAACTGTTGCTTTCCGCCTGATATTTATTGGTATAACGTTTGAGAAATTCCGGATCGTTACGGGATTTCCACAACGATTCCATAAATCCATCCGCCGCTTCCGGCCACCGGCAAACGTCAGATGTATCATTGCCCAGAAGCATTCCGTGATCGCCCCAGTAATAAAGCATCAATTCACACGGACGGCGGTGCGCCGCCATCGCTCCGGCAAATTCCATACTGTTGCGGTAAGGTACGACCTGATCGCAAATGGTGTGCATCAAAAATGCCGGCGGAGTATCGGCTGTCACCTTTTCCGGCAGGGAATATTCTCCCGCACAAGCCATATTTTCCTCACCCAGCAGATTCTGTTGAGTCCCGATATGGCTCCACGGCGCAAAAGATAGAACTCCGTAACAGAGCAGCAGTACATCCGGCACATGACTTGCCCGGTCTGCTTCATCTCCATTTGATGCATCCAGACCGTCACACAAAATCCCCAGCGAACCGGCCAGATGCGCCCCCGCAGAAAAGCCGCACGCCGCCACCTGATCGGCAATGACGCCCCACTTTTCCGCATTGGCCCGGATCAACTTCACCGCCCGCATCGCATCCAGCTGCGGAGCCGGCCAGCGTGACGGCGCAGTCCGGTAATCCAGCACAAATGCATGATAACCCAATTCATTGAACTTCCGGGCTATGGGGGTGCCCTCGGTACTTTCACACACACAGCCGTAACCGCCGCCGGGGATCACCAACACCGCCGGAGCTGACTTTTTACCCTCACACAACATCACATCCAGCGACGGGCGGCCACGGCTGCCCATCACGGTTTCATCATCCCACAAATAAATTTTCTGCATCCTCACCACCTCTGTTTTCAAACCGAAAAAAGCCCGTTTGCTGAATATACTGCGCAAACGGGCTTTTGTCAATGTCTCTGATTCAACTGTTCCGGATAATCCGGCGGCACATTCAAATAACGCAACACCCGGCTCATCACCCGCTGGAATACCGGAGCAGCCACATTGCCGCCGCCATGCGCCCCGGATTGCGGCAACCCCTCAACAGTTATGACCATCAATACCCGCGGATTGCGCGCCGGAACAAAACCGCAGAAACTCGCCCGGTACCACTGACTGAATCTGCCATTCTGTACGATCTGCGCCGTGCCGGTTTTGCCCGCCACATCATACCCCGGTATCCTCGCCCTGCGCCCGGTACCGTCGGAATCAGTTACCGAAATCAGCATTTCCACCAGCGACGGAGCCGTTGACGGATTGGTAAAAACCTGGATTTTCGGCAGATAAGGATATTCGGTGATCTCCCCGGTCTCGCTGTCACGCCGCCGGTCAAGCAAACGCAATTCCGGCATATTACCGCCGCAGGCCAGCGCACTGTACGCCCTTGCCAACTGCAGGATCGTCACCATTTCCGCATAACCGATCGGCACCCGGCTGGTCGTCAGATCCCGCAACGGCGGACGGGGCAGCATTCCACGGGATTCTCCGGAAAAAAGCGGCATCGTATGCTGACCGAAACGGAAATCGCGCAACGTCTGCAACACCATATCCGGCCCCATCATCAAACCGAGTTTGCCCATGCCGATATTACTTGATTTTTTCAGAATGTAACCGGGATTGCTTTCGCCGTAACCTCTGGGGTCTTTCAAACCGAACCATACACCGCTGCTGCCGCAATCGATTATTGTTTCAGGAGTGATCACCCCCATATCCAATGCCTTTGCCACAAAAAACGGTTTCATCACCGAACCCGGTTCATAAGCATTGCCGGAGAGAATATTGCCGAAATTATCCTGCGTGATGGTCGAACGATCCGAAAGATCAAAATTCGGCCGCTGACTCAATCCCAGAATGTTACCGGTCACCGGATCGATTATCACCGCATAAATGCGCCACGGCTGATGCTCCTCCTGCGCCCGGTCAAGTTCCTCTTCCAGAATCGCCTGTATCATCTCGTGGATCGTCAGATAAATATCATCGCCATTGCGCCCGGCACTATCCACATGATTGTCCCCATACACCAGCACCCGGCCGTCTCCGCTGCGCTGGATCGTTTCCGAACTGCTCTGCTCCACAAGAATTTCATGCTGTGAACGTTCCAGACCGCCCAAACCGGTCAGTCCGATAATATTCGCCAACATTCTGCCATGCGGATAATGGCGGATATAGATATTCTCAAACCGGAAACCGCCCATGTGCAGATCTGCTTCCCGCATCATCTGCTGAAAACGGTCGATCATCTGCTGATCGGCATACTGTTCGATCATGATATACTGCCGCTTGGCACGATAAGTCGATCCATCCGGATTCCGTCTTTCCCCCCACGGGGCAAGATCGGCATAAACGGTTTCTTCATCCAGATTGAAACACTCGGCAATGATCGCCGCCACCCGCCGGCGCCGGGATTCACGCAACTGCGGGATCCTTTCACGCACACCGGCTTTCAGGGATTTTTCCAGATGCAGAAACGGCTCTTCCACCACTGAATACGGCGAACAGGTCACCGTGACTTTAGGCATATTACCCACTAATGTATTGCCGTGAAAATCGTAAATTTTGCCCCGTTCACGATGCTGAATATGAATGGAGGTATAACTTTGCTGCGCTTTGCTGAATAATTCCTCGTGGCGCAATATCTGCACTACATAAAAACGATGCACCAATGCACCGGCAAAGAGCAGACACACGCCGACCAGACACCATATCCGTATTTTTATCTGCTTGAGAGCCTGATTCATCGCTTACCGGATCTCTGCTTGCGGATTTCTCCGGTTGTTATCCATGGCCACCTGACCGGATGTCATCCGGTAACGGCGCATCTGCGCCAACTGGGCGTTGCTGTACAAATGGATATCCTGCTGCTGTTCCTGGGTGACATACTTCAACCCCAGGTCAAATCTGGCAATCTGCTGCTGGATATAAAGTAAGGTACTGCAATCATCACGCCGGTTTTTGAGCATTGCGATTTCACGCTCCACAGAAGCACACTCTTCATTGATGCGGCGGATCTCGGCATCTGCGCCGTTGATCTCCTGATCAAGTTTGATATAAGTGTAAAAAAGAGCTCCGAAAAGAATAATGATCAATGCTACCTGACCGATGCTGGCAAACAGACCGCACAAAGCATCGAATCCGCCACCATGATCGCTGGTGCGGCGACCCGTTTTTTTCCGAGTACCTGAACTTCCCGGCTGGATATTCATACTTCTCTTTTTCCTTGCTTCTTTTATTTATGATTATAATACTTTTTATTCTGTTTTCTCTGCCGCGCGCAACTTGGCGCACGCACTGCGGCTGTTTTCCGCCACCTCTTCCGCCGTGGCGACCACCGCCCCTCTGGTCAGCAGTTTCAACTGCGCTTTATGACCGCAACAACACACCGGCAATCCCGGCGGACAGATACACTGCATACTTTCCCGGCGGAAATAATTTTTCACGATCCGGTCTTCCAGTGAATGAAAACTTATCACCGCCACTCTTCCTCCCGGATTCAAAATCGACACCGCCGCTTTCAACCCGGTTTCCAACTGGCGCAATTCATCGTTGACGGCGATCCTCACCGCCTGGAACACCAGCGTCGGATGCGGCAGCTGCCCCGGTTTCGCCCGGCCCAGCACGGCATCACTCAACGCCACCAGATCCGAAGTCATGGCGAACGGTTTGTTTTCACGCATTTCCACCGCTTTTTTCGCCAATGCCCCGGCCTTTTTTATCTCTCCGTATTCCCGGAAAACTCTCGCCATTTCGCTTTCACTTGTCCGGTTCAACCACCTTCCGGCGGTCAATTCACTGCGGCGATCCATCCGCATATCCAACACTGCATCATTGCGCCACGAAAATCCCCTTTCGGCGACATCCAGCTGCGGAGATGACACGCCGATATCCAGC
This sequence comes from Lentisphaerota bacterium, assembly GCA_015061625.1. Taxonomy (GTDB): domain Bacteria; phylum Verrucomicrobiota; class Lentisphaeria; order Victivallales; family Victivallaceae; genus UBA1784. The sequence continues at coordinate 21,321 of SUWG01000020.1, read as the reverse complement.
AACACGCCATCGACACTGTCCCAGCCGTTTTCCACGGCGATCGCCGCCAGATCCGCATAGCATCCGCGCACCAGTTTGACCCGGTTCCCGGCAAAACCCAAACGTTTCCCCGCCGCCGACAATGCCATATCATCCCGGTCGATGCCGATCAATTCCATTTGCGGGAACTTTTCCAGCAGCAACGCACTGTGTCCGCCGCCGCCGACCGTACCATCGATCATGCGCAACGGCCGTGACACTTCAAAATCCAATGCTTCCAATACCGCACTTTTCAATACCGGAATATGATTGAATCCGCCATCACCGGTCATTTTTTGAATACCCCCTGTAACAGGCCGCCCAGTGCATCCAAACCGTCAACACCATCGCTCACCTGCTGGATCTCGTTGAGATACTCATCCGGATTTGACGGGATCTGCCAATTTTCCGGTGAACATATTCTTATATGAGTAACCGCTCCGATCAACTTCAAATTCTTCTTTACTCCGATCGAATCCAGTTTCTCCCGGTCAAGTGCCATACGCCCCTGCTTGTCGCAACGGCAACGCCTTGACGCCGAACCCAGATACGCCAACGCCATCTGCATTTTGGGGTTGGCGATCGCCAGTTTCCCCGCTTTGCTCACAAAATCCATGAATGTCGCCAGCGGCAGCAAAAGCAATGCCTTGTCTCTGGTCGGGATCATCACCATTTCGGTTTCCTGATCCCTGCTCCGCCAGTCACTCGGCAGAGAAACACGCCCCTGTGCATCAAGCACATGGTCGTAATCCCCGACAAAAAGTCCGGGAAAAAGATTGCCTACCGATGTTGACTGCATTCCTATTTGCTCCTATTTATACCTTTTCACTCCTATTATACCACACAATGCCCCATTTATCAAATTTTTTTCGCCAAAAAATTCCACTTTTTTTCATTTTTTTTGGATTTTGACAAAAAAAAGATAATTTTGTGGAAATTTACATAAATCAGGTGTATATTAATCAGATTACAAGAAATGCATTTTTCAACCACCTAAAGGAGGATTCAAGGTTATGAAAATTTTGGTCGTCAATGCCGGCAGCAGCTCGATGAAATTCACGCTGTTCGAAATGGACAATGAAGCCGTTCTCGCCAAAGGCGTTTTTGAGCGTCTCGGCAGCAGCAACCCCAATCTGGTCTACAAACGCCCCGATGGTTTCCAGCTCTCACAGGAGATCCCCGTCGCTGACCACGTTGGCGCATTCACCGAAATCTGCAAAAAACTCGTCGATCCCGAATGCGGCGTCATCAAATCCCTTTCCGAAATCGGCGCAGTCGGTCACCGTGTGCTGCATGGCGGCGAAGAGATCACTCTGCCCATGCAAGTCGATGAAAATGTCAAAGCCATCATCCGCAAGTGCTTCCCCCTCGGCCCATTGCACAACCCTGCCAACCTCGCCGGTATCGAAGCCTGCGAAAAAGCCATCCCCGGTGTGCCCAATGTCGCCGTTTTCGACACCCAGTTTCACCAGACCATGCCCCCCGAAGCCTATCTTTATCCCATTCCTTATGAATACTATAAAGAACACGGCATCCGTAAATACGGCTTCCACGGCACCAGCCACCACTATGTGACTCTGGCTACCGCCGAATTCCTCGGCAAAAAAGTCGAAGATACCAACATCATCACCTGTCACCTCGGCAACGGCTGCAGCATGGCCGCTGTCAAAAACGGCAAAGTCGTCGATACCACCATGGGTCTTACCCCGCTTGAAGGTCTGATGATGGGAACCCGTTCCGGTGATATGGACCCCGCCGCCGTTATCCGCATGATCGAGTTGGGAGCCTCCCCCCGTGACGTCGATAACATCCTCAACAAAAAATCCGGTCTTTTCGGTGTCGGCGGTATCGGTACCGGCGATATGCGCGATATGGAAGCCGCCGCGGCTGCCGGCAATGAACGCGCCGCTCTGGCGATCAAAATGTTCGTCCGCCGTATCGTCAAATACATCGGCAGTTACTTCCTGATGGTCGGCAACACCGATGCGATCGTTTTCACCGGCGGTATCGGCGAATTTTCCGTCAATACCCGTAAACTCATCATCGAACAGCTCGGCCCCATCGGTGTCAAACTCGATGCCGCCGCCAATGACGCCTGTTTCGGCAAAAAAGGCGTCATCTCCACCGCTGACAGCGCACTCAAAGCGATCGTCATGCCCACCGATGAAGAAAAAATGATCGCCATGACCACCAAAAAAATCGTTTTCGATAAGTAATATATAATAAAGGAAAAGAAATTATGTCCGCTATTGACAGATTCGCCGAACGCGCCCGCTCCGTGGCGCGTACCATCGTCCTGCCCGAAGGTCAGGATTACCGCGTCGTCATCGCCGCCAACAAGGCCATCGATGAAAAAGTCGCCGCCAAAATCATCGTGCTGGGTACCGAAGCCGAAATCGCCGCCGCTTGCGCCGAAGCCGGTATCACTGAACGCAAATTTGAATCTCTTGACTATATGGCCAGCGATCTGCTCGGAAAATTCGCCGATCAGATGTACGAAATGCGCAAAGCCAAAGGCGTCACCCCCGAAAAGGCCCTCGCCATGGTTTCCAGCCGCATCTACTTCGCCGCCATGATGTGCAAAAACAAACTCGCTGACGGTCTCGTCGCCGGAAGTATCGCCTCTACCGCCGATATGCTCCGCGCCGCTTTCCACTGCATCGGTACCGCCCCCGGTATCAAAAGTGCCAGCAGCTGCTTCGTTATGGATCTGGCCTCCCCCTCCCCCGCCGGTGATGATGTCCTCATGTTCGCCGACTGCGGCGTGAACCCCAATCCCGATGCCGATATGCTCGTCGATATCGCCATGGCCACCAGCACCACCTACCGTGCCCTGATCGGTAAACAGCCGAAAGTCGCTTTCCTTTCATTCTCCACCAAAGGCAGTGCTTCCAACGAGATCCTCGAAAAAATCACCGAGGCTTCCAAGAAATTCGCCGATAAAGTCGCCGCGGAAGGCCTCGATATCCTCTGCGACGGCGAAATCCAGGCCGATGCCGCCATCGTTCCTTCCGTGGCTAAATCCAAAGCCCCGGACAGCCCCCTGGGCGGTGCCGCCAATATTCTGATCTTCCCCGATCTCAACGCCGGTAACATCGCTTACAAACTCGTTCAGCGTCTGGCTCACGCCCAGGCCTACGGTCCGGTGCTTCAGGGTCTGGCCATTCCGCTCAACGATCTCTCCCGCGGTTGCTCCGCCGAAGACATCTACGGCGAAATCGTCATCACCGTCTGCCAAACCCTCTGAGTTACTTTTCTTTTCACGGGAAAAGAAAAGTAACCAAAAGAAAAGCGGGGTGTCGCGCCCCGGATTTCATCCGGGGCTTGATCGGGCGGGCTGTCGCCCTTAACAGGGGCTACGCCCCCGTACCCCCGAAAGTGGTAATGATTTACAAACTTTCTGATTGAGCCGCGACATCGGAGCGGCGAGACACCTCGCAACCCGCCGAGCGGGCGCCCTTGACAGGGGGCTTCGCCCCCCGTACCCCCCGGTAGATTTTTGCAGTCTGCCGGGGTTTTGTTTGTTTCGGCTCAACGGTAACTAACGGTAATTAACGGATAGCCGGCAGGGGCATTTCCCGGCTTGCGTTGCTCCGTACTTATCCGTACCCATCCGTACCTATCCGTACCGGGCGCATATCGAGCACAAGCGAGCCGCATTTTATTACGGGAAACCGCGCAGACCGCAGTCGAATGCACTTTTACTTTGCATTGTGAGGCAAGGTCGAAGCCAAGTCAAGGCGGCAACGAGGGAGTGTACGACCGTACTCGACCGAGTTGACGACCGCTGACTTGGCAAGAGATTGCCCACAAGGTAAAGTAAAAGCCAATAAACGCTCCACCGGCTAATCACCGGCAACACACCCGGTGCAGGTCAGTGGCTCGCTTACGCTCGATATCTGCTTGGTACGGAGTTGTACGGATAAGTACGGATAAGTACGGAGCAACGCAAGCCGGAGAAATACCCCACCGGCTATCCGTTTGTTACCGTTTGTTACCGTTTGTTACCGTTTGTTACCGTTGAGCCGAAACAAACAAAACCCCGGCAGATACCGATACGCAAATAACCGTTTTCATGCTTGACAAAAGCCTCATTGAATAGTATATTTGACATAATCTATTCAATAAGGGTTTTATATATTATGGAATTGCTTTCTCCGGCCGGAAATCTGGAAACGGCTCTGGCCGCCTTTGATGGCGGCGCCGATGCCGTCTATTGCGGACTGGGCCGTTTCAATGCCAGAGAACGTGCCGAAAATTTTACTCCGGAATCACTGGGCAAACTTCTGGAATACTCCCGTGCCAACGGCAAAAAAGTTTACCTCACCTTGAATACTTTAGTTTGGCAGAATGAACTCGGCCCCCTCTTTGAACAACTTCTCGAATTGGATAAACTGCCCCCAGATGCCCTCATCGTGCAGGACCCCGGCGTGGCCGCCATCGTCAAAGAATACTTCCCTGCTCTGCCGTTGCACGCTTCAACTCAAATGGGCATCCACAACTCCGCCGGAGTGGCTGTCGCTCAAAAACTCGGTTTCAAACGGGTCATCCTTGAGCGGCAGATAACTTTGGATGAATTGACCCTCATCGCCCGCAACACCCAACTGGAACTGGAAGTTTTTCTGCACGGGTCGCTATGCTGTTCGCTTTCCGGCCGGTGTCTGCTCTCCCATGCCCTGTACGGTGAAAGCGGCAACCGGGGCCGCTGCAAGCAACCCTGCCGCAAAGCATTTTGGCAAAACGGCGAACCATCCCGGTTCCTCTCTCCCGCCGATCTCGCCGGTAATACCCTTTTAACGCAACTGGATAAACTCGGTATCGCTTCTTTGAAAATCGAGGGCCGTTTGCGTACCCCCGATTACATCTGGAAAACCGCCAGAGCCTACCGGATTTTGCTGGATAATCCCGATGATCCCGCTGCCGCAATCGAAGCCGATGCGATTTTCCGCACCGTCCCCGGCCGCCGGAAAAGTACCGGGTTTTACTTCAAACGTGACTGGAAAACTCTGATCGATCCCGCTACCAACGGCACATTCGGGGAGCGTTGCGCCGAAGTGATCAAATGCATCCGCTCCGGTATGCTGGTCAAAGTCAATTCCTCACTCCATCTGGGCGACCGTCTGCGGGTTCTGCCGCCGACCGGCGGTGACGGAGAAAGTTTCACCCTCTCATCCATGGAAAATCACCGCCGGGAAAAAATCATCCGGGCCAAAAGCGGCGAAACGGTATTCATTTCCGGCAACTTCCATGCCGCCAATAATTACGAGATCCGCCGCATCGGGGAAAACGGTTTCGACTTCTCCCGCCGGGCGGCAGCTTTGCCGCCATTCCGCCGCAAAGTCGATCTGGAACTGAATTTTTCCGCCGCTTCATGGTGCGGAAAAATTTCCGGACTTACTCCGGTCTGGCATATTGCCACGGAGTTTGCCCCTGCGGAAAAACAACCGTTGTCTGCAGACAAAGTAAAAACGGTCTTTGCAGAAGGAGTACCGGAAAATTTCGCCGCCGGAAATATCAACGTAAAAATCGACGGCAACTTTTTCGTTCCCGCCGCCATGCTCAAATCCCTGCGCCGCAACTTCTGGGAGTTCTTTACCCCGCTTTTGCAAAACCACGACTTTTTCCCGGAGCATCCGGCAAAAATGGAAGATTTCTACCGGCGGGCCAATCAGCAATTTGAGGAAAAATCTGCAACATTGCCGGATGATTCCATGATCATCGCCCCATTCATTCCGGAAAATGAATTACCGGTATGGCGGCAAAAAATTTTCGCCGCCTGCAATCAGGGAATCCGGCACTTTACCGCTACTCACTGGCACGCATTCGCCCTGCTGGAAAATTTGCCGGATATACAAATCCATGCGGCTTACCCGTTTCACATCACCAACACTTTTGCCGTAAATCTGGCCGCCGCACTGGGCGCAACTACCGCCGCCGCCGCTCCGGAAATGCCCGGTGATGCTCAAGAGATGTTGAAACACGCTTCCATCCTGCCGATCACCACGGCTCAAACTCCCCCGCCATTACTGGTCACCCGTCTGCCGCTGAAAAACGGCTCATGGGAGTTAAGCGGTCAACACTTCAAAGCGGTCACTCACAACGGCATTTCCGAGTTGCTCCCCACTGAAAACCGATAATAAAAAACGGGGCTGCTGCCAAACTACTGCAACAACCCCGCAAAATCACGGATAATTTCAGAAACCGATCTTTTCTTCCAGACAGGCACGCAACTGGGTGATGTTGACCCGTTCCTGCTGCATGGTGTCACGGTCACGGATGGTCACAGCATTGTCGTTCTCCGTGTCAAAGTCAAAGGTCACGCAGAACGGAGTACCGATCTCATCCTGACGGCGGTAACGTTTACCGATACTGCCGGTTTCGTCATATTCACAACGGAAATAACGGTCGAGATCTTTGTAGAGTTTGTAAGCATTCTCTTTGAGTTTCTTGCTCTGCGGCAGCACTGCCACCTGGATCGGAGCAACTTTGGGCGGCAGATGCAGAACCACACGCACATCTTCTTCCATGCCCGCTTTCTGGGTGGCGGCACTCTCTTCATCGTAAGCCATGCTCAACAACGCCAGGAATGTACGGTCAAGACCGACACTGGTTTCCACGCAGGTCGGCATGATCTTGCGCTGATTGTCATGGTCAACATAACTCAAATCCTGACCGGAGAATTTGCTGTGCTGGCTCAAATCCCAAACGCCGCGGTGGTGGATTCCTTCCAACTCGCCCCAGCCGAAGGGGAACTTCACTTCGATATCCACTGCCGCTTTGGCATAGTGGGCAAGTTTTTCATGTTCATAAATACGCATTTTGTCTTCCGGGAAGCCCAACAGGTCACGGTAATATTTGATCCGTTGTTCTTTCCAGTATTCGAACCACTCCATGCTGCCCTCATCCTCGCAGAAGAATTCCATTTCCATCTGGGTAAACTCCCGGCTGCGGAAAGTGAAGTTGCGCGGATTGATCTCGTTGCGGAATGCCTTACCGATCTGGGCGATACCAAAGGGCAGTTTCTGACGGGTGGCAATACGCACACTGTGGAAGTCCACAAAGATCGGCTGGCAGGTTTCCGCCCGCAGATAGGCGACGTGTTCATCATCGAAAACCGGACCGACAAAGGTTTTCATCATCAGATTGAATTCTTTGGGTTCGGTAAGATTTTTGGATTTGCAATTCGGGCAGGTCGTGGGATCTTCCATCTGATCCACCCGGTGACGGGCTTTGCAATCTTTGCAATCGGTCATCAGGTCGCTGAATTGATCCAGGTGACCGGAAGCCTTCCACACCGTCGGATTACAGATGATCGTGGAATCCAGACCCTCAACATTGTCGCGGGTCTCGACCATTTCATGCCACCAGAGATTCTCAATGGCACGTTTCATCCGTGAACCATACGGGCCGTAATCCCAGAATCCGTTGAATCCACCGTAGATCTCGGAACTCGGAAAAATAAAACCTCTGCGTTTGCACAGACTGACGATCTTATCCATCAACTGTTGATCTTTGCAATCTTCCGACATGACTTTTCTCCTGAATTTAGGTTGTTTGTAAAGAATATTTCTATATAATATATACCGTGATCGAATATTTTACAATCTTTTCAGTTGTAAAACACCATTTATAGTGCTATATTTCGTAAGCAGTAATTGAAAAACAGGGATTTTGGACTATGAATTTCGATAAAAACTCTCTCCACGGCAAAATCGGCTCCATGCGGCAACTCGCCACCATCCGCCGCGCTGTCCTCGATGACGGCAAAGGACGCGGCATGAGGATCATCGATGTCAATAACGGCAGCGGTCTGAATTTTACCGTCTACCCCGACCGGGGCATGGATATCGGTGAAGCATCTTTCTGCGGTATGCCGCTGGTCTGGCTCCCCGCAGAACCGGGCGTTTCTGCCGCTTACGAAAAAACCGGCATCGACTGGCTGCGTTCATGGGGCGGCGGTATGCTCACTTCCTGCGGCCTGATCAATGTCGGCGGCCCCTGTGAAGCCGGTGGCGAAAACCACGGTCTGCATGGCAGGATCTCCCACATCCCCGCCACAGAAGTAAATACTCAATGCTCATGGCTCGACGGCTCGACCTATATGCTGACCGTTTCCGGCAAAGTCAACCATTCAAGAGTTTTCGGCGAAAACCTCACTCTTTCCCGTAAAATTTCCGTCATTGCCGGAAGCAACACCATTACCATCGAAGATGCCATCGAAAACAACGGCTTTACCGAACAGCCCTTCATGATGCTCTATCACATGAATTTCGGTTGGCCGCTGGTCAATGAGAATTCTTTTATCACCCCGACCGGTCAAAAAGTCACCCCGCAGGGCGACATCGCCACCGCCGGTTTGGATTCATGGGATAAAATGCAGTTGCCGACCGCCGGATTCGCCGAACAGGTTTTCTATCATGACATCCCCGCCGGTGCCGACGGCATGGCATCGATTTCACTGACCAACCCGGATGAAAAAGTCCGCATGACCATCGCTTGCAACAAAAGCGAACTGCCCTTTTTCGCCGAATGGAAGCAAATGGGTCAGGGCGAATATGTCCTCGGTCTGGAACCGGCCAACTGTGTGCCGGAAAATCAGAACAACAACCGCCGGAAAGGTATTCTGCGCACCATCGCTCCGGGGCAGATCATCAAACACAAAGTTACAGTTTCGCTGGAAAAACTGGATTGAATCATGGAAAAAAATCATCAATTTTTCATCGCCGCACTGGGCTGTCCCAAAAATCTGGTGGAGTCCGAATTGATCTCCGGAGCATTCCTTGCCGCCGGTGACAGCATCTGTTTCGATCCGGAAGATGCCGATGTATACATCATCAACACCTGCGCCTTCCTCCCGGAAGCCCGCGGCGAAGCCGCCGCCGAATTGGCCGATGCCGTCGAATGGAAAAAAGCCCTCCCCGGCCGCAAGATCGCCGTCGCCGGGTGTCTGATGAATCACCCGCAATTCCCCGAATTCACTGAATACTTCAAAGAAGTCGATCTCTGGTGTCAGGTCAATGATACAGCCCGACTGCGGGATTTGCTTTTCAATAACGCCACCCCCTCGCCCGCCGGAGAAAAATGCACCTATTTATGCAACGAAAATATGCCACGCATCCAGTTGACCCTGCCGCACGTCGCCTATCTGAAAATATGTGACGGCTGTGACAACCGCTGTGCCTATTGCGCCATTCCCGATCTGCGCGGCTCTCTGCGTTCCCGGCCGATGCGATCTGTTCTCACTGAAGCTGCCACACTCATTGGCAACGGCGTAAAAGAATTGATCGTCATCGCCCAGGACATCACCGCCTACGGTCACGACCTTGATTCCGGAGAATCGCTGGCCAAACTGTTGACCGCTCTGGAAAATATCCCCGGAAATTTTGTCATCCGGCTGCTCTATACCCATCCTGCCCATTACACGGATGAATTGATCGATGTGCTGGCCAGAAGTTCCAAAATCCTGCCCTATCTGGATATGCCTTTACAGCACATTTCCGACCGGATTTTAAGTGCCATGAACCGGCACACCGACAGCCGTTCCATCCGTGATCTGATCGGTAAACTCCGCAACTCCATACCAAACCTCACTCTGCGCACCACTTTCATCACCGGACTGCCGGGTGAAACTGAAGAAGAATTTACCGAACTTTGCGAATTTGTCAAATCCGCCGGTTTTGAACGCATGGGCGTTTTCGCTTTCGCTCCCGAACCGGGAACACCTGCCGCCGCCATGCCCGATCAGATACCGCTGGAAACCGCCGAGGCCCGTGCCGCCAAACTTATGGATATCCAGAAAAATATCATGAAACGCGCCCAACGCAAAAAAATCGGCTCTTCCATGCGGGTCCTGATCGACCGGATCGATGACGGAACCGCTTACGCCAGAGGTGCCGCCGATGCCCCGGATATCGACAATATCGTTATGCTCAATGCCACCCGCACCATGAAACCGGGGGCCTTTATCAATGTAAAAATCATCAAAACTGCCGGCAGTGATCTGCTCGCAGAAAAAGAGAGGAAATAAATCATGAAAAAATTCTCCGCCATCCTGATCGCCGTCTTTTGCTGTGTCGCACTTCACGCCGCCGATCCCGCCTTTCACGGAACTCTGCTCGACGCCATGGAAGAAGTCAACCCTCGCACCCGGATCATCAAACTGATCGATGCCATCGAAATTTCCACCAATTCCGGCCCGACAGATGCCAATGCCATGCGGATGCTCACAATTGAAATGGATAACAACAATCCTGCCATCGCCGAATTTCTCCCCAGATTGACCGGGTTGCTCGACAAAAATCCCGGCGATCTGGCTCTGGCTTCATTCTGCTTCAATGCGGCAGTCAAATACAACAAATTGACCCCGGAATTATTCGCCATTTTTGAAAAATCCATCACGCTGACCGATATCAGCAATCTTTCCGATACAGAATTGAACCACATCATCGACATCTTCCGCTCCTATGCCAATTCGCTTATCTGCGATGAACAATATGACCGGGTGACCGCCTTGATCGATGCCATGACCGCCAAAAAAACCGGAAATATCAAACTTATCCAGCTGGAAGCCGAATTGATCGTGCGCATCTGCTTCATGATCCACAACACCGCCCCCGGCATCAACGGATTCGATGAATTGGATGCCAACGATCCGTGGAAAACCCGGTTGAAAAATATCGGTGATAAACTGCTCAAACTGGAAATTTCTTCCGCCGCCGAAGCCGAAACTCTCCTTAATACCGCCAACCTTCTGCGCCTTGCCCAAACTCCGGAACTCCTCCGGCAATACGCCTCCCGCTTCTCCGCTCACGACTGGGCCTTGATCTCCGCCACCACCGCCGCCAATAACCGGCAACCGGATCTTTTTATCCCCGGCGATAACGCATTTCTCAACCTGGTCGCTGCCATCCACGCCAAAAATTTCACTCAAGCGGAAGCCATCATCGCCGCCATGCCGGAAAATTTGCGCCAGAGTATGACCGTCATTCTTGATTCTGCCCGCGGCAACCACCAGCAGGTCACCCAACTCTTTTCCTCCGGTCAGGCCGATATCAGAAACATTCCTCTCTTTTCACTGCTCGCAGTTATCAACTCCGCATTCATCCAGAAAGATACCACTCTGATCAGAAACATCCTCTCGCTGGTCCATCAGGCCAAACAGGCCGATGCCATCGACGATGACTTTTTATGCAACAGTATCGGTTACGTTGCTGCCGTATTCAATATCGATCTGGATAAAGCCGAATCACTCATCCGCTTCGCGCTTGAATCCGATCCGCAAAATTCCAGTTACCTCGACAGCATGGCATGGGTGCTTTTCCGGCAGGGCAAAAACGATGAAGCCGAAGAAATGATCTCTCAAGCCATCAAACACCGGGAACCATCTGCGGCTATGTGTGTTCTCTATCTCCACGCCGCCGAAATCAAAGTCGCACAACGCAAATTCAATGAAGCCAAAATCTTACTCAACAAAGCCAAAGCCCTCTACGATCCGGATGACGAGGCCTGTTCTGAATACAACTTGCAAACCGAAAAACGATTGGAAAGACTTCTGAAATGACCCCGTTCCTCGCCGCCGCCGATCTTCAGGAACTGAAAACCTACTGCCTCGATCATAACTTCCCCGCATTCCGGGCAAGTCAGATCGATTCGTGGCTTCATACCCACTGTGTGATCGATCCGCAAAACATGAAAAATCTGCCCAACGATCTGAAAAATGCGTTGCAGCAGGATTTTCTCGCTCCGGCTTCTCGCATCACCGAAATTTCCACCTCCCCCGATCAGGTGGAAAAACTCCTCCTTGAACTTCATGACGGCGAATGTATCGAAATGGTCATCATCCCCACCGAAAAACGGTTGACCTTCTGTTTGAGTACCCAGGTCGGTTGTCCGGTCGGATGCCGTTTCTGCGCTTCCGGGCGCAACGGACTTACCCGCAACCTGACCGCCGGAGAAATGCTTGAAGAATTCTGCATCGGCACTCTCCGCGCCGGGCGGCCCGACAATCTCGTTTTCATGGGCATCGGCGAAGGTCTGCTCAACTTCGAACAGTTGGCTATCACTTTGAACCGGTTGGTCGATGAATTTACCTTCTCCCCCCGGCGTATCACCGTTTCCACCAGCGGATATGTGCCGGGTATGAAAAAATTTGCCGCCATGAAAAGGGAATTCAACCTCGCCGTAAGTCTCCATGCCCCGGATGACAACACCAGAGCCAAACTCATTCCGGCCAAATTGCGCTACCCCGTTGCCGAAATCCTCGCCGCCGCCGATGAGATCGCCATCGCCAATAACCGCCAATACACTCTGGAATACACCCTTATCCACGGTATCAACGATTCTATCGATCACGCCGTGAAACTCGGCAAACTTGCCTTTGCCCACCATGCCAAAATCAACCTTATCCCCTACAACGAAACCGGCGGCGAATTCCACCGCCCTCCCCTTACCGTTATCGAAAACTTTGAAAATGCCATCCTCGATACCGGTGCCAGAGTCACCCGCCGCACTGAACGCGGTTCATCCAAAACCGCCGCCTGCGGACAACTCCGGGCTTCAAAAAATACGGGGAATAACAGATGAAATCCATACTCCCGATCTTCATGCTTTTTCTGCTCATCATCTCTTCCGGATGCCGCAGTTACTACGCCATGCGCCGCACTCCGCAACGCCGTTCCATCCCCGCCAGACGGCAAGTTGCTTCCCCGCAGCAGCGGCCTTCACAATCCGGCCCCCGGCGACGGCAGGCCGATATCGATCTCTTTGAAACCATTTTTCACCGCAACCCACAGGATTTCAGCGCAGATTCACACCTTTCCGAAGCCGAAAGAGACGCTCTGCGCCAACACGATATCAGCCGCGATCCCGCCATCCGGGAACTGCACAACCGTGGCACACATTCTCAAGGCGAAAGATCCGACTGGGTTTTCGGCACCCGCAACGGCTCATTCTTTTAAGCAGGTAATATTATTATGGATAACGATTTCGATCTTTTTGACTTCGCTCTGGCTCAACAAACTGAAACCACCGCCAATACCACGCCCGCACCAACGGCAACGGCTTCACATACCTTGACCAGAACTGAACTCCGTCAGGCGGCTATGGCCTTTCTGACCACCCTCAAACCCGCCGGCATCGCCGCCAATGTCCCCACCCGGCGCAGTAAATACCGGGTCGCCGCCGCCGGTTTCTGGCGGCCGCCCACCTCACGAAAAACCAACGTCATCACCAAAACCGCTCTCGTCGTAATGTATGATGATATCGATTGCTGTTTCAGTGACTGCTCCGGCAGAGAAGAACGCATCGCCGCTATCAATGCCCTGCAAAACGAAAAATCCATCATCGAAGCCGATATCCGGAAAAATGAACCGCACCTCGGCGCAACCGATGACCTTTTCGGCGATTTCCGCACCTGGGACTACTCGTCAACCACCAATCCAAATTACCGCAAAATCTGCAAAAAACTCGACCGCGAATTGAAAGCCCTGACCCACGGCAGTAAACTTGAATACATCCGCCGCGCCGGTAACGCCGACCTCTGCTTCCTGGCTATCCCCGAAAATCTCGTCGATCCCTCCATCATCCCTGCCGAATGGGGCATCGTCGAACTTACCGCCACCCCCCAAGGCTTCAAACTCATCCGCAACGCTTCCCCCATCCCCGAAGTCACCCCCGAAGGCCGTTTGCAACTCGCCCTCAATATCGCCGTTGCCGCCGCTTCCGCCTCCTGCTTCGCCAATGGTATCGACCCCAACGGCCGTATGCGCCGCCCCCCCCGCAAACGCCCTTACTTTTCTTTTTTAACGGAAAAAGAAAAGTAAGCAAAAGAAAAACGGGATTCCCTACTTTCTTTAGAAAAGAAAGTAGGCAAAGAAACTCTTTGCTGTACGGGAAAAAGAAAAGTAAGCAAAAGAAAAACGGAATTCCCTACTTTCTTTAAAAAAGAAAGCAGGCAAAGAAACTCTTTGCTGTACGGGAAAAAGAAAAGTAAGCAAAAGAAAAACGGAATTCCCTACTTTCTTTAGAAAAGAAAGCAGGCAAAGAAACTGTTTTTAGCAGTCCGTTTTCTTCCGTTTATTACCGTTTGTTACCGTTTGTTACCGTTTATTACCGTTTGTTGCCGTTAACACACATCTCCGCGCAAAATCGCCCATAATGCCAATATTAACCCCAGAGCAGGCGCAGTGATGCCACCACAACCAGCATTTGTATAATATTTTCAAATATTTTCTGCGGCAATTTCTGCAACAACACGATCCCAAGAAAACCACCCAGAATAATAAATGGCAGCATACACAAATCCAACTTCACCGATTCCAATGTCACCCTGCCCTCGAAAGCGAAAACCGGCAATTTGATCCAGTTCAGGATCAGGAAAAACCATGCACAACAGCCCAGATATTTCTCTTTGGGCAGTTTCATTGACAAAAAGTATATGGAGGAAACCGGCCCTGCCGCATTGGCCAACTGGGTCGTAGAACCGAGCAAAATACCGTAAAATCCTGACCAGCCGATACCGCTGGGGATTTTTTCCGGATCAAGTTTTTTGCGGATGAAACTCAATGCCATCAATGCCAGCACAATACCGCCGATCGTCCGTTTCATCACCACTCCGTCAGTCGGAATAAAGCGCAATATCACACTGCCCAGTGCAATACCGCCCAATGCCCACGGCAACAGGCGCAACAAAATTTTCCAATCTGCCTGCTTGCGATAATATGCCACGGCAACCACATCGGCCATAGCCAGCATTCCCAACTGAATACCGGTGGACATTCTGGTTTCAAAAACCAGTGTCAGCATCACCACCGGCAACACCCCCAAACCGGGAATCGCCGTTTTATTCACCCCGATCAACATGGCGGCGATGATCAATACCACCAACTGCGTTACATCCAATGAAGTTATCACGTCTAACATAACCCCTCCCTCATAAAAATAAAAAAGCGGCGTATTAACGCCGCTTTCAAACAACTGCTTTTACAGTTCCTTACCGGAAAGCATCCGGTAAGCATCCAAATATTTGGCTGCAGTTTTTTCCACAACTTCATCGGGCAGAGCCGGAGCGGGAGGATTCTTATCCCAATCCAGACTTTCCAGATAGTCACGGACAAACTGTTTATCCAAACTCACCGGGCTGGTTCCTTCCACATACTGGTCAGCGGGCCAGAAGCGGCTGGAATCCGGAGTCAACACTTCGTCGATCAGAATGATCTCACCATCGATCTCACCGAATTCAAATTTGGTATCAGCCACGATGATACCGCGTTCAGCGGCGTAATCGCGGGCCGTGGTGTAGATATGCAGAGCCAAATCACGCACCTTGGCGGCCTTTTCCAAACCGATGATCTCCGCCACGCCCTCAAAACTGATCGCTTCATCGTGATCACCGACAGCAGCTTTAGTCGAAGGAGTGAAAAGCGGTTCATCCAATTTGGAAGCCTGTTTGTAACCGTCACGCAGCTTCAAACCGGAAACCATGCCGGTTTTCTGGTAATCTTTCCAACCGCTGCCGACGAGATAACCGCGCACAATGCACTCGATCGGAAGAACTTTCGCCTTTTTCACGATCAGAGAACGCCCCTGCAGATCTTTAGCATAGGGTTTCAACTCCTCACGGGAAGTAACATCCGCAGAAATCAGGTGATTCGGCACATCTTTGAGCAAGTCGAACCAGAAAAGCGAGATCTGGGTCAAAACTTCACCTTTGCGCGGCACACCGGTCGGCATGACCACATCAAAGGCACTCAAACGGTCAGTCGCCACAAACAGCAACGCATCACCGAGATCGTAAATATCCCGCACTTTTCCGCGGTTGACCAGCTTGATGCCGGGAAGTTCAGTTCCCAGCAAAGCACCATTGGCTCCGTACTGCATAATTATACCTTACGCAATAGCGGTGATCTCAACGCGGGTAAGATTCTGGCGGTGGCCCTGGGTACGGCGATAGCCTTTGCGGCGTTTCATTTTGAAAACGACGATCTTTTTGGCGCGGAAGTTATCGAGCACTTTGGCGGAAACTTTGGCACCTTCGACCATCGGGGTACCGATGTTGAGTTTGCCGTCTTCGCCAGCCACGGCGAGAACCTGATCAAAAGTGACATCGGCACCGGCTTCGAGACCGAGTTTTTCGACTTCGACGATATCGCCAACGGCGACTTTGTACTGTTTGCTGCCAGTCTGAATGATAGCGTACATTTTTTTTACTCCTGTTCTTATAAAATGGTTTGTTTATTTTTATACAGATATTCTACAATTCTAATAATATAACCCCATTTTACCCATTTTGCAAATCAAAAGTATGATTTTTCATTGAAACAGGAACAAATCGGCGGCAATTGATTTCCAACCGTTGGAGTAACGGCTGTAACGGCAGGAAAAAATTTCTGCGGCGACCTGAAATATCCGGATGAAAAAATGCCGGGAATAACCGTTGCGGATGGTATAATGACGGGCAAAACCGGTCAATTTGCTCCGGATATTTTCCGGCGTATTTTCCGGCAGACGTTTCAATAATTCTTCTGCCAATACTGTGGTCGCAGCAATGGAATTTTTCTTACGGGCATTCCGGGATAACTGCATCTGGGCAGTAAAACCGGCCAACTCCGGTGCGGAAAGATTGTCACCATGCACCCGGTACAAAGTCAATTCCTTATCTGTCAAAACCCATTTACTGACAGCGGCGATCAACAATCCGAACCAGGTATCCGAGTAAAAAGGTCCCAACTCCGGGAAAGGCAGGGCTTTTTCCAGAATCCGCCGCCGCAATGCGATATTATGAGTGGAGCAAGTCACCCTTTTCAAAAAAACATCCAACTGTTTGCCTGCGAGAAACCGTTTCTGCATTTTTTCAGAAAAACCACGCATTTGCCAAAGGCCAAACCCCAACGGTTTCAATTCGCTATTCACCACGGTACTGTTGCAGAAAACGCCGTCAGCATCCGGATCTTTTTCCAAAGCATCGACCATTTTTCCGATCTTGTCTTTTTTCCACACATCATCCTGATCACAAAGAAAAATTATTTCACCGCTGCAAAGTGATATCGCTCTTTCAAAATTACGGTTCACACCCAACTGTTTATCGTTACGGAAATAACGGATGCGTGGATCGGAAAATTTTTTCACGGCTTTTTCCGTCAAATCATCCGGAGAATCATCAGTTATAACGATCTCATCGGGCAAAAGAGTCTGTTCCAGCAGAGAAGCGATCTGCTCTCCGATAAATTTTTCGCCTTTATAAGCGGCAAGAGCAACTGAAATTTTCACGACCTACTCCTTTGATAAAAGAGCAGTGACTGCGGCAATCATCTTTTCCGTAGAGGAAACAGATTCACACCAGCCGCCCTGCGGATGATTATTGTGCGGTCCGGGAATGACAACTCCATTCAAATCAACAAAATCCGGAGCCAGCAGGATGCGCGGGAGCTTCATACATTCTGCCAGCGAATATATTCCGCTCTGATTGCCGATGAAACCCTTTGCACCGGCCATATACTGCGCCAGCTGCAACATATTTTCACATTTGAGGAAAGGTATTTCAAAAAATTCCTTTTTGAAATCCTCATATTCCGGTTGAATACCGGCAAAGATCAGATACTTTCTGAATGGCTCCAATTTACGGCAATCGATATTCACGTTGCGGTATCGCGGAGTCAGGCAGATAATAACCTTGCCGCGATAAGTGAAATCCGGTTCGGCAAAAATCACCGGTTTCCAGAATTCCCTTGGCAAATGATGTTGAGTAAGATTGTAATACCAGTTGCGGATATCTCCGGAATAAAAATTAATTTTCAATTTCCGGAAATCGTTAAGTTCAACAACATTCCCTGCCGGAGGTGCATCACAGATGACCTGCGTTATATATGGCTGTGAAGCCAACAACGGTTGCAGAAAGTCAGCGACACTGCGGGAAACACCACTGTTGTAGCCGGTTCTGCTTTTCGGGTCATAAGTATTGGTAAGAATGTGATAATGAATTGCAGATTTGCCGCAGAATTCAGAAAGTTCTTTGCAAAAATACAACGAAAATAAAATATCGCCGATCCCACCGCCATGAGTGAATATCACATCACCATTTTGAAATTGCGGATCAACCCAAGGATATTCTCCAGAGAATTTTCTGATGCCGTCGTGCTTTGCATATAATATTTTCAGCAACAAATGCTTTATTTTAATTTTGCACCAATCACTAATAAGCATAAAAACAACTTTCAATCTAAAATATAAATTACAGATAATGTCCTAAATCTTGTAAAATTCAAGAATGTGTTTGTAAACACTCCTTCTTTAACTTATAAAACATATCACGTAAGTCGTGATTTGTCAACCAGGCCTACACGGGTTTGATCCAACCGGCTTGTCTGGGCGCAGCTTTACGCGAAGACTGATGGATGCAGTGCGAGGTAAGGTCGCAGGTCTATCAAGGCGGATGAGCAGGAGTGTACTACCGTACTCGACTGCGAAAACGTCCGCAGATAGGCCAAGAGATTACCCGCAATGCGCCGCCGTAGTTTGATTTTTCACAAAAAATGAGACAATAACAAATTACAACAGAATGAAAAAAATCCGGTCAGTTTTTGTTTGAAAAAATTTTCTTCCGGAGATAACCTGTTATTTTTCCGGAAAACGGATGGTAAAAAAATGCTTTCACAGCATTGCCGATAGCACACGTCAGAGAACATTTCTTTTGCAGATATTGAAATACAATTCCGTAATGATGCTCTGCTAAAGCATAACGGGCAGCCTTACGCAGTCGCCTTTTGGGAATGCCTGTTTCAACAGAAATCACATCAAGTTTTTGCAGAGATTTGTGCAGCACATAAATCCCCGCATAATACATTTTCAACATATTGGAACTTTGATTATTGCCGTGAATCCGGTATTTAACCAAAGCCTTTTTACTGCGAATTATCTGACCTTTACACGCACAATGCAAATAAAAATCCCAATCATCACACGGCACACACTGCGGATCAAACACGATGCCAGAATTTTTCAGAATATCACTCCTGACCACAACACAACTCATCGAATAAATCCGGTTTTGTTCAAGCAAAACTGTTATATCTATTGATTCTGCCGAAGCAAGTTTGATTGCATTTTCAGCATATTCACCAAATGGAATAATATCTGAATATGCAATAACAGCTGTGGGATTTTCATCCAGCAGTTTTTTGCTTTCCAGCAGTTTTTCAGGCAGAAAAAGATCATCGTGATCCAAAAAAGAAATGTATTTCCCTCTGGCTTCAGCACAGCCCCGGTTTCGGGCGGCTGCAACGCCGGCATTACCCTGACGTATAACCCGTATCCTCGGATCTTGCAGCGAGTCAAGTATTTTTTCAGTTACCGGATCGGATGACCCGTCATCTATCAAAATCAATTCAAAATCTGCCAACGTCTGTTGCAATACAGAGTCAACTGTTTCCCGCAGTACCTCTCCTGTATTATAAACAGGAATGATCACGGAAACTATCGGATTGTCACTCATTTTTCATTTACTCCACTCTGCCGGATAAGCAAAAAGCGATATCTCACCATGCGATGCAAGTGGTGCAAAAGATTTTATTTCGCAATGATAATCAATATCCCATTCTTTCAAAGTTCGGTAAATGCCAGCAAACTCATCCTCATTGTGATATATCGACAGAGAAAGTAATGGGCGGTCCCGCTGGATCGTTTTTTTTGCACCTTGCAGAAAACGCAGTCCATATCCTTCTATATCCGCTTTTAATACACCGAAAGGAATATCGAATTGAAAATCATCCAATTTACGAAACTCCATGTCGTCAAAATGTCCTGATTCATTGGATAAACCGAAAGGTTGCAAATCAAAACTTTCCGGAGAAATCCGATTACGTTTCATAATTTTGAGCAACATTTTCCGACATTCGGCAACCGGCTCGAACACAATCGTCTTTGCCGGAGAATAGTTCTTAAATACCAATGTGGAATCCCCCAGCCAACCACCAACATCACCAAATAATTTGCCGAAAATGTTTTTTTTAACAAAATCCGGAGCAAAACGTAAACCATGGTGATAGTAAAGCGATTCCGGACCGACTCTATGCATCGGAAAATGATAACGTCGAATGGCTTTACGGTAATCTGCACGAATTTTTTTATATTCACTCTGTTCAGACTGTGTATAGAAATACTTCGGATGTAACATCAAACAACGGGAATCACATCGATATTGCCTGGAAATAAATCTTTTGGCAACATCAATAGATTCTTTATCCAGGTCCCCAAACAGTTCTTCTATCTCCGCTTCTGTAAAAATTTTACTGCCGGAATTTGCATATATGAGAATCGGAAATTGCAAATTAGCATTAAATGCAACCAACGCAATATCAAGACGTTCACCGAAAGAGGTTTTACGCAGCCAAGGTGATAAGTTTTTAACATAAAAAGAACTCAACCCCATAACAGCCTCCTGTCAGTATTAAAAACGATAAAACTGCCATAATATAGCATTGATAATAATATAAGTCAATATTTTAAAATATAATAACGATGTTTATATTGACAAAAAAATTCCCGGCATCGCCGGCTCGGCCGGTTGCGGAATGTCGCACCGCTCCCGGCTTCTTTTCAATACGCCGTAGCAAGCCGCTCGGTTTGATCGACGCTTTTTAAAAAGTTTGGCAAAAATCCCGTTCGTTATCATGCTGCAACGCCTTTTTATCCGGAGTATGAGAAATTTTCGGGTTTTGCGCCGGAGGCGGCGAGGGAGTGTACGACTGTACTCGACCGAGCCAACGACCAGCAAGGCCCGATAATTTTCCATAATCCGGATAAAAAAAGACTGCCAATCATGTGCAAATATGATTGGCAGTAAGAAAAATTCCCGGCATCGCCGGCTCGGCCGGGGGCGAAGTGTCGCACCGCTCCCGGCTTCTTTTCAATACGCCGTGGCAAGCCGCTCGGTTTGATCGACGCTTTTTAAAAAGTTTGGCAAAAATCCCGTTCGTTATCATGCTGTAACGCCTTGTTATCCGGAGTATGAGAAAATTTCGGGTTTTGCTCCGGAGGCGGCGAGGGCAAACAATCTCCTTTCAAAAAACCGATCAAGGCACGACAACGGAGTGCCGCGACATTTCATTTTCTTTGCCAAGCTTTCTTTTTTGTAAAAGAAAGCGGTAAAAAAAGACTGCCAATCATGTGCGAATATGATTGGCAGTAAGAAAAATTCCCGGCATCGTGCTACTCTCCCATAGTCAAATTTACAGTACCATCGCCGCTGGAGCCCTTAACTATCGTGTTCGGGAAGGGAACGAGTGTTTTTGCTCCGCCATGGACACCGGA
>SUWG01000019.1 GCA_015061625.1 Lentisphaerota bacterium | reverse complement strand
ACAATCCGGAACAGTGCGGATTTCACCTCAAAGCGACTTCTGCTTATTTCTGCTTTTTTTGCATCGACACCATCCAAAACACCGAAAAATTGAGCTGAACAGAAGTTTTGACAGAAAAATTGAAAATTTCTGCCATTAAAAAGTATTGTAAATCACAAACACTTGATAATCAAAAAAAAGGAATAAACAAAGGTCAAAAATTCTGCACTGGCAGGATAGCCATCATCGCCATTCTGGCGGCTATTTTGCTGCCTGCTCTCAACTCTGCCCGGGAACGGGGCTACACCGCAACTTGTGTCAACAACCTCAAGCAGATCGGCAATGCCTTTAATATGTATACTGAAGATCATGACGGCTGGTATCCGCGCAGCTGGAATGGCGGTTCGGGTGAGCAGTGGACCCACCTGACCTGTATTCCGAAATATCTGGGCATTACTGCTGCGCCGAAAAAGGGTACTGCCAGTTTGCCGACCATCTGTCCGCGCAATCCGGATGGTGAGGGCGGCGCACCGACTGACAGCCGTTTCATCAATTACGGTATGAATCCCTGGATCAACTGCAAAAAGTATTACTTCAATGCCTCTTCGCTGGCTTCATCTTCCGGTAAGATCCTTATTGCCGATCAGAATACTGCCAACAAAGGCGGTTCGATGCTCGGAGCCAGTGTCTACACTCATCAGATCGGTTTCCACCATGCCGGATTCACTCAGGGAAATGCGCTTTTCATTGACTCACACGTGGAAAGCTTCACTCTGCCGAAAATGAATAATGATACCGACAAAAATACTTATATGAAGATCACCCAGCCGGCTGATTCACCGTACTATTGATAACAGTTTTTCATCCAACATATAAGGAAATAACCAAAAATGCGTAAACTTTTAGTATTTGCCGCACTGATCTTCACATGGTCACTGGCGGCGGTAGAGGGGGTCCTCAACGAACACCGGGTGAAATTCGGGGAAGCCGAATTGATCATCAATGCCGCCGGGGAAGTGCAGATGCTGCTCAATGGCAAACCATTCATCAAAAAAGACCATGTCAGTATCAGTCAGAATGGTAAATTTCTCTATTCGACCGAGTGGACAAGAGAACCGGTGGTGATCGACTTCAATGAGGAAAACGGCGTATTTACGGCAGTGATCACCTGCAAAAAAGAGGGGGTGCCGGGATACCGCAAGACGGTCACATTCAAAGATGGCGAATTGATCATCGAAACTGAATTCACGGAAAAGGTTCCTTCGACGATGAAAGCGGGATTTTCCCTGCTTCTGGACCCGGCATATCCGTTGGGCAGCACCTTTTCCAGTGACCGTACCCCGGATGGAAAGATCGAAGCTGATCCGCAGAAGATGAATTGGAATCTTTCCACCCGGTTCAGCAGTTTGAATTTCCCGGAAAGCAATATTTCCATACAGTGTCAACCGTCAAGCTGGTACTTCCATGATCTGCGCAAGCACGGTTCCGCCAATGTACGCGGTTATATGCTCGGGCCGAATTTACCGGGCAAATCAGTAATTAAAATCAGATGGAAAGAATTGGCGGCCTCCGCCAATTTTTTTCCCGGTGATACCTCATTTGAGACCGGTTTGGGCTTCTGGATGCCGCAGGGAAAGTGGGAATTGGATGATTCCACTGCCAAATTCGGTCAGAAAAGTCTGAAACTTTCCGCACCTTACGGCTCAAGTCTGATCTGTGACAACCTCAGCAGCGGCGGTATCGCTCTGGATAAAGACACTTATACGTTTTCCGTATGGCTCAAAGGAGAAATCGAAAATCAATCGGTGAAACTGCGTTTCATCCGCGGCACCTGGCACCGTATCGAAAGAAGAGTCAATGTAGGCACTCAATGGCAGAGGTATCAGATCACTTTGCCGGCAAGTTTTTTTGCCGCCGACCAAGAGATCTGGTACATCACATTTGATGCCGAAAGCAGTCAGAAAGCCCTCTGGCTCGATGGTGTGCAACTGGTAAAGGGGAGCAATCCGGAAAATTATTCCGCACCGGAATTTGCCTGTTCATTCAATGCCCCCAATCCGGGAAATATTTTCATCAAGGGTGAAAACAAATTTTTCACCTGCGGATTTTCTTCTGCCACAGCCAGAAGTTTCAAAGCGACGGCAGTAATCCACTCACTCTGCCCGGAAAAGGAGTTCTCACGAGCGACTGCCGATGTGACCATTGAACCGGGTAAAGTCACCCGACTGCCCATCGGTCAGGTCCCCGGAGAATTGGGTTATTACCGGTATACGGTCAGTTTCTCTGATCCCTCCATCCCGCCGCAGACGACCTACTTCATCGTTGCCGCACCGGCGATCCCCTGCGAAAAATTCTTCCTCGGCTCACGGGTCGAAAACAGCCTTACGGAGTTGGAAATACTCCATCTGCTCGGCGGCGAATGGGTCTCTATTTCCACCAGAGCTACCAGCTGGGACCGTGCCGAACCGGAAAAGGGCCGTTATGATATATCACTTTTCCGGAGAGCTGATATCTCCGTAAATTATGCTCTTTCCAGAAATCTGGTCGTCCGCCTCGGCTGCAGCGGCACACCCACATGGGCGACTTCCGCGCCGAAAGATGCCAAAGTGCCGCGCAATTATCCGCCGCGTGACTTCGCCGATCTGGAAAATTTTGCGACTTACCTGGCCAACTACTTCAGAGGCAGAGTATTCTGGTATGAGCTGCTCGGTGAATCCGACCTTTCATGGCGGGCGACCCAAAACTGGGATGATCAGACTGCCGCAAGACACGTGGCAAACTATACCAAACACTTTGCCATCGGCGCCAGACGGGCTCTGCCCGATGTCCGGATCTCCGGTTGCGGCATATCTTCAGCGGCGGCGATGAACTTTTTGCAGATGGTTCTGCCCCTGTGCCACGAATATCTCTATTCGGTGGATATGCACCCGTATACCGGCAACCGCAGCATCGGTCCGCGCGGCAAATGGACGGAACCGGAAAACTGTGCCATCAAAGAAAGTTTGCAGCGTACCCGCCGGGTGCTGGATGGTATCAATCCGGCAATCAGACACGGCAATGGCGAACTGGGCTTTGCCATGGATAAAACGGTCAGTTGCGACAGCACTTATGCCAATACCTTTGCGGCGATCGTGCAGCGGGCGATACTGCTTTCCAAAGCCGGCGGTGCAGAGATCGTCAACTGGTACTGCACCTACAACAATGATGAACCGCCGCTGCGTTTCCGTTACGGATTTTTGCGTGACGGCAGCAACTATACACCGTGGCCGACGGCGGCAACTTTTGCCCAGTGTGCAAGGATCCTCAAAGATGCCCGGATGATTTCCGAAGATCTGCTCGCCAATGCCATTTCGGAGTATTGCTTCATCAATCCGCGCAACGGCGTGATCACTCTCTGGAACTCCAAAAGCGAAAAAAGCATCGAAGTGACATTGACTTCACCGGTCGATGGTCTGGAAGTGCAGAATATGTTCGGCCATCCGCTGGCCCGTCCGGATAAAAACGGCAAAGTCACCTTTACCGTCAGCCGTCACCCGGTGCATCTGGAATTTGCCGCCGAAGATATGGATAAGGTCAAAGCCGCTTTGCGTCAGGCGGAATTTTCCGTGCCGCCGGTGGAGATCACCATCGCACCGGGAGATTCAAGAAATTTGAAAATCACCATCGCCAACAGCATTTTCCTGCCCTTCAACGGTACGGCGGAAGTGACGATCACCGGTGAGAATATCAATGAAACAGTTACCCGTCCCGTGCCGCGGATACCGATCAATGGCAAAGTGGATCTGATGATCCCGTTTACCGGCAGCGGCCGCTTCCAGATCGCAGTTACTGTGACCAGCGACCGGGGCGTGAAAGTTTCCGGAAATCAACTGCTGGAAATTATGAGGGTACGCCGTCAGGCCCCGGGTCAGCCGATGGATATGAGCCAAGCGGTTTTCCTCGGTCTTGATGCCCTGCGCCCGGTGGATATCGCCAATGCCCAGATCTATCGCGGCGATGCCGATATTTCCGCCCGGTTCAGTGCATCCTACGATGCTGAATACCTCTATCTGGGCTTTGATGTGACCGATGACAAACACTGCCCCGGCCCTACCGCCAATCTGGCGTACAACGGTGACAGTATCCAGTTTGCCACCCACGGTCAGAGTTTCTGCCTGCCCGGAGCGAGCTACGGAAAAGATACTGCGGAATACAACTTCTGTATGATCGGCAACCGGGGCCAGTGGTCAAGTTCATGGCAGCCGGAAGTGTGTCAGGATACGGACAAAATCAAATGTGAGGTGGTCCGTGAAAACAATAAAACCATCTACCGGGTGGCTCTGCCGTGGAAAGCGCTGGGCATGAGTACTCCGGGCAACGGCGGCGTTTTCCGCGGCGGTTTCGTGGTTTTTGAAAAAGATGAGATCAATGAAACTTTGCGGTGGCTGGAGTTTTCCGGCGGCGTGGCCGGCGGTAAATCGGCATATCTTTTCAAATACTTTATCTTGGAGGATTGATCAATGGGGGTGAAAATAATCGGAAATGATCTGCCATCGATCCCGTGGGAGGAGCGTCCGGCAGGATGCAAAGATGTAATGTGGCGTTATACCGGCAATCCGGTGATCAAACGTGATGCCATTGCCTGTGCCAACAGTATATTCAACTCCGCCGTCGTGCCTTACGGCGACGGATTTGCCGGGGTATTCCGCTGTGACAGCAGATCACGCAGAATGCAGATCCATGCCGGATTCAGCAAAGATGCCATCAACTGGGAAATCAATGAGGAGCCGATCGCTTTCATCGATCCGCCGCCCAATGACTGGCAGTACAGTTTTGCTTACGATCCGCGGGTCTGCTATCTGGAAGACCGCTATTATATCGTTTGGTGCAACGGATTCTACGGACCGACCATCGGTCTGGGCTACACTTTTGACTTCAAAGATTTCTATCAGATGGAAAATGCGTTTCTGCCACACAACCGCAACGGAGTGCTTTTCCCCCGCAAGATCAACGGTGAATATATGATGTTGAGCCGTCCGAGCGACAATGGTCAGACGGCATTCGGCGATATTTTCCTCTCATCGAGCAAAGATCTGGTTTATTGGGGAAAACATCGCCACGTTTTCGGTACTTCAGTGACCAGCGGTTGGCAGTCGCTCAAAGTCGGGGCGGGTCCCATTCCCATTGAAACCAGCGAAGGATGGCTGTTGTTTTACCATGGAGTTTTGCAAAGCTGCTGCGGATACAGTTACAGCATCGGAGCGGCATTATTGGATCTGGATGATCCGGCAAAGGTTATTGCCCGGAGCAATTATTATTTGCTTTCTCCACAAAAACTCTATGAGTGCGTGGGAGATACGCCCAACGTCTGTTTCCCGTGTGCGGCATTGACTGATGCGGCCACCGGCCGGATCGCCATTTATTACGGGTGTGCAGATACGGTAACTTCGCTGGCATTCTGCCAAGTCGATGAGGTCATTGCAGAAATCAGGAAAAACAATCTGGTAAAATGATTTTATGAGCAGTAAACGCAAAAAACGGCTTGTTATGGTCAATAACCACTTTGACCTTTTCTGGCGGCGCGGATTGAATGAAGCATTGACTTTCAAGGGCAAGCGTTTTGCTCCTTACAGTGCAATCCACGATCAGTATATCAAACGCAATATTGATATTGCCGCTGAATTTCCTGAATACAAATTTGAGGTGGAATCCGCCGCCGTACTGCGAGGCGTTTTACAGCGTCATCCGGAATATCATGCTCCTCTGAAAGCCCTTTGTGATGCCGGCAGATTTATTATTTCCGGGACGGGCGATAATATCATCGATTCCAATATGGTTCTGGGTGAAACGCTGGTAAGGAACTATCTTTACGGTATAAAGTATGCCGAAAAAGCTTTCGGTCGCCGCAGTTTTACGGCAGTGAGGCTCGATGCATTCGGCAACAGTGCCCAGATGCCGCAAATCATGAAAAAGTGCGGCTTCAAACGTACTGCCCGGCTCACCTATGTTGAGCCGGATAAACAGATATGGAAAGGACTGGATGATACGGAAATATTTTCGGCCGATCTTCCGGAGGCGGGACGGGCTTATGGTGCCCATAAACTGCCTCCATGTGAATATTGCAATGGCAACGGTTGTCAAAAATGCGATGCAACCGGAATGACTTTGTGTTTGGTTGAGCCGCCGGAAATTGACTCGATTGATCCGGATATGGAAGTCGGCGAAGTCGTATTTCTGCCGGAAGAATTGCTGCCCAATATAAAAATAAAAGAGTGGTTCAAAGCCATGCAGGAAAAATTTGACACTGAATTTACTCTGCATGATGATCAGAATAAGTATATTCCGGAATTCGCTGCTGAAACTCCGGGAGTTTATCACTCATGCGAATTAAATCCGGCATCTACCGGGTGCTATGTCAGCAGAATCAAACTCAAACAGACTTGTCGCCGTCAGGAAAATGAATTACTTGCATTGGAAGTTCTGCTTTGGGCCGCCAGTCAAAAAGGCTTGCGTTATCCGGCAGAAAAGATCGAAGTTATCTGGCAAAAACTTTTTCAGACCTTGTTTCACGACTCTGTTACCGGTACTGTCGTGGATGCACCGTATCAGGAGTTACGCAATATCAGCACCATGATCGACCGGATGCTGGCAGATAATTATCAGGCGGCCCTGAAAAAATTGACCGTCGCTGACAAGGCGAAATTCACTATTCTTAATTTGCAGTCTGCTCCATTTACCGGCATGGCTCAAGTCAACCTGCCGCTCAATGAAAAGCAATGGTACAAAATTTCCGATGATGAGGGAAATGATTTGCCGGTGCAAAAAGTTGAGTACACGGAAAAAGGCTGCAAGGTCACATTTTCGGTGAAAGATGTTGCCCCATTTTCGGCAAAGGTGTGTAATTTTGAGATCGTATCCAAAACCGAAATGGAAATAAGTGAAGCAAAAGTTATCAGCAATCATCGCTTCCGGATTACTGCCGATGAGCATGGGTTGCTGGAAATTTTTGATTTGAAACTGGATAGGATAATCAGTAAAGCTGCTCAATACCGTCCGGCAGAGATCATATTTGAAAGTGATGAAGGTTCCCCATGGGCAACGCTTACGGCGTTTCAGGCACGTTCAGCAAACGTGGTGACGACCTTTGATCGGATGGAAAAACTCGTTTCACGCCAGTCACTTTTTTTCAATATCCGTGTGTCGGGATGCGGTAAAGACTCTTTTCATCCCTTTGAGGCTGTCTTGGAAGTCACGTTGGCGGCGAATTCCGAATTGGCAGATTTCCATTTGCACGTCAAGCGTTATGATTCATTCAACAGCCGGATCAGAGTGGCATTTCCCATGCCGTTTGCCGGAGAAAACTATGGTGAAATTCCTTTCGGTACACTGAAACGGGAATATTATATCCCGGATTTCTCACTCAACGGCACCAATGGCGACTGGCCGGTGGTCAATTGGGGTGGTACACAGAGCGACAAGGTTTCTGTTGCTCTGTTTAATCGGGGAACGCCATCGTACAAATGGGAAGAAACTGATGATGGCGAATTGATGCTGCTGTCAATACTGCGCAGTCCTGTGATCCCCACCTTTTTGCATGAGTGGAAAGAGTATGTCATGACGGACTTTGACGGTATGCGTGATACGGGGGAACACGCTTTTGACTTTGCGCTTACTGCTTATGCGGAAAGTTTTGCCCGAAGTACTGTAACTGACGATGCGGCGGCTTACAGTGTCGGAGTAAAAACCGTGCCGGGCGTGGTTACTTTGCCGGAATTCCCGGAAAAAATTGACGGCCCCGGCAGGATCGCCGCTGTGAAAATGGCTGAAAACGGTCAGGATACCATCTTGCGTCTTGCTGAATATCAGGGGGCAGCCGGCAGATGCCGGATCAAAGTACCGGAAAAGGTCACTGCCGTCAGTAAGTGCGATATGCTGGAAAATCCACAGAAAAAGGTCACGGTCAATAACGGTGTGGCGGAAATAAGCCTCAAACCGTGGGAGATCGCCACGATCAAACTTTCCTGAATAAAACAAAATGAGTTGCGGGGGAAGACAACCTTTTTGAAAGAGGCTGTCTTCCCCCGATTTTAATGCGGCATATATTTCAAATGTGAAATACCGACCGATTATTCGGTTCTGTCGGTATAAGCATCCGCCGCCGCATCGAAGTGCCGGACTCTTTCGGGTAATCTTGCATAATACCTCCATTGCTTGATGTTTTTCCGAACGGGACTATCCCGTCCGGGGTATTATGCCTGAAAAATAGGCTGAATTAAGAGAATAAGGAGACATATGTTAAAAAAATCGGATTTTTTATACACATTGGACTTGTCATGTTAAGAAAAATGGATTATTTTAACATGAAAGCAGTGTAATGTGCAAAATTTCAATTTCCTTTAACATAAGGATACAGGCAATGTTTGGATGTATTTTACCATGTCTGCCGCCCAAAATTGATCTCGAATCAAAAGTAATTTTAAAAAAAGTTAACGAGGCCAGTCGGGAATTAGCTGTTTTAAAAGGCTATGCTTTAACGATTCCAAACCAGTACGTTTTAATAAATGCCCTGAGTTTACAGGAAGCAAAAGACAGTTCAGAAATTGAGAGTATCATTACCACTCATGATGAATTATACCGCGTTGGACTATTTGAAAAAGAACCCACATCTCAACAAGCAAAAGAAGTTAAATATTATGCAGAAGCGTTGACAGAGGGATTTCATTTTCTTCAGAAAGGTGAATTGCTTACAATTAATAATATTTGTGCTATTCAGCGTATTTTGGAGCGAAATGATGCTGGTCTGCGCAAGCAATCCGGAACCACCTTAAAAAATGCGGCGACGGGCGAAATCGTATATACTCCACCGCAAGATCCGGAAGAAATCATTCATTTGATGAATAATTTGGAGAAAATCATAAATGATGATCAATTTTGGCCCGATATAGATCCTTTAATCAAAATGGCTGTAATTCATTATCAATTTGAAAGTATTCACCCATTTTATGACGGAAATGGGAGGACTGGAAGAATCATCAATGTTTTGTATTTAGTATTAAAAAATTTGCTCAATGCTCCAATCCTTTATTTGAGCCGTTATATTATCAGCCATAAAGGGGAGTATTACAGCAAATTGCAGCGTGTCAGGGAAAATGAGGATTGGGAAAGTTTCATCCTTTTTATGCTGGATGCTGTGATTGTGACTTCACAAATGACTACTCGTACGGTTCAGCAAATTGTCCAGACGCAGCGTGAAATGAAAGTAAAAATCCGTAATAATTATCAATTTTACAGCAAAGATCTGGTCGATGTACTTTTTCTTTACCCGTACACCAGAATTCAGCATTTGCAGGACAGACTGAAAATTTCAAGACAAACGGCATCAAATTATTTGAATAAATTATCGGAAGGCGGTATTTTGGAAAAAATGCAACTGGGTAAACATCTTTTTTTCATCAACAAGTCCTTTTTCGATATTCTTTCACAGATACCATGTGATGTAGATAAAAATGTACCAGAAATTATAACTGACGATGGGAAATAAAACATATGGCTTTTCTTAACATGATAGCTATAATTCAAGTTTTTTGCTCAAAAATCTGTAATTACACGGACAGAGAAAAAAGTTATATTGGCTGACTTGAAAAAGCAACAAAAGCGTGTTATCCCGTAGTGTCGTCAGTGAAAATTTCTGCTCCACAAATATCCCGCAATGTGGAGTATTGGCCGCAACCTCTGCACTGCAAGTAGCAGATTATCATAGCTTTATGGCATATTGATCCGGTAGACTCAATGTGATGAAATTCTATGCCCTCTCCCCTCTTTTCCAAAGGAAGAGGGACTTGCCTTTCATCAAGACTTGCCGCACCCGGTATTTCTTGCCGCCGTTTGGCGAAAAATTTGCCGGGCTTATCGGTAACAGAGCGTTTGCAAAAAATCTTCCCGCACCAGCAATGCTGCTCCAGCGGCGGCATCAGCAATACCGGGCCGGAAGGTCAATTGCAACTTTCCGGCGGCAGCATCAAGCAGATATTTCCGGAATGTATTTTCAAATCCGGAAATGAAAGATTCTCCCAAAGTAAGCAGACTTCCGGTGATGATCAGTCGATCCGGCAAAAGATTGTTGCTCAAATTGGCAAGTGCATGTGCCAACATGACAGCTGCCTGTCCGGCGGCTTGTTTGCCGTCGGGAGTGTTGAGCAAACCGGTCAGTGTCCGGCATTTTCCCCGTTCCATAAGTACTGCAGCTGAAGCGTATGCCTCAAGACAGCCCTGTCTGCCACAGCGGCATAGTCGGCCGTCCGGGACAACAGTATTGTGACCGAGTTCGCCGCCGTGACGGCGGTTCATATTGATGATCTGTCCGTTATGTGCCATTGCCATACCGATACCGGAGCCGGCATGTACCAAAAGAGTCACATTGCGGCGTAATTCCGGTTCATGGGAGAGAAACCAGTGCATTTCAGCCAGCATCCGGTCAGTGAATACCGGCAGCGGCATGGTGAAATTGTCCTCCCAGAACTTTTGCAGATCAAACCCGTTGAGTGCTGGACAGTTTGCACAATCACGGATGATCGCCCCGCCGGCACTCAAAGTGCCGATAGCGGCAAATGCCCAGCCGAAAATATTTTTGCCTGCCAACTGCTGCAAATCATTTATACAGCGAAGCAGGGCATTCTGAAAATTTTTGATCCCGTCCTGCCAGGAGATATGGATATTGCCGGTGACATTGCCACGCAGATCAATGACCACTCCGGAAACCGCCTGCGGATGCAGTTCAATGCCGATCCCCACCGGAGCATCTGGATGCAGCCGGAGCATTTCCCGGGGTCTGCCGTGAGATATTTCACATTTGCCGTCCGGAATAAGCATGCGGGAATCAAGCAGACTTTTTACTGCACGGGTCACGGTCGCATGGTCGCATTCGGTCAATGCCGCGATTTCCCGGCGCGATAACCCGTCATGTTCGCAGAACAACCGCAAAACCGCAGATTGGTTGCGTTGTTTGATATCGGTAAGTTTCAGTACGCTCATTTTTCTTTTTCTATAACTTTATATATCCGGATAAATATAGCATTTTTTCAAAAAAAATCAAATTAAAACGGCTGAAAGCACTTGAAATCGATACAAGGCAGAGCTAAATTAATATTTAGTTGCTAACTGAAATTAATTATTTGGCACAGTTTTTCCGGAGGGATTGTGAAATGAACAAAGAATCAGAAGTGTTGGCGCGTCAGGTACGTCTGCATTGTTTGCGGATGGTCTATCGCGGTGAAAGCGGCCATATCGGCAGTATGCTGTCTGCGGCTGATATACTGGCGGTGCTTTACAGCGGGGTACTCAATGTTGATCCGGCGGCTCCGGAAAAAGCCGACCGTGACCGTTTGATCTACAGCAAAGGTCATGGCGGTGCGGCATTGTTTGCCACTCTGGCGGAAAAAGGTTTTTTCCCGAAAGAGTATCTGGATACTTATTATAAAGATGCCGGAAAACTTTCCGGCCATATTTCCCATCATATTGACGGTGTGGAATTTTCCACCGGCAGTCTCGGTCACGGTTTACCGGTTGCCTGCGGCATGGCAATGGCTGCGAAACAGAGTAAAGCCGGATACCGGATATTGTGCATGGTTTCCGACGGCGATCTCAATGAGGGTTCCAGCTGGGAAGCGGTCATGCTTGCCGGTCAGCACCGTTATGATAATCTGACCATGATCGTGGATTACAATCGTTTGCAGGCTTTGGGTGCATCTGAAGATATTATTGATCTTGAAAAACTCGATGTAAAACTGGAGAACTTCGGCTGGTCAGCATTGACTGTAGACGGTCACGATCATGCTGCTTTGAAAAAAGCATTTGCAAAACTGCCGCTGCAGGATGGCAAACCCACTGCGATAATCTGCCGTACAGTTAAAGGTAAGGGCGTTTCCTATGCTGAAAATGATTACCGCTGGCACTACGGCGGTATTACTCCGGAACTTTATGAACGCGGGAAACAAGATATTGAAAATATGGAGTATTGAGCATGAGAAAGGCATTCAACAAAGAACTGCTGCAAATCGCGGCTGAACGTAACAATGTATTTATGATCCTCGCTGACATCGGTTACGGAGAGATAGAACCTTTTGCCGAGGCATATCCTGATCGTTTCATCAATTGCGGTGTGGCTGAACAGAATATGACCGGTGTCGCCTGCGGAGTCGCCATGTCCGGCAATACGGCAATCACATATTCGATCGCAAATTTCCCGACCTTGCGTTGTCTGGAGCAGATCCGCAATGATGTCTGCTATCATAACGCCGATGTAAAAATCGTTATTATCGGCGGCGGTCTTGCCTATGGTCCGCTGGGAATTTCCCACCATTCCACAGAGGATCTGGCGATCATGCGGGCATTGCCCAATATGGTTTGTCTGGCTCCGTGCGATATTCCGGAAGCAGTGGCTGCGACCCGGGCAATGATGGAGTATCACGGTCCGGTCTATTACCGTTGCGGTTATAAAGGTGAAAAAGATATTCATAACCGTCCGGTCGGCAAGTTTGAATTCGGCAAAGCCATTGAAGTGAAACCGGGCAAAGATCTGACCGTGTTTTTCACCGGAACCATCGGTTATAATGCCAAACTTGCGGTACAGGAAGCGGCAAGACGCGGTATTGATTGCCGTCTGGTCAGTATGCCCTGCATCAAGCCGATCGACCGTGAAGCGATCATCCGTGCCGCCGCAGAAACCGGAAAAATCATTACAGTGGAGGAACACCAGTTGTCCGGCGGTTTCGGCAGTGCTGTTGCCGAAGTGCTGGCAGATGCAAACGTGTTCTGCCGGTTCAAACGCATGGGGCTGCCGGATGTGAATGTCAGCAAGATCGGCAGTCAGGACTATCTGCGTGATCAATACGGTCTGGGGGTAGACGCGATTATTTATGAAATCTTGGAGATGAGCAAAAAATGAGTGGTCAATTGACTGACAAAATATGTGCCATTACCGGTGCCGGCAGAGGTATTGGAGAAGCCGGAGCCAAATTGTTCGCCGCCGAAGGTGCCAAAGTGTACATTCTGGAGCTGGATGAAAATGCCGGCAAAGCATGTGCTGATGAGATCTGCAAAGACGGCGGCAAAGCTGAATTTATCCGCACGGATGTTTCCTGCGGTGAATCCGTGACAGCAGCGTTTGACCTGATCAAAGCTCGATCCGGACGTCTGGATGTGCTTTATAACAACGCATCGGTCTATTGGAATGGCAAAGACGGTATTATCACCGATATTACTCCGGAGGTCTGGCACAAAGTGCTGGCAATCAATCTGGACAGCATTTATTATTGTTCCCGGGCGGCATTGACGATAATGATGGAACAGAAATCCGGAGTTGTCATCAACACTGCCAGCAGTGCTGGAGTCGTGGGTATTCCCCGCTGTGATGCTTATACGGCAGCCAAAGGGGCGACGGTGGCATTGACCCGTTCTCTGGCGTCAGAATACGGCAAATACGGTATCCGGGTCAATTGCATCGCTCCGGCGGCGATCGCTACTGCAATGGTAAAGGAATCCAATCCGGATGATGATTTCTTTGATCCGGATTACTTTATCAAAGTCCGTACTCCGCTGCGCCGCTGGGGTATGCCGGAAGAAGTTGCTCAACTGGCACTTTTTCTGGCTTCGGATGCTTCCAGCTATCTCAACGGGACGATTATTGCCGCAGACGGCGGCATCACCATTAACGGTGATCTGGCGAAAGCCAGGTAGACCGGGGAATGTTTTTGCAGACGGCGGCATACTTATCGGAGTGCCGCCGTTTTTATTCAGTTCTGCACTGAAAGAGTACTGATAAAAAGGTAAGTGTATCGGCGATGGATCGGTCAATATAAATACGATGCGAATTGCGGCATTGGCAGGAAAACCCCGAAGAACAGACACCCGTTTTCAGTAAACAGCGTAAAATAATGGATAATATCGGATAAGAAAAAGGTTATATTGGCTGACTTGAAAAAGCAACAAAAGCGTGTTATCCCGTAGTGTCGTCAGTGAAAATTTCTGCTCCACACATATCCCGCATTGCGGAGATATAGGAATATGGATCATTCCGCAGTTGTCGGAGGGAGAGGGGGACGGAAGGTGTTGTTTTTTACAAATTCCAAAATCTGATATTTGGCCAAAAAGAGGAATAGCCCGCACCAGCGATTTTCTGCGGTCATAATTTATTTTCACCGGTCAAAAATAAAAAGGGGGCATTGCCCATCTTGAAACAAGGCGGGCAACCCCCATTTTTATACCAGGTTATTGAAAGTTAAAAGGCAGAACCGTATTTTTGTATATAATTGACGATCCACTCTCCGACTTGAGTGGTTGAACAGGGCGTGATCCCCGGAGTTTGAATATCGGCAGTGCGGATATCGGCTTGCAATGAAGCATTTACCGCCTGCCGGATAAGATTTCCCTCATCCGGACAATCGAAATGCTCAAAGAGCATTGCCACGGATAAAATCTGCGCCAGCGGATTGGCGATGTTTTTGCCTTTGGCTTGCGGGAATGAACCGTGTATCGGTTCAAACAGCGGCGTTTTTTCGCCCAGTGAAGCCGAGGGCAGCAACCCCAGAGAACCGCTGATGACCGATCCCTCATCGGTCAATATGTCGCCAAAAGTGTTTTCGGTCACCATCACGTCAAAGTGCGCCGGTTCCCGGATCATCCGCATGGCGGCATTGTCAACATACATATATTCAACGGTCACATCAGGGTAATCCGCACTCATTTCCTGTGCGGTTTTGCGCCATAATCTGCCGGTGGCAAGGACATTGGCTTTATCCACCACAGTCAGGAATTTACGCCGTTTGCGGGCGTATTCAAAGGCAGTTCTCAAAATCCTGACGACCTCGCCTTTGCTGTAAGCATTGACATCGCTGGCGAATTCATCAGTTTCCACCTTGTCTCCGAAGTACATCCCGCCGGTCAATTCTCTTATGCAGATAAAATCAGCATCGGCAACCAGTTCCGGCCGCAACGGCGATTGATGGAGCAAAGGGGCAAAGGTTTGAACCGGGCGGATATTGGCGAAAAGCCCCAACTTTTTCCGCATAGCCAGCAAGCCTTGCTCCGGACGGATCATGGCATTCGGATCAAGGTCATATTTCGGGTCGCCGACTGCCGAAAAAAGTATGGCATCGGAAGCCAGACACAACTTTTCAGTTTCCGGCGGGAATGGATCACCGAGGGCGTCGATCGCCGCCGCTCCCACCGGAGCATCGGTAAATTTTACACTGTGCCCGAAAACCTGACATACGGCTTTCATTACCGCCACGCCCTGCCGGGAAATTTCCGGCCCGATTCCGTCACCGGGCAAAACTGCAATATTGAAATTCATTTTTCACAACTCCTGATTTTTTGATTCCCAAACTTCGGTTTTATCTTGATTTTTCAGTAAAAAGTCGATATCATCCAAGCCATTGGCAAGGCAATATTTTTTGAACTTGCTGATGGGGAAACTCTCTTTGAATTTGGTGCCGCAGATTTCCACGGTCGCTTCGGGCAGATCGATTTCCACTTCAACACCGGGATCGTTTTCAATATTTTTGAAAAGTTCCGCCAGAAACGCCTCACTGACCGTTACCGGAATCACAAAGTTATTCAATTCGTTCTGCTTATGGATATCGGCAAAACTGCTGGAGATCACTGCGCAAAATCCGTAACCGGCAATCGCCCAGGCGGCGTGTTCTCTACTGGAACCGCAGCCGAAGTTTTTGCCTGCCACCAGGATTTTTCCGGAATATTCAGGGTCATTAAGTACAAAATCCTGATTCGGGGTGCCATCGGCGTTGTACCGCTGATCGTGAAAGAGGTGTTCGCCGAAGAACTTCTCATCCCGGCTGACACTTTTCAAAAAGCGTGCCGGTATGATCTGGTCGGTGTCGATGTTTTCCCGGTTCATGGGAACGCAGGAACTGCGGATGATGTTATATTTCTGTTTCATAACTTATTTCTCCATCAAAGTACGCGGGTCGGTAATTACTCCGGTGACTGCGGCGGCCGCCACGGTTGCCGGGGATGCAAGAATGGTTCTGGCTCCCGGTCCCTGCCGTCCCTCAAAGTTGCGGTTGCTGGTGGCGATCGCATATTTCCCGGCCGGAACTTTATCCTCATTCATTGCCAGACACGCCGAACACCCCGGCTGACGGAGTTCAAAACCGGCATCGGCTAAAATTTCATCCAGTTTTTCCGCTTCGATCTGCCGGTAAACGCTCCACGAACCGGGAACGAGCCACGCTGTGATATCCGGGTGTTTTTTTCTCCCTTTGACGATTTGGGCGAAAGTGCGGAAGTCCTCGATCCTGCCATTGGTACACGCTCCTAAAAAGCAGTAATCGATTTTTTTGCCCAGCATCTTTTCCCCCGGCGCAAAGTCCATATATTGCAAAGCTCTGGTGAAATCCCCATCGCCGTCTGACGGGATGGTGCCGTCGATGGCAACCCCCATGCCGGGATTGGTTCCGTAAGTCACCATGACCGGCACCTGGCCGGCATCGAAGGTTTTTTCGGCATCAAATACGGCATCTTCATCGCTGTAAAGGGTTTTCCAGTAAGCAACTGCTTTATCCCATGCCGCGGATTTCGGGGCGAATTCTTTATCTTTGAGATAGGCAAATGTCACCTCATCCGGCGCGATCATGCCGCCGCGTGCGCCCATTTCGATCGACAGATTGCAGAGGGTCAGGCGGCTTTCCATAGAGAGGGATTTTACGGCACTGCCCGCATATTCCACGAAGTATCCGGCCGCTCCGCCGGTGGTCATTTCTTTCATCAGATAAAGGGCAAGATCTTTGGCGGAAACGCCCGGAGCCAATTTGCCGTTGACGGTTATCCGCATGGTTTTGGGGCGGTTCTGCAAAATGCATTGTGAGGCCAGCACCATTTCCACTTCGCTGGTGCCGATGCCGAATGCAACGCACCCCATTGCGCCGTGGGTGGAGGTGTGACTGTCGCCGCAAACCACGGTCATTCCCGGCAGGGTCAAGCCCTGTTCAGGGCCGACAACATGGACGATGCCATTTTTTTCGTGCATGATGCCGAAGTAAGGCAGATCGTATTTAGCGGCATTCTGTTTCAGAGTTTCCACCTGTTTGCGGGAGACCGGATCGGTGATTTCCTGCTCCTGATGCATGGTGGGGATATTGTGATCGGGCATACAGAAAACTTTATCCGGACGGAAAACACCGGTGTTTCTGGCCCGCAAACCCTCAAATGCCTGTGCGCTGGTCACTTCGTGGCAGTAGAGGCGGTCGATGTAGAGTTGTTCCGGGCCATCGGGGACTTTTTGCACCACATGACGATCCCAGATTTTTTCAAAAAGAGTCTTTCCCATTTTTTTCACCGTTTGAATTTGTTGATGCAGTCGATATATGCTTCCACTGAAGCAGTTACGATGTCGGTGTCGGCACCGAATCCGTAGTAGACATTGCCGTCGCACTCCAGTTGGATATGGACTTTGCCGATATCATCCGAACCGCTGGAAATGGATTGCACGGTGAATTCTTTGACCAGCATATTGCGGTGAATGATTTTTTTCAGCGCGGAAACGGCGGCATCGACGGGGCCGTTGCCGGTGGAAACAGCTTCAAACGGTTCGCCGGAAATGCTCAATTCCAGACAGGCGACCGACTTCATATTTTTACCGCTGGTCACTTGCAAATGTTCCAGTTTTATGGTGTGATGAGCCTTATTCTGCGCTCCGGAAATGATGAGCAGGTCTTCATCGGTGATATCTTTTTTGCGGTCGGCAAGTTTGAGAAATTTCTCATAGGCTTCGGCAAGTTGAGTTTCGTCAAGTTCGATCCCCAGATGCTGCAAATGGTGGTTGAGCGCGGCCCTGCCGCTGCGGGCAGTCAGCACGATGGAGTTATCATCGATGCCGACCTCTCTGGGGTCGATGATCTCATAAGTTGAAACATCTTTCAATACGCCATCCTGATGGATCCCGGATGAGTGGGCAAAGGCGTTGCGCCCGACGATGGCTTTGTTGGCCTGCACGGGCATATTCATCAAATTGGCGACCATCCGGCTGGTCTGGAAAATATTGCGGGTGTTGATATTGGTGTGTAAATCAATGTCGTTGCGGCATTTGACGATCATGGCGATCTCTTCCAGACTGGTGTTGCCCGCTCTTTCGCCGATGCCGTTGATGGTGGTTTCCACCTGCCTTGCGCCATTGAGGATACCGGCAACGGTATTGGCGGTAGCCATGCCCAGATCGTTGTGGCAGTGAGTGGAAATGATGGCATTTTCGATACCGGAAACGTGGTCGCAAAGATACTTGATTTTGGCTCCGAATTCATGGGGCAGGCAGTAGCCGGTGGTATCGGGGATGTTGATGACTTTGGCTCCGGCGGCGATGGCGGCTTCGACCACTTTTGCGAGAAATTCATTGTCGGTGCGTCCGGCGTCTTCGGCGTAGAACTCCACTTCATCGACCAGATTGCGGGCGAATTTCACCGCCGCAACGGCCTGTTCGATAATGCGTTCTCTGGTGGATTTGAATTTATATTTGATGTGCTGATCGCTGGTGCCGATGCCGGTGTGGATGCGTTTGTGTTTGGCAAATCGCAACGCTTCAGCGGCGACGGTGATGTCCTTTTCCACGGCACGGGTCAAGGCGCAGATCGTGGGCCAGGTGACGGCTTTGGAAATTTCCACGACCGAGTTGAAGTCGCCGGGGCTGGAAACCGGGAATCCCGCTTCGATGATATCCACACCGAGCAATTCCAGTTGTTTGGCTACTTTGATTTTTTCCGCCGTGTTGAGTTGACAGCCGGGAACTTGTTCGCCGTCACGCAATGTGGTGTCAAAAATGTAGAGTTTTTCGCTCATTTGTCCAATATTCCTTTACTTTCAGACATTCGGTTTTTGTGATGTTCACTCATGATGTTTTCTCCTTGGGGTTAGGGTAATTAAAAAGCCCCTGCCGCTTACTTCGGCGGCAGGGGCTGGAATTATGCTGTGCAGAATTTACCATCGCCTGATGCCGCCGGGGTCAATAATAAGCAGCTGGATAAGAAGCAGAATAAGGGCAGCAAGCAGCGCACCGGCCAAAATGATGGCGGTGTTGACGGTGGTGATGGAATTGAAAATCTGCTTATTCATGATCAAAAAAAATCCCGGAACATTGACTGCTCCGGGATCGGCTTGCAATTTACTTTATCAACCGCACGACGGAACAGCACTCTCCGGCAGAAGCAGAAGAATGTTAAGCGTAATAAGGTTGATAATCAGTTTTTTCATTTTTATTTTCACACCTTTTTCTTGCGTGTATTTTCTAATATAGCACCGTTTTTTTTACAAGTCAAGGTGTTGAAAAAATTTTTTATTTTTTTATTTTTCCGGCTTGACATGATGAAAAATCATGGTATATTAGAAAGCGTTTTGAAATGAAACGAGGAAAAAATGAATAGATTTTTCAACAACATTATCAGCATTATTATTATTGCCGTCGCCGTAATTACCGGCGTCGGTACGGCTGGTTGCTGTTGTTGAGCGGAACTTGAAAAAGAATAGTTTGACCTCTCACCGGTGATCGGCCGGTGAGAGGTTTTTTAATGGTTCGATTTGGTATAACGGAAAAGAAAACAGAAAAATGAATACGACTCTTTTTAACCGCAATTACAACTTTATCCCGGCACTTTCTGTCGCCGGTTCTGTTGTCGTATCCGTTGCCGCCGTCATTATTATTGCCATTATTATCAGCGTAATTATTATTACGCCGCCCGGCACGGTATAGAATCAGTCAAATTCAATTCAAGCCCTGCCG
Source organism: Lentisphaerota bacterium (assembly GCA_015061625.1). Taxonomy (GTDB): domain Bacteria; phylum Verrucomicrobiota; class Lentisphaeria; order Victivallales; family Victivallaceae; genus UBA1784. Next base: position 31,185 of record SUWG01000019.1, on the reverse strand, counting down.
AAAGAACAAATTTCCGGCAGGGCTTTTTTTATCAGCAAAGACAATAAGGTATAAAAAATGAAAAAATCAGGAGCAGCAATAGTAATCGAAGCGTTATGTCGCAATGGTGCTGATACGGTTTTCGGTTATCCCGGCGGAGCAGTTCTGCCCATCTATGATGAATTGTACCAAAACGCCCACCGTATCAACCATGTGCTGTGCGCTCATGAGCAGAATGCCGCTCACGCCGCCGACGGTTTCGCCAGAGTTTCCGGCAAAGTCGGCGTGGTCATTGCCACCAGCGGCCCCGGCGCAACCAATCTGGTCACGGGGATCGCCAATGCTTATCTGGATAGCGTGCCGCTGGTCGCCATCACCGGCAATGTGGCACTGCCGCTGTTGGGGCGTGACAGTTTTCAGGAAGTGGATATCACCGGCATAACGCAGGAGATCGTCAAACACAATTTCGCCGTCAGTGAAGTGAAAGATTTGAATGGCATATTGGATGCCGCATTTAAGATCGCCTCATCCGGCCGCCCCGGCCCGGTGCTGGTGGATATCCCCAAAAGCATCCAGACCGATATGTGTGACGAGAGCGAATACACCGTGCAGGAACTCTTTTTCAACTCCCTGCCGAAAGTGGATTTAAGTGAAACGCTCCGTCTGATCGAATCTGCGGAACGCCCGTTGATCTACTCCGGCGGCGGAGTGGTTGCCGCCAACGCAAGTGATGAATTGCTGGCTCTGGCAAAGCGTATATCCGCTCCGGTGACATTCAGCATGATGGGGTTGACGGCACTTCCGGCAAGTGAACCGCTGAATCTGGGAATGTGCGGAATGCACGGCACGGAAAGTTCCGCCGGGATTTTCCGCCAATGTGATCTTATTATCGCGCTGGGCGTCCGTTTTTCCGACCGGGCCACCGGGAATACCGCCAAATATAAAGAAGGCAAAAAGATCATCCATATCGATATCGATCATGCCGAGATCAACAAAAATACTGCCGCCGATGTGGAGTTGTGCGGCGATGTGAAAGCGGTGTTGCAGAAACTTCTGCAAAAATTGCCCCGTATCGCCCATCCGGAATGGGAAAAAGAGTGTGCTGAAGTTAAAAAACTGGATTTTCATCCGGCAAGTGACCGGCTTACCCCGTTTGATTTGCTGCGTATGGTCGCAGCATACTGCACTCCGGATACGGTGATCGCTACTGATGTGGGCCAGCACCAGATGTGGACGATGCAATATTTTCCCTTTCAAACGCCCCGCACGTTGCTCACTTCCGGCGGATTGGGTACGATGGGCTTCGGCCTGGGCGCGGCGATCGGCGGATGTATCGCCAATGACCGCAAACCGACGGTGCTTTTCACCGGCGACGGCAGTTTCGGAATGTGTCTGCAGGAACTTGCCACCGCGGTATCGCAGAATCTGCCGCTTCTGATCGTGATTTTCAATAACGGTGTATTGGGTATGGTGCGGCAGTGGCAGACGATGTTTTATGACCGCCACTATTCGCACACCACGCTGAACCGGAAAACCGACTTCGCCGCTCTGGCCAGGGCATTCGGCGCAAAGGGAAAAAAGATCACCCGGTTGGCCGAATTGGAAAGAGCCTTGTACAATCCGCCGTCTGATACGCCGCTGGTGCTTGATTGCCAACTGGATATGGATGAGTTTGTGCTGCCTATGATCCCCCCCGGCGGCAGTGTCAACGACCTGATAACTCAAAGGAATTGAAAAATGGAACGCTTCATCGTGGAACTCACCGTGGCCAATCACTGCGGAGTACTTAACCGGATCACCGGACTTTATGCCAAACGCAAATATAATATCGATTCCCTGACAGTACATGAGACCCGTGATCCCGCGCTGTCGGTCATGCGGATCGTTTCCTGCGGAGATACCGCTATTCAACAGCAGATGACCAGACAGTTACGGAAATTATTCGATGTTAAAACCGTTGTTCTGTTGAACAACTCAACGCTCTAAAATAAGGAAAAAAGAAAATGAGCAAAATGTACTACAACGAAAACTGCAACCTTGAACTTCTCAAAAATCTGACCGTCGCCGTGATCGGTTACGGCAGTCAGGGCCATGCCCACGCTCAAAATTTGCGGGACAGCGGCGTGAATGTGGTGGTCGGTCTTTATGAAAATTCCAAAAGTGCCGCCGTCGCCAAAGCCGATGGTTTTGAAGTTCTCAATACCCCCGATGCGGTCAGAAAAGCCGATTGGGTGATGATGCTGGTCAATGATGAAAAGATGCGTTCCATCTATGAAAACGGAGTAAAAGATAACCTGCGTCCGGGAATGACTTTGAGTTTCGCCCACGGTTTCAATGTCCACTATCGGGAGATCGTGCCGCCGGAATATGTCAATGTGGTGATGATCGCCCCCAAAGGCCCCGGACACACGGTGCGCAGTCAATTCGTTGAGGGCAAGGGCGTGCCATGTCTGGTCGCAGTGCAACAGGATGCGTCGGGCAATGCTATGGAATTGGCTCTCGCTTACGCCGCCGGACTCGGTGCAGGCCGGGCCGGAATTCTTGAAACCACCTTCAAAGAGGAAACTGAAACCGACCTCTTTGGTGAACAGGCCGTGCTTTGCGGCGGCGTGACCGCTTTGATGCAAGCCGGTTTTGAAACTCTCGTCGAAGCCGGATATAAACCGGAAAGTGCCTATTTTGAGTGCATCCATGAGATGAAACTCATCATCGATCTGGTGGTCAAAGGGGGATTTTCCTTCATGCGTTACAGCATCAGCGACACGGCGGAATACGGCGATTACAACACCGGTCACCGCCTGATCACCGATGCCACCAAAGCGGAAATGAAACAGGTGCTTGCCGAGATCCAGGATGGCACTTTCGCCCGCAAGTGGCTCAAGGAAAATGCCGACGGCAGACCGCTTTTCACCAAACAGCGTGAGGCCGCCAAAGCACATCAGCTGGAAACTGTCGGCGCGGAATTACGGGCCAAAATGAATTGGAATAAATAATGAACAGCGAAAAACTTACAACCGGAGTATCTGCCGCCCCCCAGCGCGCCTTATTGGGTGCGCTGGGCTATACCGGCGAACAGATGAAACGCCCGCTGGTCGGAGTGGTCAACAGTTTCAACGAAGTCGTTCCCGGACATATCCACTTGCAGCAGATATCCAGAGCGGTCAAAGATGGCGTGCTTGCCGCCGGAGGAACGCCGATGGAATTCAATACCATCGCCGTCTGCGACGGATTGGCCATGGGGCATGACGGAATGCATTACAGCCTGGCTTCACGGGAACTTATCGCCGACAGTATCGAATGTATGGTCAAGGCCCACTGTTTCGATGCTTTGGTTTTCATTCCCAACTGCGATAAAGTCGTTCCCGGTATGCTGATGGCGGCGGCCCGGTGTGATCTGCCGGCCATTTTTGTTTCCGGCGGGCCCATGCTTTCGCTTGACGGGCGGGATCTGAATACCGTTTTTGAAGCAGTTGGTGCGGTCAATGCGGGAAAAATGAGCGAAGCGGAACTTTCTGAAGTGGAGTGTTCCAGCTGTCCGGGATGCGGTTCGTGTTCGGGGATGTTCACTGCCAACAGTATGAATTGTCTTTGTGAAGCGATCGGCATGGCTCTGCCCGGCAACGGCACGATCCCGGCGGTTTATTCGCAAAGGCTCCACCTCGCCAAACGGGCGGGAATGATGGTGATGGAGTTGCTCAAACGTGATCTGCGTCCCCGTGATATCATGACGGCAGAAGCATTTCACAATGCGTTGACTGTGGATATGGCTCTGGGATGCTCTACCAATACCGCCTTGCATCTGCCCGCAATCGCCGCTGAAGCTGGGGTGGAATTCGATCTGCATACCGTTAATGAAATCAGTTCCCGTACTCCGAATTTGTGCCGTCTTGCCCCCGCCGGGAAGCATCATATGCAGGATTTGCACCGTGCCGGAGGCGTTCCGGCGGTGATGAAAGAAATTTCCCATCTGCTCAAATTGGATTGTCTGACCGTTTCCGGCGTAACGCTTGGTGTAGTTGTGGCCAATGCGCAAGTCAAAGACCGGGAAGTTATTCAGCACTATACCGATGAGGGCGGGCTGGCGGTGCTGTACGGCAATCTTGCCCCGGATGGCGGGATCGTCAAACGGTGCGCAGTAAGAAAAGAGATGCTCCGGTTTACCGGCCGGGCAAGAGTCTTTGAGGGGGAAGAAGAGGCGGTAAAAGCGATCCTTGCCGGTAAAATCGTCAAAGGCGATTGTGTCGTCATCCGCAACGAAGGCCCCGCCGGGGGGCCGGGAATGCGGGAAATGCTTTCCCCTACCAGTGCCATTGCCGGAATGGAACTGGATGCCGATGTGGCACTGGTCACTGACGGCAGATTTTCCGGAGCGACCCGCGGAGCGGCGATCGGACACGTTTCTCCGGAAGCCGTTTCCGGCGGCACGATCGCTCTGGTCGAGGAGGGCGATCTGATCAAAATCGACATCCCGGCTTACTCTCTGGAATTGCTGGTGGATGATGAAACTCTTGAAACAAGACGGGCAAAAAAAGTATTCGCCCCCCAACGGCAGTTGACCGGCTATCTCAAACGCTATGCGGCAATGGTTTCCTCTGCCGATAAAGGAGCAAAATTATGTTGACGCTGGATAAAGTTTACAAAGCGAGCCACTTGCTTAAAAGTGTGGCGCGCTATACCGATATGATCGAAAGCAACGGCTTGACCGATGATTGCCAGTTGCGTTTGAAAGCGGAAAATTTGCAGTTGACCGGCTCATTCAAATTGCGCGGCGCATTTTTCAAAATCGCCAATCTGCCGCCTGATGACCGGGAGATCGTCGCCTGTTCTGCGGGCAATCATTCACAGGGTGTTTCGCTTGCCGCCGGAAAACTTCACCGTAAAGCGGTGATTTTCATGCCCAGCATCGCTCCGATATCCAAGGTGGAAGCCACCAGAAAACTCGGTGCCGAAGTCCATCTGGTCGATGGCGTTTACGATGATGCGTATCTGGCGGCGGAAAAATATTGTAAAGAACATGATTCTATATTTGTCCATCCTTTTGATGATGAAGATGTGATCGCCGGACAAGGTTCTATCGCTCTGGAAATTCTGGAACAATATCCGGAAGTTGATACCGTACTCGTACCGGTGGGCGGCGGCGGATTGGTTTCCGGAGTGGCATTCACGTTGAAACAACTCAAGCCGGATTGCAAAGTTTTCGGTGTTCAGGCCGAGGGCGCACCGGGAATGTGCAAAGCATTCGCTGAAAAACATGGTGTCACGCTGGCGAAAGTTTCCACCTTTGCCGATGGTATCGCCGTGAAAACCCCCGGAACACTTACCAGAGAATTGTGCTGTAAATATGTCGATGGTATCGTCACCGTCAGCGACGATGAGATCGCTACTGCCATATTGACTTTGATGGAAAAACAGAAACTGGTCGCCGAAGGAGCCGGAGCTGTGGGCGTGGCGGCGGTGCTGGCCAAAAAACTTGATCTTGCCGGGAAAAAGGTCTGTGCAGTGGTTTCCGGAGGGAATATCGATGTCAATATCCTTTCCCGTGTTATCAATCGCGGATTGCTCTCAAGCGGCAGAGTGGCAGAGTTGAAAATCGCCATGCTGGATAAGCCCGGTCAGTTGCGGGAGGTGTCAACCATTATCGCCGACTGCGGAGCAAACGTTATCCAGGTGCGCCACGATCCCGGCGGGGAACACGCCGACATCATCGGCTGTTTTCTCCATATCAAAATGGAAACCCGCAACTTTGAACAATTAAAACAGATCCGGCAAGCCCTTGCCGCAGCCGGTTATCAGATTTTGAATTGATGAGAGCGGTTATGCGGCTTGCGTTGCTCCGTAAATTTGTACCGGGCGGATATCGAGCGTAAGCAAGGTGCTGACCTGCACCGGTATTGTTGCCGGTGATAAGCCGGTGGAGGCATTTCCTCCGGCTGGCGTTGCTCCGTACTTATCCGTACAACTCCGTACCCATCCGTACCGGGCGTATGTCGAGCGTAAGCGAGCCGCTGACCTGCACCGGGCGTGTTGCCGTTAACAAACCGGTGGAGCGGTTATTGGCTTTTGTGCGTATTGTTGCCGTTAATTTGCCTATGGAGCGTTTAGTGGCTCTTGTTCGCTTGAGGGGAGGCAAACGCTAACGCCTTTTCCTCCCCTCAAACTCCCCACCTTTTGCCGGAGATTTCCCGTGACAAAAAGTGGCTCCGGGCGTGAATTCCTCTAAAATTATTGCGCCTGCGTTCATTTTGCTTTGCATTATGGGTAATCTCTTGTCAAGTCGGCGGACACATCCTCGGTCACATACATAGTATGCTCCCTTGTCTGTGCCTTGACTTGACGGCGACCTTACCGCATAATGCTTTGCAAAATTCACTCGCGGCTTATTGCTCGCCCTCCGCTCATCCTCGCAACTATTGTTGCTCGGCTTTTGCTCTTAACGGGCAAAAGCTTATTCGCATACGGGCTGCGCGCTCGGCGGCGACCGCCTCGCACCCGTGACAAAGACGACCTTATGCGGCTCGCAGATAGCGTCCGTATTGTCCGCATTGTCCGTAATGTCCGTACCGGGGGGTACGGGGGGCAACGCCCCCTGTAAAGGGCGGCTTTGCCGCCCGCCCGACCAAGCCGTTGCAGAGCAACGGCGCGACACCCCGTTTTTCTTTTGGTTACTTTTCTTTTTCCGTAAAAAGAAAAGTGACCGTAAAAAGAAAAGTAACTATTGGAGGCGGAGCTGGTGGTGGTTGCCGGAGTAGTATTTGGGAGCGAGGGAGAAGTTTACCATGATCCCGTTGTCTACCCGGTTGCGCATCATATTGAATGAAAGGGTGGTACCGGGGATGTTGCCGGTTACGCCGATGGCACTTAACGGCACGGTGAAAACCACCATCCAGTTGGAAGTATCCGCAGTGACCAGAGTTTTGCGGAAGGGGAAGTTGGGTACTTTGCCCTGTTGACTTTTCTTTGCCGGATCGAAAGCGTGGGTCATGACAACGGTATTGCCTTTGGCATCGACGATGATATGTACCTGCAGACCGGGCCGGTTTTTAAGTTCCAGAAGCAATTCCACGGAGTCGCTGAAGTATGGTCTGCCGGCATCGCCGTCACGGCAGTCGAAAATTTTCCCCGGCTCATCCTGCAAAAGGTAGCAGAAGTAGAGATTTTTGCCGTCATGGGCGATTTTGACTTTAGCGGGATATTCCTCGGTCGCCGCCCGGTTCAGGATATCGGCCATGGTGCCGAGTACGGGCAAAGAGGCCCATACAGCGGCATCGGGAGTACCGGAAATGCGCGGCACATTCACCACTCTGGGCGGTTCGGTTTTCTGCAGAGAAAGGGGCGCATGGCAACTTTCACCATCGGGCAGAGTGTCGGAAGTTTCCAGTATCCGGAAACCGATCCGGCGATCCGGGCTGCAATGGGTCATCACTGCCGCCACGATCAATTTGCCATTCCATGCGGCCGGTGCGCCGAGAGCCTGCAGATCGAGCCAGAGGGTTTGTTTTTCCAGAGAAAGTGAACGCATCATATCGTTGAGCATCCAGTGCAGTTGCGGCAGGCGGTTGGCTCCGTACGGGAAAAGGATATGCGGATTTTCGATATCGTATTTACCGTAACCTCCGGTGGCACGGACGGTGTAACCCTGCGGGGTGCCGAAGTCGAAGAAAAGTCCCAGATAGTGCGACGGGGTCGTATGCCGGGGCGAATGACGGCCCGAAGCACACGAACTGTATTTATTGAAGTACCAGAGATTACCGGTCATTTCAATTTTGATATAACGTTTCACTCCGGATAACTCGAAACCTCCGGCCGCCCGGTTCCAATAGGTCGTATATTGGGGCAGAGTGCGGATATTGACGGACAAATCCTCCGGTTTCACCTCTGAATCCGTACAGTTTTCGGTCGTTATCCGGAAAGTTTGCAATACTTGCATACCATTGGCACTTGCCGAACAACTTTCCGCAGAGGAATGCACCTCCTCCGGCGGCATGATATCCTGCAACTGGGTTTTGCGGGCCAGAGCGCGGATGGTGCAAAAGGCGGTCGCCGCTTCGTTGCCGGGGAGTTGAGCCGAAACTTTATAGCGGGCATCGAGCGTGGTTTCCGGCAGTTTCACGGTGAAGTTGACGGTGGTGCTTTCCGGCACGATGGTTTTGCCGTAAACGCTGTTTTTACCATCGGAAATGGTGAAACAAAGTGCTTTGCCGACATAAGTTTCCGGCACGGTAAGAGTGCAGCGCAGATTGTAACCGCTGCGGCGGAGTTTGAGTTCCGGTTTGCCCTCCAGAGCGACAGCATCGGTAAAGGTGGCTTTGACGGTGCTTTCACCGGCGGCGGGGATCTTGACGATGGCAAGGAAAGTGCCGTTTTCGGCGAAGTAGTTCCATTGGGCATTTTCGCCATTGACCGTGATCGCACTTGGCACTTTACCGGCCGGGATGATGATGGCGATTTCGGAATTTTCCTTTTCAGATGTGACGGTCAATTCATCGTAATCACCGGAAATCTGAATATCCGGACGGCCGGAAATGCGGTGATATGCCGGATGACCGCGGTAATTCCACACCACTGCCGGTACTTGTGAAACCGTATACAGCACCGCCCGGTTGCCCGGCAATTCGATGGAGCGTGAAATGCGGCCGTCAACGATGGTGGTCGTGCCGATGAATTGCGGGATCGTCACCCGGTCACTGATCCAGTTAAATTCCTCATAGGCCTGACGGATGGCAGGTTCACCGAAACTGCATTCATACTGATTGGCATCTTTGACATAAACCAGCCATTGATAGACCGGTTTGGCCGGATCGAAACCGAATGGAGCGGCATCGAAACTGACGGTTTCAGTTTTGGCATTTTCCCCATGATGCTTGAGGAAAATTATACCGCTTTGATGCTGACGCAGCGGCATGGCTTCGACAGTGGTTTCAGCATCGAAACGCCAGTTGGGCAAAATGCGGGCTTCGACCATGGCCAGTTGGCGGACTTCAAAACGGGCGGAAATGTAGCCGACATCGCCGACTTTATCGCCGCGGCTGTGGGTGGAAGCAAACAAACCGGTACCGGCCATGTAATCTTCCAGCGGGCCGTTGGTCGTGCCGATCCAGTAGATGTAGATGGGGTAATGCAGCGGATTGCGGTGCTGGAAAATTTTGAATTTGTACATATTGGCCGCACCGTTGCGCCAGTTGGAAACGATGTCGCTGAATGACTCCAGAAATCCGAAATCTGCCTGCGGGTTGAATGGCACGTTGAAAAATACCGCCCGGTTGGGGTTGTTCTGCATCATGCGGTTACGGATCGCTTCATGCATGAACATCAAACTGGTCGGTTCATCAATGCGCATAGTTTCCCAGTTGAGGGCGAATGTACCGATCGTACCGCCGTCAAGATAAAAGATATCCAAATCAAAGGCATCCATCTGACCGCAGATGGTATCTACGGCATCGGCCCGGCTGGCTTCATTGGTGAATGACCGCAAATAGTTGAGAATGATCTCCGCACCGGGGAAGTAGTTGGCCACTGCGCCCTCACGGGTCTTGGTCACAAACCAGTCGGGGTGATTGGCGAAAATATTGGAATTTGCTCCGGCGGACCAGAGCCAGTTGTAAACGCCGACTTTCATACAGGGATTGATGCGGCGCAAATTCTGATACCTCTCACGCAACTGCCGTCCGGAAATTTTGGCACCGAAACTGCCTTCACTTACTCCCTCGCCGTAGAAGAAGTCACCCCAGGTCTTGCCCAGACCGGGGAGCATGGCGACGATGACGGGGTCAAATTCGTAAAGGCGGGCGAGGTTTTCCGCGGCTCTTTCCATGCCGCCGATCCACAGACCTTCCCAACCGCCGGCCTGCGATGCGATTTTGGCATCACGCAGCCACGGCGCACGGGGGATATTGCGGACGAAGTCGGCATATTCAGTAGTTGTGAAGTATTTTTCATAGGCATCGAGCAAAGTTCCTTCACTCATCAGGAAAAGCGAGGAAATGCTCTGCTCCCGGTTATCTCCCAGACCGATGACACCGATGCAAAGCCGCATACCATTGGGCAGGAAGTACTGCACGCCACGCTCTTCCACACTGGTTCCCGGCGGCAGAAAGATGCCGTTGTAGTGGGTGATCGTATGGAAAAGGGTCATTTTGCCCTGTGCGGCCTCAAAACTCATCGTTGCCGCACCGTCGGTGGATTTATCGGTAACGACTTCACTGGCCTGCAATCTTTCCAGCCGGTGATGGCCGCCCCATGACTCATAGTAGCCGTCACGGCGGAAATCTTTGTCGAAAATCGTTTCGCTGTAAATCCGCAAAAATGCCCGTTGGGTGACTTGCGAATCAGCAACGGTAACTTTGCTGACGATGCCGCTTACTCCCACTGTGATCTCATAATTGAAAACTGTTCCGGGGATCTGCGGATTGACGGCGGTGTACTTTACGCCGTTTTCCGTAAGGGTGAAATTGCTCACTTTATCAGCGTAACTGTCAGACCGCACATCACTTTGGCGGTAGAGCAACTCGTAACGGATGAATTGTTTGAGGGCGATCAACTGATCTTTGTAGCGGATGTCGCAAAGAATACCGTTATCTTTGCACACTTTGAAACTGTAATCGCCGTGTTTGACCGACACATAGTTGCTGCCGTTATCCGGCGGCAGCGGACGGCCCTCATCATAGGCACGCTCGCTGAAAGAGGCCAATTCATCACTGGAAGGGATGTAGCCGGTAAATTCCGCTTCGGAAATACGGATGGGGAAATCCTGCCGCTGACGGATGGGGGAAATTTTGATATATCTGGCGGCAAAAGGAGTATCAAAGGAGTAAACTTGTACATTGCCTTGCATACTTCCGGCATTGATACTGCCGGCGGGGAAATAGCGTCGGCCATCCACGCTGGCCATGATGGCGGCATTGCGGAAGTTCTGGGCCGCTTCAGTGCCGGAGGCGGTCAATTTGATTTGAGTGACCACATGGATCGTGCCGAGGTCAAAGCTGAAGACCGGTTCTTCATTGCCGTAACCTCTGAAGTGGATATCCACATCGGTTTTACCGTCGCAAAGGGTGTTGCCGGGATCGGGGCCGTCGGTCGGCGTGGCGGAAATGGAGTAACTGCGGATGGCGATTTTCCGGGGCGAATTATCCGCTTCTTTGGGCAGGAAACGCACATTGGTCACTTCGAAATATTCCGAGGGTTTATCCAAGTTGTCATAGGGATAGATGCGGAATCCGGTCGCCATCGGGAAGCCGTGTTTTTCCGCACCTTTCCAGATGCGCACATCGAAAGGTATCTCCACTTTTTGCCACTCCCGGCCGTTGCCGCCGGAAAAGTCGGTATACACCGCTCCGGAGGGAGTGTTGAAATAAAATACCACCGCCGGATTGCCGGGATAAAACTTCTGACGGAATTCAAAAGCCACGCCCCGGTATTGCGAAAGATCCACCGGTGCATTGAATTTGGCAGTGATACCCTGCCACGGATGGTTATCCGTGGGGGTGCAACGGAAAAATGTCCGGCCGTCTTCGGTAAATTCTTCCACTTTGGGCGGAGTATTTTTGCCACCGGAACCGCTCCATGATATTGGTATATCATCAGCGGCCAGCATCAGCGGCAACAGAGCAAAAAGCAGAAATCTTTTCATAGTTGGTATCTCATTTCTTAATTTAAGGTTTGAATCAGACCGACGGCACAATACGCCCCTGCGTCAGTTGTTGACGAATCAAAACTGTTGGCTGTTTTCTTCAAAAATTATGGCTGTGACCGTACAATCCCGGATGTGGATTTTACCATCAGGGATATGCGACATGAATTTTATCTTATTCTGCCGGGATCAACTCAAAGTTGGCGATCTCAATGTATTTTGACGGAGCATTGAGTGCCTGATAGGGATAGATGATGATCCGCAGGATATTGCCGTCGAATCCGACCTTATCCGCACCCTGCCATTTGGCAGTTTCAAAGGGGATCTCGACATGTACCCAATCCTGACCGTTACCGGCATTGAAACTGTGGAAAAAGTTGCCTTTGCTGGTGTGGATGTAGATCACCGTGGCACAGTTGCCAGGATAACACTTCTGACGGATATCAAAGGAAACGCCTTTGTATGAACTTGCTTTGACCGCCGCCGAAGGAGTTCCCAGCATACCCTGCCACGGGCCATTGGCCGTCGGGGTACAACGGATGGAGACCCAGTCATCCTCGGTGATCTCCTCGATTTTGGGTTTGGAGGGCAGATTGTCGCCTTTGCCGACCCATTTGAAAGTCAACTCTCCGGCCGTAAGGGTGATGGCCGCCATGGCGATAAGAAACAGCACTTTTTTCATGATATTTTCCTTTCGTTTAAGTTTATTTGTTAATATTCAACATATCTGTTGCCGTATTTGTCTTTCAATGTCTTATAACCGAATGCACTGTTTTGCGGTTCATGAGGCACCTGTAGATTCTGATCAACTGCTTCAACGTGCATATCGCCGAATGTGGCATTCATTCTTTTGCTGTGACGCAGGGAGAATTTACCGGCCCCCATTGTATCGACAGCACAGGAAACATCGTTGTTGGGCAGGTGTTCCGAATCGCCGTAAAGAATGGTGCGGGTGGGATTCCAGAGATTTTTGCTGGAGTGCAGCTTACCTGTCGGGATCGTGTAGATATTGTAGAAGCCAAATGCCGCATAAGTCCGGTAAAGCGACCAGTTGTTGTTGGTTTCATAGGCAGGATATTTACTTGACGGACAATAAAACAGATTCATATCGATACCCGAATCCGCTTTACGCAATCCCATGACCCAGCGTTGATCATTGTTGGTGATCGGTCCGGGGAAAAAACCGTAAGCCTCCTCATACATCGTTGCCATATTGCCGATCTGTTTGAGATTGTTGATACAACTGGCACTGCGTCCGCGCTCACGGGCGGAATTGAGTGCCGGAAGCAGTATCGCCGCCAATATGGCGATAATGGCAATGACGACGAGCAGCTCGATAAGAGTAAAGCGGTGCTTTACTCCGCCATGGCGGAAACTGGGGAACGAAGCTTTTTTCATAACTGGAACCTCCTTTTTTGAGTTAGTTTAAGGAAACTTTCTGGTTAAGGGAATCAACTTGCAATACCGCACTTTGTGCATCACCGAGGAAAGTTACTTCGCGGCTTTCTCCGGGGGCAAGAGTGAGGTAATTGTCGGTAAATAATATCGCCTTATCCGGCAGAGCCGGGAACGCCAGACGGATGTTGAATGCCACCATTTTGCCGGTGTTGCATACTGTTACGGTATTATCCTTTACTGCGGCACTGATTTCCGCCGGTTTCAAGGCAAAGAAACTTTTGAAGTCCGGTACTCCGTAAATGCGCACTCCGGCATATTTTCCGTCAATGGTGAAAAATACCGCCGTCAAACCCTCCGGCAAAGTTTCATCCACCCCGGCAAGAAGTGTTGTTCCTTTGGCCCATGAACCCTCTTTTTCCACTGTAAACACCATTTTCCCATCGGCAGCATACGCCGTGGCGGCAACTTTGCCGGAAAATTCCTCATCGCAGGTGATGAACCATTCGGCACTCAATCGGCCATCTTTGCACGCCCAGGAATCATCTTTGAATGACAGCAATACCGGCGCATTGGCCCGTTTCAAAGCGTAAAGAGCCATTTTGGGATAACCGTAATAATCGATCAGATTCCACGAACAGGTCGGCCACGGCTCATTGTACTGCCAGAAAACACATCCGCTGGCTTCCGGTGCCAGCCGCCGGTAATGTTCCATGATATACTGCACCAGATCGGCCTGACTGAATATGGATGCCGCACAGAATTTTTCCATATCTTCCGCATCGAAAAATTCTTTTACCGGGCGGCTCAAGTCATTGACGCCGTATTTGTTGAAAAAGTGATACGCCAGAGCCGGGCCATCCATGGCGGCCAACTCATTTTCCGGAATGAAGCGGCGCAAAGTGTTATATTCCGGCATACCGTTGCACCCCAGTTCACTGGCGAAACAGCGGAAGTGCGTGTTCCATTCTCCGTGAGTGCGCCAGTGCCACGGCCCGTGGTGTCTTTCGCCGGGGCGGGAAAGGTCGGGGGAAGTGATATGATAAGGTATGCCCGGCATCAATTCAGCAACCAATTCACCATATTTTTTCAACATCGGGCTGTCGGGTATTTCGCCGTAATACTGCAACTCATTGCCGCCGCAAAAGAGCGTGATACAGGGATGATTCCGCAACTTGCGGATGATCTCCCGCCCTTCGCGTTCCTTGGCCGCCAGAAATGCCGCATCTTTGGGATACTGACTGCAGGCGTGCATGAATTCCTGCCACACCATGATTCCGTAACGGTCACAAGCCTCGTAAAAAGCATCTTTTTCGATAACTCCACCGCCCCAGATGCGGAAAAAGTTGATCCCGGCGGCGTGGGCGGCACGCACCAGGTGTTCGTAATCAACTGATTTCACCTGCGCAAGCATCAAATCCGCCGGCACATAATCCACCCCTTTGACAAAGACCGCTTTGCCGTTGATGTTGAAAGTCAGATCGTAAGCATTTTCCGGAGAATCCGGATTGCGGCTCATCGTTACCGTGCGGAAGCCGATCAACTTTTCTTCCGTAAAACCATCCAGCGTCACCCCCAGACGGTACAACGCCGCTTTGCCGGAGCCGTTGGGATACCACAACTGCAGATTTTCCGGCAGAGCCAGCGGCAGGGAAAGAAAATTTTTACCCGCATTTAATTGAATCGATTCACTTGTTGAACACAAATAATTTGTATCATCATCCAACGCCAGTTGGATCAACAATTCCTGTTCCATATCTTTCCGGGCTTCGACTTCCAGAAACAGTGTGGCATCAACTCCGTCAAACCGGCAGTATATGTCAGTTATCCGGCAATTTTCATAGGCATACAGCGTCACCGAATCAACGATGCCAGCGGGAACCAGTTTCCGTGACCAATCCCAGCCGAAACCGATCTGGGTGCGGTGAAATTTGGCGAAATCCGCCGGTTTATCCGAATAATGTGACGCTTCGCCCTGCGGAGCGGGATCAAAAAGCACACACAACACATTTTCTTCATCCAGTTTGAGGTTACGGGTGATATCCACACTTATCCCGTAGGACATATTGGCGTGTTCGGTGATATATTCGCCATTGAGAAAGATGATCGCATGGTAATCCAGACGGGCAAATTCCAGAATTATCCGGCGCCCGTGCCAATTTTCCGGAATGGTGAATTTTCTGCGGAACGCCCACGAATGTTTTTCCGAAAAACAGGACAACTCCAGATTGCGCCCGTAATAAATATCCGGAATCAAACTGTTTTCCAGCAGAAAGGTGCGGTCACAGCCGGGAATCGTGCCTTTCATCGCCCACCCGGCTTCCGCTCCGGAATAAAATCCGGAACTCATCGCACTTTCCCGCAACATCTGTTCCACGACCCGGCAATTACTGCCCCACGCACTGCGCTGGGCACCGGAAATGAAGTAATCCCCTTCCCAGATGCCGTCAAGTGAAATTTTTTCCATCATAACTTATTTTCTCCACCGCCCTTTTTGAACGATCTGTTTTTTATCTCAACTTTACTGCCTTGCGCTCAAGTGCCGCCCGCACAACCGGCGGCAGATTTTTTATTTGATTTTTTCACCGACGCAATGCGCCACCGCCACCACCCCCGGTGGATGCAGTGCAAGGCAAGGTCGCCGTCAAATCAAGGTAACGGTGAAGGAGTGTACTATGTACTCGACTGAACCGTTATCCGCCGATTTGACAAGAGATTGACCGCAATGCGCCACCGGACGCTTATATTTCGCCGCTGATGGCGGCGACCAGCGTTCCGCCGCTGGATCCCGTCCGGGTAAGCACCCGGTGGCATATTTTTTAATTTTATTTAATAGTTTATCTTTGCCACACTGGCCCTTTCCAGCAGCTCCGGCTGAAGTACCACGCTTCCGGCCTGACCGTTTTTGATCTTTTGCATCAGCACTCTGACCGCGGTGGCTCCCTGTTCAAAATCCGGCTGCCGGATCGAAGTCAGGCCCGGCCGGAGCAACGCCCCGAATTCTTCCCCATCCACACCGATAACCGAAAAATCTTCCGGTATCCGCACGCGGCAGTCGATCGCCCTGCCGATGAGTTCAAACGCCACATGGTCTGAATACGCCGCAAAAGCCGTGATCTTCGCATTTTGTGCCAGCCCCCAGTCAAAAAAATCTTTTCCGGAACGGATCTCTCTGGGAGCAAATAATAATTCAGCATCGCTGTTCTCCGCCGCCGCTTTCGCTCCGGCAACTTTGTTGCTGTCCACCCCCTGCTGGATGGCGATGCGGCGGTGGCCGTTATCGATCAGATGTTTCACCGCCAGCAAACTGACTTTGAATCCATCCACATAGACCGAGGGGATCTCCGCCACATCCATATTATGAGCAAGGGAGATCACCGGATGATACTTATCCAGCTGACAGACCGCGTCTTCACTTCCCGGATAACACCCCAGCACGATCACCCCGTCGATCTGTTTGCCGCCCAAAAGACGGCACTTTTCTTCAAATTCCGCCCGATTGCGGTACTTGCAGAAAAGCATACTGTAACCGGCACTGTTGAATTCATTTTCCAAACCGGCAATGATGTTGAAGGCAAAGGAACCGCTGATATCCGGAAAAAGCACCGCCGCAGTGTAGGTCATCCCCTTGCGCAGGGCCTTGCCCGCCACATTGGGGACATAATTCAATTCCCGTGCCGCCGCCAGAATCCGCTCTCTGGTCTCCGGGCTGACCTTGTGCAAACCGGTCTTGCCCAGCACATAACTGGCGGTGCTTACTCCCACTTTGGCACGTTTGGCAATGTCACTTAATTTTACCATAATTGTATCGTTTACAAAAGAGGTGAATCGTTTCACTTAACGATACTAAAATAGCACCGGAAAATCTCTTTGTCAAGCGATTTTAAAAAATTTCCGGCAAAAATTTCCGGAGCAAGGCGATTTTGCTCCCTTTTCCCATCGGGAACTATTGAAAAAAATCCTCAAACGGTGTACTTTATACTCCGGACAAACCGGATGCCCCGGCGGCATGGAATTCCGCCGTCCGCAAGTTTTTTCCACCGGTTTTATATGCTGTGAAAGACAGTTGCAGATATTTTGAAATGAAAGGTGTTACTATGTTTTTTACCGGAACACGCAGTAATTGTGATGTTACTTCCGCTTTCGCCATCGCCCGGGGACTCGCAGATGACGGCGGGCTTTTCGTGCCGCAGGAGTTCCCGGCGATCTCCGCCGGAGAATTCTCCGCCATGACCGGTATGGACTATTGTCAGCGGGCCGCTCTGGTGCTGGGCAAATATCTTACCGATTACACCGCCGGTGAAATCAGATATTGTGTGGAAGGTGCCTATAAAGGCACTTTCGACAATGATCTGCCCGCCCCGCTGGCCGATATCGGCAACAACCGGAAAATGCTGGAGTTGTGGCACGGACCGACCTGTGCATTCAAAGATCTGGCTTTGCAGTTGCTCCCCTATCTCCTGACCACCGCCCTCAAAAAGAATGGCACCGGCAGAGAAGCCGTGATCCTCGTGGCGACCAGCGGTGATACCGGTAAAGCCGCCCTCGCCGGTTTCGCCGGAGTGAAAGATACCCGGATCGTGGTCTTCTATCCGCGCGACGGCGTGAGCGATATGCAGAAATTGCAAATGACCACCCAGAAAGGGGAAAATGTGGCGGTTTGCGCTATCGCCGGCAACTTCGATGATGCCCAGAACGGGGTCAAAGCGATCTTCACCGATGCGGAAATGAAAAAATTTCTGCTCGATAACAATATGGATTTTTCCAGTGCCAACTCCATCAACTTCGGCCGTCTGGTTCCCCAGATCGTCTACTATGTTTCGGCGTATTGCGATCTTCTGAAAGATGGTTCGCTGAAACCCGGTGAAACATTCAATGTGGTGGTCCCCACCGGCAATTTCGGCAATATTCTGGCGGCAGTCTACGCCAAAAAGATGGGCGTGCCGATCAAAAAATTCATCTGCGCTTCCAATAAAAATAATGTACTGACCGACTTCATCCGCACCGGCACTTACGACCGCAACCGGCAGTTTTTCACCACCGAAAGCCCCTCGATGGATATCCTCATTTCTTCCAATCTGGAACGGATGCTCCATCTGCTCTGCAAAGGCGATTGCGCTCAAGTGGCGGCCCTGATGGCGGAGTTGAAAAATGCCGGGAAATATACCATCGGCGGCGAAATGCTCAAGGAGTTGCAGCAGGAGTTCTACGGCGGCTGCTGCGACGATGAAACCGGCAGAAAAGCGATCGCGGAAATTTTCAGGGAACACAACTACCTTTGCGATACCCATACTGCAGTGGCTCTGGCGGTCGGAGAAAATTACCGCAAAGAGACCGGTGATGACACGTTGCAAGTGATCGCTTCTACGGCAAGTGCTTACAAATTCGCTCCGGCAGTGCTCAAGGCTTTGACGGATAAGGAACTGCCGGCAGATGACTTCGCCAAACTTGAATTGCTTGCCGAACTTACCGGCACCGCTGTTCCCGCTCCGCTGGCGAACCTCAAAGGTGATGAAGTCCGGCATAAAAAGTGCGTGGAAAAGAGCGAAATGGCAGAATTCATCCGCCAAAGTCTGGTTTGAACGATGCTGAAAAAGTTGTGGCTGCTTTTCTTCACTTTTGCCAAAATCGCCGCACTGGTACTGGGCGGCGGTCTGGCGATGCTGCCGGTGATCGAGGAGACATTCGTCAATAAAAAGAAGTTATTGACCAATGAAGAAGTGCTTGATGTGGTGGCACTTACCCAGACGGTTCCGGGAATAATCGCGGCTAATGCGGCGGTTGCCATCGGCATGAAAGTCGCCGGATTTGCCGGAGCATTGGCAGCATTGGCAGGGGCGATATTGCCTTCGTTTGTGATAATATTGATCATTGCCATGCTTTTTCCCACGCTTTCTCCGGATAATGTTTACTGGATGGGGGCATTTGCCGGGATCAGGGCGGGGGTGACCGGATTGATCATGGTAACGGCATTGAAGATCGGGAAAAATACCTTGAAAGGGGTGTTTGAAGCGGTCACGGCGGCGGTATTGCTGGCGGCGGCGTTGTACGGGGTGAATCCGGGATTGATCATTATTGCGGCGATCGTGACCGGGGTGATCTATTGCCGGGTGTGCGCTAAAAGGACGGGCAAAGGAGCGGAAAAATGACACTTTTGCTGCTGTTTTTGAATTTCTGTCAATTCGGCTTGCTGTGCTTTGGCGGCGGCTATATGCTTATTCCGTTGCTGACAGCGGCATTTGTGGGCGATGGCAAACTATTGACCACGGAAAGGTTCGGCAATCTGGTTTCGGTTTCGCAGTTGACACCGGGGCCGGTGGGGATCAATACGGCGACCTTTGTGGGTTATATTTCCGGAGGCTTCCGGGGGGCGTTGGCGGCGACATTGGGATTGGTATTCCCGACCTTGCTTCTGGCGGGAATAGCGATGAGATTCATCATCAAATACCGTGATAACCGGGTGATGAAAGAGGTGCTTTACGGTGCGCGTCTGGGAGCGGCGGCATTGGTGATGTATGCGGTATTGATCTTCATGGAATTGTCTTTATTTGCGGAAAGGTGGGAAATATTTACGGATTTGCCGTTATTTTCCCCCGGTGCGGTGTTGATCATGGTGACGTCCTTTATATTGATAAAGAAATTCAAATGGCAGACGACGTGGGTGATATTGCTTTCGGGGGTGCTGGGGGCGATATTGATTCCGTTTTTGGGTTAAAAGGTTAAAAAAGTTTAAAAAAAGTTGGAAAGGTGCTTGACAATCGCCCTATCCGATGGTATATTAAAAAATGTTGCAAGAAAAAGTGCGAGTGTAGCTCAGTTGGTAGAGCATCACGTTGCCAACGTGATTGTCGCCGGTTCGACTCCGGTCACTCGCTCCAAACTTTCAACGAAGTGTGGCAGGTTAGCTCAGTCGGTAGAGCAGGGGACTGAAAATCCCCGTGTCCCCAGTTCGATTCTGGGACCGGCCACCATTTTTTTTGCCTTTTTTCAAAGGCAAAAAAAATAACGAAGCCGCACTTGTCACGGCGTAGCCCGTAAGGGCGAAGACGGAAGGCTTCACTTCACTGCGCGAAGCGCAACTTCACTCAAAAGGCGTAGCCTTTTCTTCACATCTTCACTTTAATCGCCGTTTCGCCTTGCTTGTGAAGACACTCCCTGCGGTCGCTTGTGAAGAGGTCGGCTTGCGCCGACCGTGAAGCAGCTCCCTTCCTCCTTTGCCAAGGCTACGGAGGACAAGTCGGGAGTAAGGATGTGCAAATATTATAAAGAATACGCCAGTCAAACCGACTGGCTTTTTCGTTTTAAATTCTCCGTTTGGAGAATTGAGAGAACTGGGGAACGCCATAAAGCAGCCAAAATTCTCCGTTTAGGGTTTTCCGGGGACACCGCGTTTATGCTCAAAATTGGCTGATTTTTCGCTTTTCAAGTGGAGAAAAAATAAATCTCTGACCATTTTTCTCTGAATCAAAACACCCCGATCCTTGTGTCCCCGACTATTCTATTTAAACACTTTTGTTTTGATTCAGCCATAAATAGTGGCCGTTTATCGCCCAATCAAAACACCAACCATTTTCAAAATCCCAAAACCAGTGACACGATAGAATCCTTTTGATTTGCAAATCAACTAGAAATTGCATCAAGGCATCTAAAGTGTTTGGGAAAGCAGTCATTAGTTTTCGGCGAAGCGATTAAAAATTTGATCACTCAAATCAGAAATAGATTTGATATAACCAAGATTACTATATTCAAAGTTTTGCGTTAAACTATCCCATTGCATAAAGCCCAAGCAGTGCTCATAAAACGTGTCTCCAATTATCGTTCTTATATGAGAAATATGCTCTTCAGCACTCAGGATATCAGACAAGCGCGAACTCGCCCCATCATCAATATTCAACAACAGACCATACCTCGCTTTTGAAACAAGACAGTAACCTACCAATTGAGACCATTCTTTCAACCCGGCACCCTTCAGCAGTTTTACTTCCAAAATCAAAAGCTCAAAATTTTTCCCATTGGTAACTAAGGCAAAAATATCAAGATTGAGTGGAGGTACATTGCGTACAAAGTTGCGAATACATGCGCATTTTTCAGGATTTTCACTTAAAATGCGAATTAGATTGCTTTTTAGTTCTCCAATGCCCCAAAAAACAAATAATTCTTCTTTGCGTTTTACCAAGAAATTACTTTTTAATTGAGTTTCGATAAAACTCTGAATTTCGGGATAGTAAGATACTTCATTTCGCTTAGTTGTCATTACGCAAATCCTCTTCTGTAATTTTTCTTACAGAGAACTTGAATTGATTATCTCGGTCGAACTCTATTAGTCTTCCATATACGGAAGGATTAGTAGCTCCTACAAGAGCCCCTCTGCTATTCCCATAAAAGACTAATGGAGTTAACAAATCTGGGACTCTAACTTCAACTTGCAAAGCAGGATGAGTATTAAGGTGCTTCTCAATAATACTTATATAACTTCCTCGTGGGCGATTCCCGTTCAATTCCGACTCATCTGCGATGATATAGGCGATAGCTTGTAATACTTCTAGGATTTTATAACCATTTTCATTATTTGTACCATAAATCAGCGCAGTAGAATCATTTTGAAAAATCTTTAAAAACCCATTTACGGAAGCCAGTCGTTTATTGTAAACTCGATTTGCTAGCAATGAATCATTTGAAATAATTTCATTTATTTTCGCATAACTATCCTTGCAGAGTATCGGAAAGGGGATAACAAATTTTCCTAAATCAGCAAACTTACCCTTTACTTCATTTGCAGGAGCATGTTCGCATCCCATAGCAGCGCAGATATGACAAAAATGTAAATAATGTCCACCACGGATGATTTCAGGTAAACGAGAATGATGTTCTGCAGGATGAACCGTTGATGGAGATACATTTATTTCTCGTTCTTCGCATCTTATTGCCGAGTGTGTTTGCTGCTGCAACTTCCGGTTTGCTTGTAATGATTCTGCTTTCGTTCTGAAGGCAAAAGCCCCAAAACGAGCATATTGATCAAGTAGAATTCTTAATTTAAACCCCTTGTGCCATTGAGAATAGTAAGGATTCTTTGTGCAGTGAATATTGGGATGATTCCAAATTACCTGATCTGGAATACAATTAATACTGTATAATAGTTTACAGAGATTGCAGACCGCATTAAATCTGAATCCACGGATTTCAATAGACAATATTTGATGCTCATCAGTAAAACGGCGATGTGATTTCGCCATGCTGCCGATTGTATCTGCTAGTCCTGCAATAAAACGCCTTTTTAAATTATCATCTGTTAAATCAGGAACAATCTTTCCGATATCAGTGTTTTCCCATATGCGCCCTTCGCACGCAATGTCATATTGCATTAAGTCTCTTTTTACGGATGTAGTATCTCCT
This sequence comes from Lentisphaerota bacterium, assembly GCA_015061625.1. GTDB lineage: Bacteria > Verrucomicrobiota > Lentisphaeria > Victivallales > Victivallaceae > UBA1784. Next base: position 8,792 of record SUWG01000019.1, on the reverse strand, counting down.
TCGCATAAGATTGTCCAGACCGATTTTGTCGCTTCATATTGAACCGATAGGTTGTAAATTGCTCGAAACATTTGACCGACTTTACGAAGAATATCTCCTGCGATTTGTCCTGCTCTTTGAGGATTTTCAAGGTAAGAACCCCATTTTTTGAATGGCAAGCGAATGCGAAAAGCATCTTCAGCATGACCAAAAACACCACCGCCAACCATTAATCCCAACAAATAGGCCTTGTCTGTATTCATTTCTTTTACTCCGCATTAAAGACTTGTCGCATAATGGCTTTTCCCATGTTGTATGCAAGATTAACAGGGACAGCATTGCCAATTACTTTATACATAGCGGTAATGTTCCGCGGAGTATCTGTTAAAAATTTAAAATCATCTGGAAATGTTTGAATCCTTGCTATCTCGCGCACCGTATAACGTCGGTCTTCTAATGGATGAATAATTCCACAATTTTCAGGTTGAGCAGATGCTGTAATAGTACCGCATATTTCATTGCGTGAAAAACGGCGATAAAAATTGGGAGAATGATATTTTTTCATATCATCCCTGATTTTTTTAAATCTCGGTGCTAAGTGTTCATAAGGAACATCTTTCCAAGATCCACCCTCTGGGATGTAGGCTATCATATCAAGAGCTTGCGGTGAAAATGCCCAATCAATTTGATTTTCGACATCTTGAGGCACATCCAGTATATTTTGTAATTCTAAACCAACTTTGCTGAGTTTTTCAGGAAAAGAAAAGATTTTATCCAAATCTTTCCGTATCCCGACAAAAATTACACGTTGTCGATTTTGGGGAACTCCATAGTCTGATGCATTGACTACCTGATAAACGACATTATAGCCAACATTATTCATTTGAGATAAATCCTCGACAATAACATCGGCTAAATTACGTCCATCAATGTATTTCGTAGAGAGTAATCCTTTAACATTTTCGAAAACAATCACTTTTGGCATTAAATGTTCAATTATTCTCAAACATTCTTTATAAAGCATTCCTCTAGAATCGTGAACGCCTCTTCTGTTACCCGCATTTGAAAAAGGCTGACACGGAAAGCCTGCTGTTAAAATATCACATTGGGGGATAGCATCTTCCTCCACGGTTAATATGTCTCGCTTATCAATATGTCCTAAATTAAGGGAGTAAATCGCTTGAGCATCTGCATCAAAATCATTCGCCCAAATTATATTAAATCCTGCTTTTTTAAATCCTAAATCCATTCCACCACAACCTGAAAATAAAGAAACTAGACGTGGAGTTTTGTGGTTATACTCTATCATTGTTTTATTGTGTCCAATATTTTCTGCAAAATCAAACAATGGTTGTGATGATGCGTTCGACACTGATGCGATATATTTTTCCATATCCAATGTTTTTATTCTCCAGATTCGATTGCTCAATTTTGCGGCACGAATTTTACCATGCGAAATAAGACGTCTTATGGTTTTTTCAGAAAGCTGCAAGTATTCAGCAGCTTGCGCAACTGTTAAATATTCTGGCAACATGATGAACTCCTTTCCGTAGTCTCCGTATTTATAATATAACTCGCGTATATAGAAAAACAAGTAAAATAATGGTTAATATTGTCTTTTTTTTGCCCGCTTGTGGACAGGATGGTCAATATTTTCATATACGGCGAGTCGGAATTATTTATTGCGGGAATTTTTTTGGTGTCCCGGATATTGTTTTCTGATAAATGGAGACCATTTTTGCTTGTTTCAAAACACTATTTTAAACTAATTTCCTGTGTCCCCGTGCGAATGTTTGAATATCAAGGACTTATAAAAACAGAGAATAAGTTTTGATTCGCATAAATATCCTCCACCATTTTTGTATCTACGCCAGTCAAACCGACTGGCTTTTTTGTTTTCTCCCCCACAAATTACCCTCAAAAAACGCTCTGCGGAGTGTTCGGAAAGCTATCGCCCACACCCAAACCGTGTAAAGTTGCTCACCTGCTCAGATTTTTCGGAAAGTACCTGTGTCACCTCCGATTTTTGACACAGTGCGTAACATATTGCAAATCAACAAGATTGTATTACGATATTTTTAACATTTTGTTTTTGCAGATAATCCACATCAGCCGAGATACAAAAGAAGTCTTGTGGAGATAATCAGAATTAGTAGAAATGAAAACAAATTATATGTACGCTCATATTGCGAAATCGTTTGTAAAAAAGAAATATCTTCAACAGAAATTCGGAGTATGCGATACTAGTGTACTAGGAATGCTCAAAAATGTTCCTGGCTTTTCATTTGAGAAATACCAATTGCTGGGGAAACGTGCTGCAAAAAACACCGCTTGAGAATTATTTGAATCAAGATATTGCGTGGCATCAAGAATTATTTCGCCGATTTTTCTTTCGTTCGCAGGAAATAACTGAGGAAGAGAAAATTCCGTCAACCAAATATATTCAGGAAGATATTCAGCTAAAAAATCAATAATTTTTTCATTTTCTGAATTATTTTCCCAGTCTTTGAGATTTTTTAAGCTCTCTAAATATTCGGACTTTTCTAAACTTACAGTGCGCAAAACGATTCTTTTTGATACAAAAGCAAGATAAGCCCTAGAAGTCCATTTGTTTATATTAGGATTTCTTTTGGTAAATTGCAAAATAGAATAGAATAATTGATATGCGGCAACTTCAGCTTTGGCACCGCTAAATTTAACCCCTGGACGAAAAATTTCAACAACATAATTCACTTGTTTTTTCGTAAGGTACAATTTGGGGACACAAAGATTTGGACCAAAGTTATCATCATGGCCAATAAAACTGCTTGTCCAGTTTTCACTTGGAGCATAAGCAATTTCACCGGTTTTAAAGTAAAATAACTCTGCATCAGAAACCCACGTGTCTTTATTAAAAGTATGCCCCCAAAAAGGTATTATGTGCCCACCACCTTGGGATAACATAAATCCAGCTAATGCGCCTGCGCCTGATTCAATTCCTGCATAAATTAGTTTATTGAATGGGATGAGAAGATCATCTTTATTTCCTATACACTCCTGCTCTTCTGGAGACGGGTAGTAGATGTCGTGATATTCTAGACCATAAAAATCCAAAATTTTTCTAATTTCGTAAGGATTCAAATCCAAACTCTTTTTATTCAGACCATTGACAATTTGGGTCATTTGTGCAAAAGAGGGTTCTTTATCAGGAAAATTGTTACACAAGATAGTGTAAAGAGCGACATGAGCACAGCATTTTGAAATTCCATTTTGCTGGGCAAAAAGTGCGCCTTGAGTACTGAAAATAGAATTTCCTACCTTAACATCAAAAGATTGTCCCTTGCGGACACAATTATGTTTGTGGGAATATTTTCTAAATACAGCTTCAAAAACATGTGGGGCATCGTGTCCAAGAATACAATCATTTTTAATAATGGCATAACCAACAAGTAATTCATTATCATGTATGGTTAAATCTTCAATGGAGTCAAACTTTTTCTTCCAAAAAGATAGTCTGTACAAATACTTAGATTTGTACTCTGGATGCCTAATTTTTAATTCATCGTTTTCAGCCAAGATTATTCCCGTTCCTCGCGGATCCAATTCTTCAAAAACAAGAGTTTGGCTTTCAAAAGATCTAGCCAAGGAAAAACATCGATGAATAGCATTTTGACCGCTGCCAAATTTTTGGTCTATGAAGTCAAAACAAGAAAAAGGTTGATCCAGAGAAAAAATATGGTTCGCTACAGCTTGGCACAAGCGATGTTCAAACATAAAATATTTCAATCTCCAAATGCAATTTTACATTTGGAAACACGTTCTTTGCCTACATCCATTGCACGCAAAAAATCAGATACACTTTCTGCAAGTTGCATTTCTACACTTACAGAATTGACAGCAGAAGCACCAAACGCTGTTTGCAATTTTTGTGCAACAGAAATCTGGTGTTCCGTTTTTTTAACTTCGTTGTCTTCCATAATAAACATCTCCTGCGTCAACTTATATAATATAACTCGTTTTTTCTATTTTTCAAGAAAAAGTTTTTGATCAAGGACATTTTCATAGCCCTTCTCCATGTGAGGGCTACGTCTATAATACAACAAAATCACTCCCCCAAAAACATCTTCCGCTGTTCGGTCCAGTCTTAGGGGAAGCCTTTGCAGAGCTTGGAGAGGGTAAGTGTGGCGGGCTCCTTGCCGTTGAGAATGGCTTCGATGATGTCCGGGCGAGATTGATCAGACTTAATGTCTGGAGGGAGAAGGCGCGTTCCTGGTTGACTTTCACTGACAGTTTGAAAACAGTCACCACTTTTTCTGATTCCAGCATATTCCGGTACTGAAAACCTTGTATCACCGCCTTTTGCCAAGGTGATATGGTTTCCGAATCCAATTCAGATTCTTCCACTTCCTGCTGATGGATTACCGTTTTGCTGCCATCGTATTTCAGCCGGATGGGGGATGGTCTCTTTGATATTGCCATTGACCAATTGCTCTATTGTTTTTTTCCATTTGATGCCCCATGCAACAAACATGAGGAGGTTGTGGTATAGAAAGATGGGGATTTTTGTGCATAAATTAAATATTTTGTCCCATTTTGCTTGATTTTGTCCCATCGTGTGTTATATTATATTCAGCGAGGTGACAAACTATGAAAAAGCAAAATATCTTAAATCTAATAAAATATCACGTCGAAAAAAATGAGAACTCATTCCGTAATGAGGCTATCACCATTGCAAGATACTTTGATAGTATTGGTGATGAACAATTAGCGGAATATATAATGGGTTTGGTTGCCGAATCCAATTTATACATCCCTCAAGAGAGTGATTATGAAAGCCATTTCTTGAAACAAATTGATGTTAGCCTTCTAGAGCCTTTGAATTTACCAATTGTAATATCAGAGGACTTGAAAGGAATAATCAATGCTGTTAATCATAACATTGGAATCAATAAATTTTTGTTCGAGGGGTTGCCGGGTAGTGGAAAGACAGAGGCTGCAAAACATGTGGCTAGATTATTGAATAGAACTTTGTTTTATGTTGATTTCAGTAATATTGTTGATAGCAAACTGGGGCAAACCAACAAAAATATTTCCATTATGTTTGATGAAATAAATTCTATCCCCAATTCAAAAAATATAGTTGTTTTGTTTGATGAAATAGATGTAATTGCTTTGGATAGGATAAACATAAATGATGTTCGAGAAATGGGAAGAGCAACCTCTACCATTTTACGTGAGCTTGATAGAATAACAGATCTTAACAAAGATATTGTTATTATTGCGACGACCAACTTATTTAAAAATCTTGATAAAGCTTTGGGGCGACGTTTTGACGCAATCATAAATTTTGATCGCTATAGTAAAGAAGATTTAATAGAAATTGCGGAGTATTTTTTCTCCAGCATAATTAAAAATTTCAAAACTATCACGAAAGATACTAGATTGTTAAGAAAAATATTGTCTGTTGCTCCGAGTTTGCCGTACCCAGGAGAACTAAAAAATGTTATCAAAACATGTATAGCCTTCAGCAACACATCAGAAGAATACGATTATTTAAGAAGGATTTACAATAAGTTAGTAGGTGATTTGGATAAAATTGTTTTGTCTCAGCTTCATGAACAAGGTTTTACCATAAGGGAGATAGAAAAATTAAAGGGGGAATCTAAAAGTTCTATTTCTCGTAAATTAAATTAAGGATATTTTATCATGAATGAAGTTTTAGAATTAAGAGGAAAACGTTTTATCAATGCATCAAAAAATGTTCAAGGCGGAGGTGCTGCTATTAATAGCCGTTCCGTCGTGACAAGTGTTAATTTGCAACGATTAATTTCAAAATTACAACAAATTAAGGATTTTTGGCAAAAAGAGAAAAAGCTTTTTGATGGAATTTTGATAAGCGTGCACTATAACAAGATTGTTGCAAAGTCAAATAGAATTTCTGGAATATTTAAAGGCGATCAATCAAATTCAGCGATTGTTGGAGCAAAATTTGACGAAAAAAAAACAAAGCACATTATTACATATTTTTTAAGTATAGATGATCTTGACTACACGGAACATCTGTTGTCTTGTGCAGATGCTATTGTTCGCGTAGATTTTGGAGGTGAAGTTACTAAGGAAAAATTTATTGATTCATCTCTCTTCAACCATATAATTCAGGGTGTTCACGGCATATCCAAATCATTATTTCAGCAAATCATTGCTGATATATCCTATATTGAAGATTTTGAAATAGAAAAAGCTCCTATTATATTAGATGAATGCATTATAACTTTATATGATACTAAAACAGATACGCGAAAATTGCTAGAAAAAATAGGTATAAATGTTATATCTAGCCGCATATTAAACAATCATACTGTTTATCTTGATAAAAATCAGGCTCAGATTTTATTTGAAAAAGCTCCATATCTTGTGTCAATGGCGACGGAAAATTTATTGGATTTATCTCCAGACACTTTTGGAGAATCTTATCGAAAAAATATTTATACTATCCCTGAACCTACTATAGAGCCGACTATCGGGGTTATTGATACTTTATTTGATACTCGTGTTTATTTTGGCAAATGGGTCGAATACCATGATATGTTGGATGACAGTATTCCTAAAACTACTAACGATTACATTCATGGAACATGTGTTTCATCGTTAATCGTTGATGGACCTAGTTTGAATCCCGAATTAGATGATGGTTGCGGACGTTTTAAGGTCCGACATTTTGGAGTCGCAACAGAGTCTAAATTTTCCTCATTTTCAATTATAAGGTTAATTAAAAAGATTATCGCAGAAAATCAAGATATTAAAGTTTGGAATCTATCCTTAGGTAGTCCTAAAGAAATAAATGATAATTTTATTTCTGCAGAAGCTGCAATTTTGGATCAGATACAGTATGAAAATGATGTTATTTTTGTAATCGCAGGAACAAACAAAACTAGTGAGTCTGTTGTAAAGATAGGTTCTCCTGCTGATTCCATTAATAGTATAGTGGTTAATGCTGTGACGTCGAAAGGTCTATCCCCTCAATATGCACGTAAAGGTTTGGCTCTTTCGTTCTATGCGAAACCAGATATTAGTTATTTTGGTGGAAGTCAAGATAAATATATTGTTGCATGTGGTCCCTTAGGTGGTTTTAATGTGGCAGGCACTTCATATGCAGCACCATTAATTGCGCGTAAACTTTCATATCTAATAGATATACTTGGATTAAACAGGGAAATTGCAAAGGCAATGCTTATCGATTCTGCAAGATCTTGGAATGTTGCTCCAACGCCAGAAGAAGTTGCCATTTATGGACATGGAACTGTTCCAATAAAAATAGATGATATTATAAAAAGCAAGGATGATGAAATAAGATTTTTGGTTTCGGATGTGAGTGATAAATGGAACACCTATTGTTATGATTTTCCTGTACCATTACAGAATAATTCATATCCATATGTTGTTAGAGCAACAATGTGCTATTTCCCAGAATGTAACAGATCCCAAGGAGTCGATTATACAAACACTGAATTAAATTTGCATTTTGGTAGAATTAAGGATGATGGGAAATTGAATGAAATTAATGGAGACAAACAAAATTCAGAATTGAGTACAGACGGAGAAAAAAGTTTTATTCTTGAGGGTGACGCAAGAAGTAAATTCAGAAAATGGGACAATGTTAAATATATTTCAGAAAGTATAGCAGGGAAAAAAAAGCCTAAAAAAGCTTATGAAAAAAATAAAAATTGGGGAATGGAAATAAAAACTAATAATCGATTGTCCTCGCAAGATGGTAGAGGACTTCGCTTTGGTGTTGTGGTTACACTGAAGGAAATAAATGGAGTTAATAGAATCGATGATTTCATTAGAAACTGTCATTTGAATGGTTGGTTAGTTAATAAAATTGATGTTGAACATAGAGTTGATATTCATTCCAAAATCAACGAAGAATTTGAACTTTTTTGAAGAATGAAATATGGCATTGCAAAATCCAGGGGTTGATTTGTCATCTACAGCATTTTCTGATACAGTGATGAGAAAAACTGTCTAAAGATTACATCATGAATATAAAGCCGGGAAAGTAACGATGTTGCTGTCCAAGCCGTATTTAAAAAGAATTGATATCAGTAAATATGTAGTGGCAGAGTTATAAGAACATCTTTTGCGTGAAGGTAACTTGCAAAGTAGGGCAGAACGGTTTATATTACGGAACAGGGTAATGCGTTTAGAGGATAGGTATGATTTATACGCTGAAAATTTAGGATACTGAGCTGATGACTTTTGCGTTGACTCAAAAGCCGTTGGAAGGATTCTGTTGTCAAATTATCAGCGTTAGTGACGGTTGTGCGTCTTTTACTTTCATCATATTCGCCATAATAACTCTCCTGAAAAGTTCTGTTCACAAAGAGATTGTACCACACTTGCGGAACAATGTCAAGCAGGGATGCGGAATAATTCCGCAAAAACGCGGAACAATGTCAAATTTGCTTTGATATTATTCCGAAAGTAGTGCTGATACACAATCAGACCAATAGCGTGTCACCGTAGAAACAGAGAATGGACTTCTCAAATACAATGCGTGACCATTTACAATTTATGTGTCACCTGCGAGTGGTTGATAATCAGATATTTACAAAACGGAGAATGAGTTCGGATTTGATTATAAATGCCCCACCATTTTTTTGCCTTTTTTCAAAGGCAAAAAAATATGAAGCCTGAAAAGGCTTCTCTCCTATGAGAGACTATTTGTCAAGTTTTATTTGCGAAAAAATCGTAAAAAAGTTGATAATCAGCGAAAGATGATTCTAAAAAGCTGCTTTTGTCTTGCTCCTATTCGCGTTCTGTAATGCTTCTGC
>SUWG01000003.1 GCA_015061625.1 Lentisphaerota bacterium | reverse complement strand
TTATAAACACAGTCAGAATAACCGGACAGAAGCGGCGAAGCAGGATTGACAGAAAATATAAAGTCAAATATGCAGTTCCCGGCAGGATGTTTCAAATATATCTCCTGCCGGGAACTGAAATTTTTATCGCATGGGGCTTGATTTTTTCTTTTACAATGATATGTTATGTCCTGAAGTTGATTACGCAATGGTGCCAATCATGATTCTGCGAATAAATAAAATCATTATCAGCGTTTTATATTTATCGCTGATTTTATTCAGCGGGTGCATCCCATCCAGTTATGAAACCGAATCCATAACGATAATCGGGGAACGTATCGATGCAGACGGGAAAATCGACAATGGAAGTTACGAAGATTCTCTTATGCACAATTTTTTGACAAGAATCCATGCTGAAAATTATTGGCAGTATGCGAAAAATTTTCCGGAAGTACAGGAAGATTCTGAATATAAAACCTATCCGCAAATGATTCAGGCATACCTCGTAAAATTAGATACATCTCAAAAGGAATATGAGGCGGGAATTATCGGACTGCCGCCGATTCTTGATCTGGAAATACAAATAATGCGCAGGATGTTGTATGCCAGAGAACTGCCGGATGCAATGCGTAACCATCTTGTCATGGAAATATATCGGCGGTACCGGCAGATTTTATCTTTTGAAGAAGCCGCCTTTACTGCCGGATCAGCCTCCATGGAACAGGTAGATGCAGTCCGTAAAAATTTGAATCTTTTTATGGAGCGACACAATATCAACGAATGAAACAAATCAACGGCAGTTGTGAATTTCTGCATAAATGAGTTTCAAAGGAGATTATTACATTATGGCAGAAAGCAAGTTACGAATACTTACCATCTCCGTTTTTCTGATCGCATTTTTATCCGGATGTGCCGGATTTTCCAGATTGCCGGAAATAAACTTTGTCGGTAAAAACCGTGAAGAAGTCGTCAGGATACTTGCGGCCGCCAATCCTGATGATGAAAGGATCTGTCTGCTCGTAAGTTCCGATAAATCATTAAATTGCAACGGATATTTATACTTCACTTCTGCCGGAGAAGCCCTCGCCGATCAACGCATACAAACTGCCCGTGCAATAGGCGGATTCAGAACGGAACGTGCATTTGCCATTCCCGGCGGCTGGGATTATTACGAAGTGGTATTTGACCACAACGATATTGCCGTTTCACAAAAAATATCCACATATTTTGACGGCCCGTAAAAGACCGGTCAAGGCACGACAACGGAGTGCCGCACTTTTGGTTACTTTTCTTTTTCCGTAAAAAGTAAACCCCGGCAGACTGCAAAATCTACCGGGGGTACGGGGGCGAAGCCCCTGTCAAGGCCGTCAGGCCGTCCGATCAAGGCACGACAATGGAGTGCCGCGATATCCCGTTTTTCTTTTGGTTACTTTTCTTTTTCCGTAAAAAGAAAAACCCAGCGGGTGTTACTCCACTGAGTTTTTGCCAAGCTTTTTTTCAAAAAGCGTCGATCAAGCCGTTGCAACGCAACGGCGCGACATCCCGCTTTTCTTTTGGTTACTTTTCTTTTCACGGGAAAAGAAAAGTAACTGGTATCCGGAGCGGGGATCGAACCCGCACTCCCGAAGGAAGCAGATTTTAAGTCTGCTGTGTCTGCCATTCCACCACCCGGACGCCAGATATATAATATATATCACATTATAAATAAAATCAATGTGTCAATCTGAATTTTTCTTTTTACGGCGCAAAATGTTGAAAAATTCTTTAAGTTCCGGGGTGCGGCAGAGGATGGCAAGGACGAAAAAGGTGATGGCAAAGGCAATGGCGCAGATCAGGAGTAAAAGGCAATCATTGCCGAATGAGGCAGAAAAACGGCAACGGATAAAGGGCATGATGAACCAGACGGCGGCACCGGAAGCAAAAGCGATGGCTCCGGAACGACAACAGGAAAGGATGGTGGATTTTTCCAGCGGGAAACCGTCACGGTGAAGCAGAAAAAGCAAAACAGTATTATTGGTGATCGAAGCGATGACGGTCGCCAGAGCAAGTCCGCCTTGTTTCAGAGGGAACATCAGGATCAGATTGAGAATGATATTGAGCGAAATGGCGGCAAGCGAAACGTAAAAGGGGCGTTTCATATCCTGCCGGGAGTAGAAAGCCGGAAGCAGAACTTTAAGGGTGCAGAAAAACGGTATTCCCATACCGTAAAAGATAGCAACCAACCGGGTGGCATCAAGGTCGGCTTGAGTGTATCTGCCGCCGAGACAGAGGACCCGGAGAATTTCAACGTGAAAGAAGATCACACCGGCGGCCATGGGTGCGCCGACGAACCAGACATGGCGGAGAGAGAAGTTGAGTTGACGGCGCATGGCATCCCAATCCTTTTCGGCGGCGGCATGAGTCATCGCCGCCATCAGCACGGAGCCGAGGGAAACGGCAAAAAGTCCGATCGGCAGATCGATGATGCGGTCAACATAAGTGAGTGCCGGCACGGCCTGATCGTTGAGATAAAGAGCCAGAGTCCGATCGATGAGAAAACTTAATTGCAGTACACCGTAACCGATCAGACCGGGGGTGGCAAGTTTGATAAGTCTGCCGGTAACGGCAAAACTTTTGAAAGTTTCCCGGTCAAAGATGGGAAATCTGCCGCAGGAAAAAAGCAGCCAGAGCATAAGCAGAAATTGGATCGCTCCGGCGGCCGGAGTAAGCAAAGCCAGTAAAGTAAGCAAAGATTGCGGAGGCAGATGAAAGAAAACTCCGGCACAAAGGCCGAGGATCATGCAAAGGTTGAAAAACAAGGCGGTCAGAGCGGGGCGGACAAAGATGCCGGAGTAGTTCAATACCGCTCCGATAACGCCGGTAAGACAGATAAAAAATGCGTAAGGCATGATCAGCGGGAGCAGTTGGCAAGTTCCGATCACCCGGTCGCTTTGCATGATTCCGTAACCGTACAAAATTCCGTGTCTGCCCCAGAACCATGCGGCAAGAGAAACGATCACAACAATAAGTGCAAGCAAAGCACCGAGCATGGCGAAAATCTGCGCCAGATGTTTGCGGGCTTGAGAGATGCTTTCGGCGCGTTCCGTTTCGGCAATGATCGGGGTCAATGCGGTGCCGAGGGCACCTTCACCAAGCAGACGGCGGAGCAGATTCGGGATCATCAGGGTCAGGAACCAGATACTGGCGATCGTACCGCCGCCGAGCGTGAGTGCTTCAAGGCGCACCCGGAGCAGACCGAGGAAACGGCTTGCCAAAGTAGCCAGCGAAACACCGACCGAGTTTTTCAGAATTTTGCCTTCATTGTTGCTGTTACTCATGCGATCACCGGCAAAATGGCTTGAAACGCTTCCCGGTCAGCATTGCGGCCGGGATAAAAACATAATTCAGGGATCTCTGAACCGACCGGACAGATGCAGTTTTTGATCCGGTCAAGCAATTTGACCGTAAGATAATTGCCGCCGGCAGCATCATAACTTATACGGAATTTGTTGCATTCAAAGCGGTTGGCGGCAAAGAAATTTTCCAACATTTCCAATGAGCCGGGTTCGTGGGGGTGCAGATCGATCAAAGTACGCACCGGAATCATCCACGAATTGCGCAAACGGATGAAATCCGCCGGTTTGAGGACGGCCGAACCGGGAATACGCAATTCGATCACCGGAGTCAGGGAAAATTTAAATGCAATACCGTAACAGCAACGCAAAATTTCCCGCAATTCAGCGGCATATCCGGCATTGTCAAAAGCATATTCCCAGTCGATCGCCAGAGTGACCTCACCGGCTTTCAAGGATGAAGCAACGGCACAATTCCGGGAAAAGAGCCGGTAAAATTCCCGGCGCATAACATTGCCGGTATCGATGAGAGAATTCAAAGTGCGGCTTTCACTGCGGCCGCTGATCCGGTGCAGACGGTTTTTCCAACTTTTCGGCAGAGTAAATTCCGGCTGACCGCACAAACTGAAAGGAAGTTCCAGAAAGTCAACCTTTTTCAGTTCCGGCAATTCAGCAAGTTGTCCGGCAGTGGCAATGGAAATACCGATATGCAGTTTCACAGGAATCCGGCCTCCAGCAAAGTTTCCATCGTAATCGGAGATGATGTTTTTTTATTATCACGCAACTCCATCATACGCAAGATATAACGCCCGACTACATCAAATTCAAGATTGACCGGAGTACCGGCAGAGCGTTGGGATAATGCGGTATCATGCAAAGTAACCGGGATCAGGCGGACGGCAAAAAAATCTTCCGCCGCTTCAACCACCGTAAGCGAAACACCATCGACAGCGATACCGCCTTTTTCCACCACCAGATCGGCATATTGACGCTCCAGAGCAATGGCAAGTTTGAAGTCGCCGTCAGAGGTCTGACGGCACTCAAGAACTTCGGCGGCGGTATCGACGTGGCCCTGAACGATATGCCCGCCCAGCCGGTCACCTACCCTCAAGGCCCGTTCCAGATTGACTTTTGCATTGACCGGCAGCAAACCGAGGTTGGTGCGGCGCAAACTTTCCTCAAGAGTGTGGAAAACCAATTCGCCGTTACCGGCAGATTCGAGAGTAAGACAGCAACCATTGACGGCGATGCTTTCACCATAGACCGGAGCATCCACTGTAAATTCCGGTTTGATGACCAATTTGCCGTTGGAGCGGGCAACGATTTTGCCCATACCTTGAACCAATCCGGTAAACATATCAAATCTCCCGTAAAAATCCGTTGACCACCATATCACTGCCGCAGAAAAAAGTTTTCACCCGGTGAAGATCCAATGCGTCTTCCATGCTCAAAGGCGATTCGCCGCCCAGAACCGGCACTGCATCCCGCCCGCCCAGCAGTTTGGGCGCAATGTGAAACTCCACGAAATCCACCGCATCTGCGGCAATGGCAGAAGCGGCCAATTCACTGCCGCCCTCAATAAGCAAAACCGTTACCCCGCTTTGACCGAGTTTCAGCAGATAATCATGCCACGCCCCGGCATCCGGCAGGGAAACAACTTCCGCCCTGCCGTCAGGGAAATATTCCATAAGTTCGTCGTCTGTAACCGAATTGGAAACAATGATCCGCCGGGGTTGACGTTCCAAATTCTCCGGTTCACGCACCGTCAGTTGCGGGTGATCCATGCGCAACGTATTGCCGCCGACCATGATCGCATCGGATAAGCGGCGCAATTTTTGCACCCGGCGCCGGGCTTCCGGCCCGGTGACCCAGCGGGAATGGCCGTTGGCACAGGCAGTTTTGCCGTCAAGAGTCATCGCCATTTTCAGAATAACAAAAGGTTTCCCGCTGGTTATCCACCGGAAAAAGTGCTTGTTCAAATCCCAGCAGGCAGCATTTTCCACGCCGCAATCGACCTGAATACCTTGTGCAGTCAGAATATCCTGCGCTCTGCCGGCGTGTTTGGGGTTGGGATCAAGCGAACCGATCACCACCCGGCTGATGCCGGAAGCAATGATCGCTTCAGTACACGGCGGAGTGCGACCGTAACTCGAACACGGTTCCAAAGTTACATAGATCGTCGCTCCGGTGACACTGTGTCCGTGCCTTTCAGCATCGTGCAAAGCATTGATCTCCGCGTGAGCCTCACCGGCCTTGCGATGAAATCCCCGGCCGATGATAACGCCATCTTTGACAATGACAGCACCGACCATGGGATTGGGATTGGTCAATCCCCACCCCATGCGCGCCAACGCCAGAGCCTCAAGCATGAATTCTGAATCAGTATTCATGCCTTCTCCACACTGAAAAGGGCTTCGGCATAAAATTCCGGATCGAAATCCTGCAAATCTTCCGGAGCTTCACCGAAACCGGCAAAGAAGGTCGGCAGATCAAATTCTTCATGCAAAGCCACCGCCATACCACCACGGCCGGTGCCGTCAAGTTTGGTCAGCACCAGACCGGTAACTCCGGCAGTTTTGCCGAATTCCCGTGCCTGATTGATCACATTTGACCCCAGAGAACTATCCACTGTCAACCATACTTCATGCGGCGCACCGGGCAAAACTTTGCCGATGGAACGGCGTATCTTGCTCAATTCCGCCATCAGATCCTGCTGATTCTGCTGACGGCCGGCAGTGTCGATAAGCAGAATATCCGCATCGCGGGATTTCGCCGCCATCGTCGCATCAAAAGCCACACTGGCGGGGTCTGCACCATGCTTGGCCGCCACGACCTGACAGCCGGTGCGTTCACCCCACAACTGCAACTGCTCCACCGCCGCGGCCCGGAATGTATCACAGGCACCGAGAATAACTTTCTTACCCTCGTTTTTCCACCTGGCAGCCAATTTACCGATCGTGGTGGTTTTACCGCTGCCATTGACCCCGACCATCAGAATCACCAGCGGTTCACCCGCCGGAGCAGTCGTGATCTCCCGTGCGCCACGTTTGAGGATGTTGCAAACTTCCTCTTTGGCAACGGCGATCAGATCCGCATCAGTGGCGATCTTGCCGCGTTCATACCGGTCACGGATCTCATCCACCACTTTTTTAGCAGCCGCCACCCCGAAATCGGCGGCGATCAACATCGCTTCCAAATCATCAAAACTGGCGGTGCCATGGCTTTTTACACCGGAAAACACTCCGCTGACCACCCGTGCGAGTTTGGTCGCGCTTTTTTCCAGTCCACGTTTGAATATTGAAAATATCGACATATTATCTGCCGTCATTGGGGCATTCTGAATCCTTTACGGAATTCAGCACACCGTTAATAAAATTTCCCGCCTCAATACCGGAAAAATCTCTGGCAATGCCCACAGCTTCATCAATACTTACCACTGCCGGAACATCGTCAAAAAAGAGCATTTCCGCTACTGCCACCCGCATGATATTGCGTTCCACGGCGGAAATACGATCCATATCCCAGTTGCGGCAATGCGCCGCAATAATGCCATCGATCTTTTCCCGGTCACAGGCAACCGACTCATAAAGGCGCACCGCATAATCTCTGCCCCGCCGGGTGGTACGGTTGTCATCAAGAGCAAATTCCTCTTTGACCGATTCCAGAAACAGATCAAATCCGGCGGCTCCGGGGAGTTCCTTTTTGCTTTCGCAGGCAAAAAGGAACTCCATTGCCAACTCTCTGCCCAGACGCTTGGAGTGCGTCGGAGCCATTTCATCTGCCGCCGGATTACGCATTTTTTATCGCCCGTGACAAATTGACCATTTCGATCGCCGCAATGGCGGCATCGACACCTTTATTACCGGCTTTAACGCCGCTGCGGTTGATCGCCTGCTCCAGATTGTCAGCGGTGATCATGCCATAGGTCACCGGGATACCGGATTCCATGCCGAGTTGCGCCAGACCTTTTGCCACTTCGGAATTGATGTAAGATGCGTGCGGAGTATCACCCTGAATGACCACTCCCAGAGCCACGATCGCATCAAATTCTTTGCGGTCAAGCATCTTTTTCACTGCAAAAGGTATCTCATAAGATCCCGGCACATAGGCCACGGAAACATTGGCGGCATCGCCGCCGTGACGGACAATGGCATCCATCGCCCCGGAGAGCAGACGGCTGACCAGAAAATCATTGAAACGGGCGCAAACGATACCGATTTTGATCCCTTTGGCATCGAGATTGCCTTCAAAGATCCTGCCTGCATTCTTATCCATTGTGAAATCCTTTCCTCTTTACGGAAGTTATCGCAATTCGACTTTCAATTCAGCGGCCAGCCGGGCGCGGATCTTATCCATGGCGGCATTGACTTCGTTATCGGTCAATGTCCGCTCCCGGTTGCGGAAGCTCAAACTGTAAGCCATACTCTTTTTCTGTTGTTTTTTCAAATCATCGCCGACGAAAATATCGAAAAGACGAACCGATTCAAAATTGGGGGCTTTGCACTTGCGGATGAAGTCGATCACCTCACCGTGGGTGAGCGTTTCCGGAGCGACAAAGGCAATGTCACGGGTCGTGCCGGGGAATTGGGCCAGAGGCTTGCAACTCTTTTTCACCCGGCCGGCCGCATTGATCAGAGCGGCAACTTCCAACTGGGCGAAAAATACCGGGGCGGAACTGCGCCAGGATGAGGCGTGTTTGCCATTGAGTTCACCGAACATACCGGCAACTTTGCCTTCCAGCATCAACACCAGAGCATGACCGGTGCGGAAACGGCTGTCGGCCTCTGCCGGAGCAACAAAGCGGTAATTGGTGACGGAAAGTTTTTCCAGCAGAGTTTCCACCACACCTTTGATATCGTAGAAATCCACCAGCGCATCACCCTCGGCAGAGAACAATTCCGGATGACGTTTGCCGGTCATCAGGATCAGCAATTCATTGCGTTCTTCCGGGAACTTTTCCGGATTCTTGCAGAAAGCTTTATCCAACTCAAACAACCGCAGATCACGGTTGCCGCGGGCAATATTGCGGCCGACGGTGCCGAGCATCTCACCCAGCAATCCCGGACGCATCCAGCCGTTATCCGGCGAAAGCGGATTGGATAATTCGATCAGATCGCTTTTCTCAAAACGGCTGTCAACCAGCGCGGAAGCCGATCCGACGATGCTGTAATGCACACACTCATCAAAGCCCATGCCGATCACCAGATCACGCAAATTGCGCAAAGGCGCATAAGCATCTTCACTATCCGGATGGCAGACTTTACCGGCAACCGGGATCATCGGGATCTTATCCAAACCGTCGATCCGGGCGACCTCCTCGGCCAAATCGGCTTCCCGGGTAAGGTCAAGGCGGAAAAGCGGAGCTGTAACCACACAGGATTCATCGGTAATATTTTCCACTTTCAAATGAAGTTTCTGCAAAATATCCACGATCCGCTCATTGGTGACCGTCGTACCGATCAAGGCCCGGATCTTATCAAAACGGCAGTTGATCACCGGTTCCGCCGGACGGGCAGCAGTCACTTCCATCGCTTTGCTTGCCAATTCGCCGCCGGCAGTCGCCAGAATCAACTGGCAGGCGCGGATCGACGCCAATTCCGCCATATCAAAATCAACTCCGCGCTCGTAACGGTAACTGGCATCAGTGGAAATCCCCAGACTGCGGCTTTCACTGCGGATGTGGGATGATTTGAATACGGCACTTTCCAGCAGAATTTCGGTGGTCTTTTCCGTAACTCCGGAATTTTCCCCGCCCATGATACCGGCCAGAGCCATCGGCTTTTCCGCATCGGCGATCACGAAATGGTTTTCGTTGAGTTCAACGACTTTGCCATCCAGCAGAGTGATTTTTTCTCCGGCTCTGGCGTTGCGGGCAACGACCCGGTTGCCAGCCAGCGTGTCACGGTCAAAAGCATGAAGCGGCTGACCGAGTTCCAGCATGACAAAGTTGGTGACGTCTACGACATTGTTGATGGCACGCAAACCAACACTTTCCAAACGTTCTTTCAGCCAATCCGGAGACGGCCCGATCTTCACATTTTTGATCACCCGGCCGATGTAACGGGGGCAAAGTTCCTGATTTTCCACCGTGACCAGGCCGGGGACTTCCGTATCGCAACCGGGAATGGAAATTTCCGGCAGTTCCGCCGGGGTGGAAAGCAGACAGGAAACATCCCGCGCCACACCCCACATGGAAAGACAATCCGGACGGTTGGGGGTGATCTCCAATTCAATGCGGGTATCTCCCGGATAAAGTTGGGTAAGCGGCACGCCCAAAGCGGTATCCGCCGGAAAAATCATCAGGCCGTCATTGTTTTCAGAAATGCCCAACTCTTTTTCACTGCACATCATGCCGCAGGATTCCACGCCGCGCAATTTGGAACGTTTGATCTTGAAATCCCCTTCGTCAGTGTGAAAAACCGTTCCGATTTTCGCCAGCGGCACAATACATCCGGCATCGCAGTTTGGAGCACCGCAGACGATCTGCAACTCCTCACAGCCATCGGTAACTTTGCATACCGAAAGGTGATCGCTCCCCGGATGAGCATCACGGGAAAGGATTTTTGCCGTGACCACGCCTTCGGGAATGGTGGAATTCTTTTCGATCTTCTCCACCTCGATACCCGCCATGGTCAGTTTATCACAGAGATATGCGTCATCACAATCAAGTTTGACGTAGTCACTCAACCATTTTCTTGAAATATCCATTTAACGCACCTCAAAATTGTTCCAGAAAACGGACATCGTTATCGTAGAGGAAACGCAGATCCGGGATCCGGTAACGCAACATTGCCAGACGCTCCAGACCGAGACCGAAAGCATAACCGCTCCAGATCTCCGGATCGTATCCGACATTTTTCAACACATTGGGATCGACCATGCCCGCACCGGCGATTTCAATATAACCGGAATTTTTACAGACATTGCACCCCTTGCCGCCGCAAACCACGCAACTGAAGTCATACTCCACGCTCGGTTCGGTAAAGGGGAAAAAGTGCGGCCGCAAACGGATCTTCACATCCTTGCCGAACATCTCCCAGGCAAAGGTCTGCAACACACTTTTAAGATCGGCCATCGACACATTTTTGTCAATATACAATCCCTCGATCTGGTGGAAATTCATGCCGTGAGTGGCATCGGGAGTATCCCGGCGGAACACCCGGCCCGGCGCAACGATACGCACCGGCGGTTCATGAGTTTCCATGACCCGGATCTGAACCGGACTGGTCTGGGAACGCAAAATCCTGCCATCCGGGAAATAAAAGGTATCCTTGGGATCACGCGAGGGGTGATCGTCAGGTGTATTGAGCGCATCAAAGTTGTGATAAATATCCTCGATTTCCGGACCATCGACCGCAACAAATCCCATGCGGCGGAATACGGAAACACATTCATCAGCCAACTGGGTGATCGGATGCCGGTGCCCCGGAGCAGTACGTCTGCCGGGCAGAGTCAGATCAATAGCATCCTGATCACATTTACCGGCCGTGCCGATACGGGCATTGGCAGCATCCAGAGCCGCCTGGATCCGGTTTCTTCCGGAATTGAATGCCATTCCGGTATCTTTTTTCTCCTCTTTGGGGATGCTCCCCATCTTTTTGGACAACTCCTGAAAGAGTCCGTTGCGGCCGAAATACTCGATGCGCAACGCTTCCAAAGCGGCGGCATCGACTGCGGCGGCGGCTTTGGTTTCGGCATCAACTGCGGCGCGATTTACCGCTTCGATAATTTCGTTCATTTTCTTTTCCTCTGAAATCCCCGCCGGAAAAACGACTCTTTTCCGGCAAAAAAACAAAAAACAGCTTGAAAGTGGTGAAAAAAGTCACCATTTCCAAGCTGTTGTGATCTTGTTAAACCAACCTCAGGCCTGGGTGACTTTCTCCACCAGAGCCTTAAACTCGGCCGGCGCAGTCACAGCGAGATCCGCGAGGACTTTGCGGTTGAGACCGATGTTAGCTTTTTTCAGACCGTTCATAAAGGTACTGTAGTTGACGTTCAGCGCGCGGCAAGCGGCGTTGATACGGACGATCCACAGCTGACGGTACTGCTGTTTCTTCTGTTTGCGGCCCTTGTAAGAGTGAACCAACGCTTTATCCACGGCATCATAAGCAGTACGGATATTGCGACTGGAGTTACCGTAAAAACCTTTAGCACGGGCAAGCACCATTTTGCGGCGTTTGCGTGACGGAACAGCACAAGTAGTTCTGGACATATTCGCAGTCTCCTTCTATTCAAAAATTACAGACCATACGGCAACGCGACCTGGATACGGCGTTTCTCGGCGTGAGAAACGGCACCATCCTGACGGAGACGACGACGGCGTTTGGCGTTTTTGCTGCTCATGAGGTGACGTGCGCCCGCCTTGTTGTGGCGGAACTTACCGGTGCCGGTCTGTTTCAGACGTTTGGCGGCACATTTTCTGGTTTTGAGTTTCGGCATTGTTTACATCCTTTATTTTTGATGTTTTTCCACCGGCAGGGTCAATGCTTTACCCTTTCCGGTGCGGCACTCTTGCGGCTGCCATACTAAATCCTGCAAATGCAGGGCACTTCCATTAATTTTTAGGTGCGAAATTCACCGAGATATTACGGCCGAGCAACTTGGCTTTGCCGTCAGCATCTGCGTAGGGAGTCAGGGCTTCAGTGACCTTATCCATAAGTTCAAAGGCCATATCCTGATGAGCCATCTCACGGCCGCGCATTGCCAAAGTGATCTTCACGCGGAACTTCTTATCAAGGAAGTCGATCGCTTTATTGATCTTGGTTTCATAATCGTGCTGGTCGATATTGATATGAAACTTGATCTCTTTGACCTTTTGCGCGGCGGTGTTCTTGCGCTGTGCTTTGAGATTCTTTTTCTGCTCATAGCACAGTTTGCCGAAATTCATGATCCTGACCACCGGCGGATTCGACGTATCGGAAACCAATACGAGATCCTCCCCTGCCTCTAATGCCAACTCCTTGGCGCGGACATAAGGAACCACCCCCAGCTGACTTCCATCTGAACCAATCAGGCGCACCTGATCGAGCTGGACGCTGCGATCATTGGGTTTCAACAACTTGGCGATAAGAACACCCTCCTCTCAAAACGGTACTTTAATTCTCACCAATTTCAGAAAACCTTGTCACTGTGATCAAAGTTTTCCATACTTAAAGACCCCCTCTGCCACGACAGCAGAGGGTGTCACTTCATATAATATATTACCAAATTACCTTATTGTCAACTTCTGCACGCATTTTTTCTGCAAGTTTGTCGATGGTCATCTCACCGATCTCGCCTTCATTGCGGTTGCGGACGGACAATGTACGGTTTTCCTGCTCTCTTTCACCCAGCACCAGCAAATAGGGAATGCGCTCGGAACGGGCAGCCCGGATCTTCGCTCCGAGACCGGCGGCCTGCGTATCGATGCCGACCCGGAAACCTTTGGCCCGCAACTCCTGCTGGAATTCTTTGGCCAGATCAAGCTGCTTGTCGGAAACCGGCAAAATCCTCGCCTGTTCCGGAGCCAGCCACATCGGGAACTTGCCGGCATAATGCTCGACCAGAATACCGAAGAAACGCTCCAACGAACCGAGCAATGCACGGTGAACCATGAAAGGACGGTGCTTTTTGCCATCTTCTCCGATATAGGTCATATCGAATCTTTCCGGCAGATTGAAGTCAAACTGAATGGTCGTCGTCTGCCATTCACGGCCGATGGCATCGCGCAGTTTCAGGTCGATTTTCGGCCCGTAGAAAGCACCACCGCCCTCATCGACATCGCACTCCAATTCACACTTCGCCACGGCTTTGCGCAGAGAATCGATCGCCTTATCCCAGCGTTCCGGTTCGCCGACCGCCTTTTCCGGCCGGGTGGAAAGGTAAGCCTTGATATCGGTAAAGCCGAATGCCCGGTTGATCGCCAGACTGAAACGGAGAACTTCAGCGATCTCGTCTTCGATGGATTCCGGAGTACAGATGATGTGAGAGTCATCCTGGGTGAATCCGCGCACCCGCATCAAACCGTGAAGTGAACCGGATTTTTCATAACGGTAGACCGTTCCCAATTCCGCCCAGCGCAGCGGCAATTCCCGGTAACTGCGCAATTTTGAACGGTAAACTTCAATGTGGAACGGGCAATTCATCGGCTTGACATAGTAATCTTTTTCGTCGATCTCCATGGCCGAATACATACCCTCACGGTAGAAATTCAAGTGTCCGCTGGTCTCCCAGAGGTTGCTCTGACCGATGTGGGGGGTGTAAAGCAATTCATAACCGTTTTTGTAATGCTCATCTTTCCAGAAAGTTTCCATCAGATGACGCACCAGCGCACCTTTGGGATGCCACAAAACCAGACCGGGACCGACACAATCGGAGAAACCGAAAAGATCCAGTTCCGTGCCGAGTTTGCGGTGATCGCGTTTGGCGGCTTCTTCCAACTGCTTGAGATAGGTCTGCAGCTCTTCCTGCGTGGCGAAAGCCGTGCCGTAGATACGCTGCAGCATGGGATTGTTTTCATCACCGCGGAAGTAACTGCCGGCAATACCGGTCAATTTGACCGCACCGATGTCGCCGGAATTATCCACATGAGGGCCGCGGCAGAGATCCAGATAATCGCCGGTGCGGTAGAAACTGATGGGAGCCCCATCTTCAATATCCGCCAGACGCTCAAGTTTATAATTCTGACCGGCAAGCAACTCTTTGGCCTCTTCACGGGAGGTTTCAAATCTTTCAAAGGGAAGTTTGCGCCCGATGATCTTTTTCATGACCTTTTCGATCTCTTTGAGATCTTCAGCGACCAGACGGTGCTCCATATCAAAGTCATAATAAAATCCGTTATCAGTAGCCGGCCCGATATCGAAACGGGCATCGGGATAAAGTTGTTTCACGGCCGCGGCCATAACGTGAGCCGCACTGTGACGGATGGTTTCCAAATCAAACTTGCTCATAATAATTGCACTCCAAAACTATAATCATATATAAAACTTAAACACAAAAAAACACAGATACATTTCTCCTGTAAATGGATCATCTGCCGGTCGCACCCACGCCGGTAGCGTGGGGGATACCTCCTTTTCTGCACTGCAAGTTCTGTTTTCTCATCATCAAAAATCCAATGTTCCCTGCACCGGAGAATCCGGCAAAAGTTCATACACCGGCCGGAAACTTTTCCGGTGTACCGCTGACGGACCGAATTTTTTCAGAGCTTCAAGATGCTCCGCCGTACCATAACCTTTATGTCTGGCAAAACCATATTCCGGATAAATTTCATCCAACTGCATCATTTCCCGGTCTCTGGTCACTTTGGCGATAATGCTGGCGGCCGCAATACTGGCACACTTCGCATCGCCTTTGATGATATTGCGCGAGGGCAAAGTAAATTGCACCGGCAATCCATCAACCAGAACAAAATCTGCTTCCTTTATGCCGCTGACCGCCCGGCGCATCGCCAGATGGGTGGCCCGCAGAATATTCAATTTATCGATCTCCGCCACCGAAGCCGATGCCACGGAGATCCGGATACCCGGCAGAGCATAAAGTTCCTCAAAAAGTTCCTCACGCTCCGCTTCCGTAAGTTGTTTGGAGTCAAAAACTCCCGGCAACTCCGGCTGATCGCAGGGCAGCACCACTGCCGCTGCCACCACCGAACCTGCCAATGGGCCGCGCCCGGCCTCATCGACCCCGGCGACCCAAGAAAAACCCTCCGCCCGAAGCTGTCGCTCCGAGAGGAGGAGTTGATCGTCCTGTCTCAGGACAGCATTTTGCCGTGCCATCTTATTGTGCCACAGCAGAAAAATTACTTCGTGCGAAGTTCTTTGACACGGGCGGCTTTGCCGACTTTGTCGCGGAGGTAGTAGAGTTTGGCGCGACGGACAGAACCGCGACGGATAACCTCGATACCGGCGATGCGGGGGCTGTTGATCGGGAACACACGTTCCACACCCTGACCGGCCTGCACACGGCGGACGGTGAAAGTTTCCTCGATGCCGCTGCCGCGACGGGCAATGACCGTACCCTGGAAATACTGAATACGCTCGGTGTCACCTTCGACGATCTTCACCGCGATTTTGATGGTGTCACCAATGCTGAACTGATAATCGGCTTTGGCCTCTGCATTACGGATGTTGTCAACTATAGTCATTTTCTTACCTCTTTATTAAGTTCTGAAATCAGATACTTTTCCCATAAATCCGGTCGTCTCTCGCGGGTCACTTTTTCCGCTTCAACTCTCCGGAACTCAGCTACTTTGCCATGATCGCCGCTGACAAGGCAATCCGGCACCTTCATCCCCCGGAAAACCGGAGGCCGCGTGTATTGCGGGTATTCAAGCAATCCCATCGAATGAGATTCCTCAACGGCAGATTCGTCATCCCCCAGCACTCCCGGCAGCAATCTGATAACTGCATCGGCGATCGCCATTGCGGCGATATTGCCGCTGGAAAGAACGAAATCTCCGATCGATATCTCCCGGTCAACGACCAGATCGATAAACCTTTGATCCACGCCTTCATAATGACCGGCAACGAGGATCAGATGCTCCTCTTTTGCCAGTTCGGAAGCCAACTGCTGATTCATCACCTCACCTCTCGGTGAAGTAAGGATCACGGTGCTTCGCTCGCTTTTGACGGATTCGACCGCTCTGGTCAGCACATCGGGCATCATCAGCATACCCGGCCCGCCGCCATAGGGCTTCTCATCCACCGTACCACGGGAATCTTCAGCGAAACTTCTCACATCGACCGCATTTACCGAAAAAAGTCCCTTTCTGGCGGCCCGCCCGATGATACTGCCACCGAGGGGGCCGGGGAACAACTCCGGAAAGAGTGTCAATATGTCGATCCGCATGGATTAACCCGCTGAAAAAAATTCAAACGTCACTCATCCATCACATCGACAGAAACGCGTTTGCGCTGTCTGCCGGCGGCTCCGCTGACCAATGAACGGATAGCCATGATGGTCTTGCCACGTTTTCCGACAATTTTTCCGATATCTTCCTTGCTGCAGCGGATCTGGATCGTCGCACCTTCATCGGTTTCGACCGTGGAAAGTTTGACTTCATCCGGCTTGTCGACCAGAGATTTAACCACATAATCGACGAATGACTCCAGCTCCCTCAAGGTACCGGCATTGCGTTTATCCGCCACTGCCTGCTCTTTATTGCTGCCAAAAAGGAAGCCGAACAACTTCTTAAACATCGGAATCCACTCCAGATTAATTATGCCTCGGCAGGAGCTTCAGCGGCGGCAGCTTCGGCAGCGGCCTTGGCCTCGGCTTCGGCGGCGGCTTTGGCTTCAGCTTCAGCGGCGGCTTTGGCTTTGGCTTTTTTGGAGATATTCGCCGGACGGACACGGTCTTTCAACACGATTCCGCCTTTGGCACGCTCAACGATGTCTTTAACCGTCTCGGAAACAACAGCACCGACGCCGGTCCAGTAAGCCACGCGATCGAGATTGATCTTCTCTTCTTTGCTGCGGGGATTGTAGAAACCGACTTCTTCGATAGCTTTGCCGTCGCGGCTGGAACGCTGATCCATAACAACGATACGGAAGCAAACCGCATTACGGGTACCGGTACGTTTCAATCTGATTCTGACCATAAGAAATTTTTACCTCTTTTTAAAATTCGTTTCTTCACGTTTTCACTTTTCCTGTTCACACTTGCCGCAGGCAGTACAGCTACGTTACAGAAACCGTTTTTCCCACAGTTTCACCTGCTTTGCGGATGCGACGAACCGACAGGCCCAGAGGATTTCGGCCATAGATCCATGCTTATTGCATCTGTAAAAGTCTTATAATATACTTGTCAAAGCGCAATTATGCAAATTTTTTCCACCAAAAACGGCATTTTTTTCACTTTTTTTGAAAAAAATGCCGTTTTTTACATCTGCAAGCGTTTACAACCGGCGCAACGCGGCTTCCTCTTCACTGGAATTAGCCTTGACCAGAGCGCGCAATGCATCGAGGAATTCTGAACAATCACCGTCAGGCTGCAAGGCAAAAAGAGCCGGAGCATTCCTGCCCAGTTTTTCCTGAAGCCGGGTCAGATTTTCCGCCGCACCAGCTACATCCATCTTATTCGCCACGATCAGAGACGGACGACCGGCAAGTCCATCTTTGTAAAGTTCAAGTTCTTTTTTGAGATTCTCGTAATCATCCAGCGGATCACGGCCGTCAACTCCGCCCATATCCAGCACATAAACCAGCACTTTGGTTCTTTCGATATGCCGCAGAAATTCATGCCCCAGACCGACGTTGGCATGGGCCCCGTCGATCAGACCGGGGATATCCGCCACATTCACTCTGGCATAGTCAAAATACTCTGCCACTCCGATCACCGGATGCAAGGTGGTAAACGGATACGCCGCCACTTTGGGCCGCGCTCCGGAAATACGGGTGAGCAACGTGGATTTTCCGGCATTGGGATAACCGACCAGACCGGCATCGGCGATCAACTTCAACTCCAGATCAAGCATTTTTTCCTCACCGGGAAATCCCAGTTCCCGCCGTCTGGGCGCACGGTTGGTGCTGGTGGCAAAACGGGCATTGCCCCGGCCGCCCCGGCCGCCTTTGGCCACGACCACCTGCGCTCCGGGAGTATCCAGATCAGCCAGTACCTCGCCGGTCGCCGCATCCCGGATGACCGTGCCGACCGGCACTTTGACCACGATGGCATCGGCATTTCTGCCATGCATATCCGAACCTTGCCCGCCGGGACCGTTGGCGGCACAGTAACGCCGGCGGTAGACCAGAGAATTAAGATTCTGCTCGCTGGTGGTGCTTTCCAGAATCACATCGCCGCCATTTCCGCCGTCTCCGCCGTCAGGCCCGCCCTTGGGGATGAATTTTTCCCGGCGGAAACTGCAACAGCCATTGCCGCCATCACCGCTTTTCACCGTGATTTGAGTTCTGTCAACAAACATTATTTACCGCACCTTTCCTATACAGAATATATACAAAAAATCCCCGGATTCAGCAACCGAACCGGGGATATACGTCAAATTTTGCCCTTTCCGGCACAGCAGATTACTGCGCAGGAATGACGTTGACTTTGCGCTGCTCACGAACGAACTCAACAGTTCCGTCGCAAAGAGCGAAAAGAGTGAAGTCACGACCGCAACCGACATTGTTGCCGGGACGGAAACGGGTACCGCGCTGACGGACGATGATCGAACCGGCAGTCACAAATTCACTGCTGTAAGCTTTGACACCGAGGAACTTCGGATTGCTGTCGCGGCCGTTACGGCTGCTGGACTGTCCTTTTTTATGTGCCATGATTGAGTCTCCTTATTAAAAATTTACAAATATTGCACTTGACATTCAGATAAAATACACCACTTTTTCAAAATTGCAAGTTGCAAATGGCATTTTTATCATTAAAAGTTGTGAGAAACCAATCCGTCGCGCAATTTCGGCTCAAACCAGGTCGATTTCGGCGGCATGATCTTGCCCGCATCCGCAATCGCCATCAACTGATCCAGAGTCACCGCGTGAAGTGAGATCGTCACCGCATGGCTTCCGGTATTGACCAGTTTTTCCAATTCCGCCGTGCCGCGGATACCGCCGATGAAGTCGATACCCGTACTCGTGCGCGGATCATCGATACCCAGTATCGGAGCCAGCACCCGATCCTGAAGCCAACTGGCATCCAGACGGCCGATCTCGTCAAATTTGCTGATATCAAATTTCGGCACCGCCAAACGCCATGCCCCATTCATATAGAATTTGAATTCGCCCGGCTTGGCAACCACACCGTCAGCGGCATCGCTCACGGTAAATTCCTTTTCCAAAGCGGCAATAAAACCGGCTTCATCCAATCCGTTGAGCGTTTTGACCGCCCGGTTGTAGGGCATGATCGCCAATTCGCTGTCGGGGAATGCCACGGTCAGGAAAAAGTTGTAATCCTCTTTGCCGGTATGAGCCGGATTATTCGGCGCACATTCGGCGGCAGTACGGGCGGCCGCCGCACTGCGGTGGTGACCGTCGGCAATATAGAAAACCGGCACTTCGGCGGCAAACAAGGCAGACAATTCGGCACTTTTGGCTTCATCCATGCGCCAGACCGTATGCTGAATACCATCCGGAGCAGTAAAATCAAAGGTCGGCACCGCCGCCGTTTCCGCTTTGATCAGAGCATTGATCTTATCCACGGCACGGTAAGTGA
Source organism: Lentisphaerota bacterium (assembly GCA_015061625.1). Classification (GTDB taxonomy): domain Bacteria; phylum Verrucomicrobiota; class Lentisphaeria; order Victivallales; family Victivallaceae; genus UBA1784. The sequence goes on along the minus strand of SUWG01000003.1, from coordinate 153,037 downwards.
AAAACGCCGGACCGGTATGGGAACGCAATGTCATCACATGACGGGTACGGTCATCTTCTTTATCTTTGCGGGTCTTTTCATGTTTTTTGATGATCCCGGCATTGTATTCTGCGGCACTGGCGGCACCGATGACCCCGGTCTGACTGCGGCCATTCATGATCAACCGGTAAATATAAAGATGTTCACCGGCATCGAGCGTCAGCGGAGCTTCGGCAATGATCCGGTCAAAAGCCGCTTTGGCCTGGGCATAAACTTTGTCATCGTGCAGATCGATACCCGGCTCAAGATCGATTTCCGGGCGGGAAACGTGCAGAAAACTCAAAGGATTTCCGGCGGCAAGCACTGCCGCTTCTTCACTGTTGACCACATCGTAGGGAACTGCTGAAACCATCGCCGCCTTATCCGGGGTCGGCACCAATCCGTGAAACGGCTGTAACGTCGCCATAACTGCACCTCTTTTCTGTTTTTTGGTAAATTCTATAATATAACTTCAAATGGATATTTTTTCAAATCGTCAACACTCCGGCAATCAGCATCAACCAGACACAAATCGCTCCGTAACCGCGGATCCCCTGCAGGGTGATCCCCCTTGCCGCCGTCTGTCCGGCGGCATATTTCCACAACAGCACAAATGCCAGAACCCCGCAACTGGCCGCCAGCGCAGAAATAAAAAATGAGATGATAAAAACCGCACCCAGCACCACCCAGAATCTTTTCCGGGAAGTTCCGGAAGCGTCGATCAACGGCGGGGAAACTTGCATTTCCCCCGCCAGATAAACCTCCATCGCCGCTCCACCGGCAAAAACACAGCCGAGAAACCACGGCGAACCATAGAAAAATATCACCGCCAGCAAAAAGAGTTTCACCAGCACCGTCAATATCGGAATGATCAAATCAAAGGGAATGTATTCTCCGGGCAGTTTGGATGCGATGATTTGAGCGATCATGCCGTCGCCGCTGCCCCGGTCATGTTTCAAAAGCGCACCGTATGCCAGCAGAACAAATACTGCCGCACCAACAAAACGGTTGAACAGCACCGACAACAGCACTCCAATCAATGCGATCGACACTCCGGTCAGCCAGCACGCCCCGGCAATGGCGGCTGCTTCATATTGGCGGCCGTTATCCTCCGCAACTTTTTTCCATCTGCCGGTAAGCGGTAAATTGAAAAATCTCTGCCACACCCGGCACAACGCTCCGGAAACCCCGATCAATTCATTGTGCATATTTATTATACTCCTCAAGCATTGCCTCCCGCACCCGGCGGGCCAAAACCTTGCGTTCTTCGCCCTCTTTTGCGTACATTTCCGGCATAATATAAAGGTCTATCACCACTTTTTTCAATCCCAGCACTCCGATCGCATGAGCGGCAAAACCGGTATCATCGAACCACGCCGCCGGAGCAGAATTTGCCGGTGTCTCATGGTAAAACAACACCATCGGCACGATCGGAGTTCCCGGATGCACCGCCGCAAACACCGTCGATTTGAATGGCAGCATACCATGTTTGCCATCGGTACTCGTTCCTTCCGGATAGACCAGAAGCGACACCCCGTTATCCATCGTCTGCTGAAAAACTTCCGCATAACCGGCCGCTTTGCGCGGGTGCTTGCGATCGATCCACACCGGCACACTCAACGCCACCAACTGACCGATAAAAGGCCAATGTTTTATACCGTTATTGGGCGTGAAACGGATGCGGAAATTACACGCATGAGCCAGTATATCCAGATAGCCGAGGTGGTTGGAAACCAGCAACGCCCCCGTCCCCTGCGGTATCTCACCGTGAACCACCGTTTTAACTCCGGCGATCTTCGCCGCACCACGCGCCCAGAATTGCGCCCAGAATGCCCCCCGGCGCACCCGCTGCCACCGGGATAATCCGATATATGACAGCACCGCCGGAAGCATCAGCAGCAAGCCCCACAAAATGAGCAGTATGATTTTTACGGTACAGCGCAAAATCTTCATGATCAACAAAGATTGATAGTAAGTTGTTCCAATGTCATCCGGGGATCGCCGCCGCCGGAAACCAGAGCGCGGTTGGCATTGCGGATCAAAGTCAATTTGCGGGCAATAGATGCTCCATCAAGTTTCACTGCAGCTTCACACATTTTGAATGCCCGGTAAGGATGCAGTTTTATCAGCGGATTATCCGGATATTTGGCTTTGATCTCATCGGAAATATTTTCAAACGCTCCCGGCGACGGATGGCGGATGCCCAACTCCTGCATCGCCTGACGGCAGTTCAGTGTTTTTTGAAATGAATTGGAAAGCAAGGCGATAAGTTTCAATTCAAATCCCTGTTCATTCTGTCTGCCCAGCAGAGCAAGTGAATGCAATGCCAACTCTTTGCGGCCATTCTGGATCGCCTCGGTATACTCCCAGATGACCGCTTCCGGAGTGCGGCTGACGATCGCCCGGCAGTCATTCAAGGTTATTTCCGGAGCATTGCCGGTGTAACTGGCAAGTTTATCCAGTTCATTGGCCAATATGCCGGAATCTCCGCCGATGACCTCGGTAAGATACTGCATGGCATCCGGCCGCAGACGTTTACCGGTGGTTTTGGCAAAATTATTGAGGATATTGCGGCGGGTTTCCGCAAAATTACGGTCAGTGGCACGGGTGATATTGGATAATTCGATAACTGCTCCGGCTTTGGTCAGCGTTTTCCAGAGAGTTTTGCGTTTATCCAGACCGGGGCCGTCGATGACCACTGACAACTCCTCCGGCAGAGCCGCCGACAGAAATGCCGCCAGTTCCTTTACCACTGCCGGAGCGGAATCAGAAGTCAATGAATCCAGATCCGGATGATGACGCATCCAGACGATCTTTTGCGGAGCCAGAAACGGCGGAGTGCGCAACGACTCCAGAAAACGGTCGGCGATCACCTCATTTTTCAACTCCGGCAGATCACCCTGAATGATTTCCACATCATCGGCATTTTCCGGTTCCCCTCCCCCGGCAAGCATGATAACAGTTTCCCTTGCCCGCTGTTTACGGGCAAAGTCATCGTCGCCGGATATCAGATAAAGTTTTCCCATCTTACTGCACCATGAAGTTGATCATCTTTTCCGTCGCCGCCACCGCAGAAAGCACCTGGTCGGAATCGACCCCGGTAGTTATATGAGTCCGGCCGCCGTAACTCCAGGTGATCGTGGTTTCCACGATGGCATCAGTCCGACCGCCGGGCGGGATACGTTCTTCGTAATCCACCAGTTTCGGCATGGTGATATTGAATTCTTTCAAACACTTTTTCAACGCCTTGACAAAGGCATCGTAACCGCCGTCGCCTTTGGCCGATGCTTCGGCCTGACGGCCGTTGAATTCCACTGCCACATGAGAACTGGCCAAACCGTGGAGTTTGGAAGTAAAATCCGCCGCCGTGATCCGGAAAACTTTATTGAGCGGAGTCTTTTTCACCCCCGCAACAATATACGGCAGGTCGGCGACCGATACGGTCTTTTTCTTATCTCCCAGACGGATGATCTCCGAAAGCAGATGCTCCTTTTGTTCCGGAGAAAGAACGGTATTCCATGCGGTATCTTCCAGAATCGTTTCGATCGAGGCTTTGCCCGCCAGTTTTCCCAATGCGATATCCCGCTGTCTGCCGAAACGCTCCGGACGCAGTTTGTTGCCGTAAAGTCCGCCTTTCTGATCGCCGTCGGCGTGTACCCCGCAAGTGTGGGTGTAAACATCACTGCCGACGACCGGCATATTCCACGGACAGCGTTTGCCGGAAAATGACTGGATAAGCTGGGAGGCGTGATGCAACTCCTTTTCCACGATCTTCGTGCGCCGGGCGGTAAAATCATGCAGGGCCACTACAAATTGTGCCAACGGCAGATTACCGGCTCTTTCACCGAGACCGTTGATGGTGGTATGCACTCCGGCAAATCCGGCATTGACCGCCGCCAGTGAATTGGCATTGACCAGACCGTAATCGTTGTGACCGTGAAATTCAAAATGTTTTTCGGGGAAAGCCGCCACCATCCATTGAGCATAACGCCCCGCTTCATCCGGCGAAAGCAACCCCAGCGTATCGGCCAGCATCACCCTTTTGACCGGCAATTCGCCGACCGCATGGATCAATTCGCAGATGAATGGATAATCCTTTTTCATCCCTTCCGACCACGCTTCAAGGTACAGATTTATTTCCAGACCGGCATCGGCGGCACGTTTGATCTCCCGCACGACATCGTCGATGTGCCGGGTCGGGGTTTTGCGCAACTGCAACCGGCAATGCTCCACCGAACCTTTGGCCACCAGATTGACCACTTTGCCGCCGACTCCGGAAATCCATGCGGTCGATTTGCCGTTATCGATAAAACCGAGGATTTCCAGTTGATGCAGAAATCCATGCGGCTCCGCCCAGCGGATGATCTCTTTCACCGCCTGCGCTTCGCCTTCGGAAACTCCGGCACTGGCCAATTCCAGACGGTCTACCTTGACTCTGGAAAGCAGCAGACGGGAGATCTCCAGTTTTTCCTGTGGGGAAAAACTGACTCCCGGTGTCTGCTCGCCATCACGCAAGGTGGTGTCGAGAATTTCGATGTACGGATGTTTAACTTTGCTGTTCATGCTCATAATATACGCCGCCGATCACCGTTTTTCAACAGTGTCAACGGCATCCCCATCAACTAATGCGTCTTATAACAGTTTCTGCGATTTGCTTTTGGCGATCTTGCTCCGGGCGACGGCACTGGTTTCCATATCACCCAACTGGATCTTGATCCGGCGGATATTCTCTTTACATTCGGGAATCTTCACCTTTTCAAAGAGGTTCACCCGCTGGGTGGTGGTGGTCAATTCCGCCAGCAGCAGTTGATACTGTTTTTCCAGCACTTTGCCCTCGGCACGCAACGACAGTGAATCTTTAAGAGCGGCAACACACTCGTCAGTATGCCACGGAGTATTCAGCAGATCCCAGTGGATATCGGCAAATTCCACCTTGTCAAAAACCGGGATGGTGATTCCGGCGATATTGACCGTGGAAGTATCAATGGTGACAACTTCCACCAATGCAGTGAATTTTTCCGCTTCCTGCGGTGAACTGAAAAACAACAGTAAACCGGCAAGTTTATCCAGAGCCTCTTTGCGGGCGATGCGGTTGGCGGTAAGTTTTTCCACGCTCAAACGCACCTCCTGCTGAAGCTGCTGTTTCTTGAGTTGCAGAGTCGGCAGGAAGCGGTTGAACTGCTTCAACGCATCCTGCTGATGCTTCTGCTCGGTTTTGGTATATTTGATCTTTGCCATTATGCTTTTTCCGGCCAGTATTCTTCGATCAGGTCGGTTTTGATACCGACCTCGTTGCGGTCAAAACAATCAGCCAGAATCTCCCAGCCCAGATCCAGTGCGGCTTCCAGCGGGATATTGACCGAAAGATCCATCATCTCATTTTCAAAACGTTTGCCGTATTTGAGCAACTTTTCATCCCAGGCCGACATCCGGAAGCCCATGGATTGCTTTTCCAGAGTGCTGCGGTAGTCGGAAAACAGCCGGATCATCGCATCCATGATCGCCCGGTGGTCACTGCGGGTGCGGCCGTTGACCTGCTGTTTGAGCCGGGAAAGCGAACCGAATGGTTCGATGCGTCCGCCTTTGAGATAGAACTGGCCCTCCGTAATATATCCGGTATTATCCGGCACCGGGTGGGTGACATCATCGCCGGGCATGGTCGTCACCGCCAGAATGGTGATCGATCCGGCACTGTCAAAGTCCACTGCCTTTTCATAACGGCCGGCCAACTGACTGTAAAGGTCGCCCGGATAACCGCGGGTGGCGGGGATCTGCTCCATGGTGACAGCGATCTCTTTGAGTGCATCGGCGAAGTTGGTCATATCGGTCAGCAGCACCAGCACCCGTTTGCCTTTGAGTGCGTAAGACTCCGCCACTGCCAGTGACATATCCGGCACCATCAGGCACTCCACCACCGGATCGGCGGCCGTGTGGATGAACATCACCGTGCGTCCCAATGCGCCATGCTCATCCAGCGTGCGTTTGAAAATCAGATAATCGTCATACTTCAACCCCATGCCGCCGAGAATGATCACATCGACTTCCGCCTGCAATGCGATACGGGCGAGAAGTTCATTGTAAGGTTCACCGGCCACGGAAAAGATCGGCAGTTTCTGGGATTCGACCAGAGTATTGAAAACGTCGATCATCGGAATATTGGTACGGATCATATTCCGGGGGATGATACGTTTGGCAGGATTGACCGACGGCGCACCGATGGCGGTCGGTTCATCACTGACTTCCGGACGGTTGTCACGGGGCAGACCGCGACCGTTGAAAACCCGGCCCAGCAACGCTTCGGAACCGGAAACAGTCATTTCCCGGCCCAGAAAACGGATCTGATCCCCGGTGCTGATCCCTCTGGCTCCGGCAAAGACCTGCAAAGAAACCTGATTGCCGTCGAGCCGGATGACCTGGGCCAGAGAAACACCTCTGGCGGAAGTCACTTCCGCAAGTTCATTGTAAGCGGCACCTTCGGCTTCGACGGTGATGACGTTGCCGGAAATTTTGATGATCTTGTGATAAACCTTACGCATCTTTTCTGCTCCCTGTGGAGATTAATTTTTCGATCAAAGCACTCTGCTCACGGTATTCGTCACTATCCAGAGCCATGTAGTTGCGGTCGGTGAAAAGCTGACGCAATTCGAGGAAGAATTTACGGGCCGTTTCCTTGTCGTCAAAGTCAAATGCCGTTTTCAACACCCGTGACACATCGTCGAACATGATCCGCTGACGCTCCGCCGGGGTCGCACCGTCGATCTGATCAAAGGTATTCTGCTGTAAATAGGTATAGTCAAGGAATTCGCTTTTCAGATAGACGATGAAATCCTCCATCGCCGTACCTTCCTCGCCGATGACCTTCATCATCTGGTTGACTTCCGAACCGCGGTGCAGAATGCCTCTGGCAAAGGCCAACAACTGCTTATCCACGATACTGGGATATTTGCTCCAGCTATCCAGCGGATGGATCGCCGGATAGCGGCGGGCATCGGAGCGTTCACGGGAAAGCCCCAGAAATGCACCGACCACTTTAAGGGTCGCCTGGGTCACCGGTTCCTCAAAGTTTCCTCCGGCGGGTGAAACCGATCCGCCGATGGTGATCGAACCGGTTTCGCCGCTGCGCAGTTTCACCAGACCGGCACGTTCATAGAAACTGGCGATCAGAGATTCGAGGTAAGCAGGGAATGCCTCTTCACCGGGGATCTCTTCCAGACGGCCGGACATCTCACGCAATGCCTGCGCCCAGCGGCTGGTGGAGTCGGCAAGCAGTAAGGTATTCAACCCCATCTGCCGGTAATATTCTGCCAGAGTCACCGCCGTGTACACACTTGCTTCACGGGCGGAGACCGGCATACTGCTGGTATTGCAGATGATTATCGAGCGATCCATCAGCGATCTGCCGGTACGCGGGTCGGTAAGATCCGGGTATTCCCGCAAAATTTCCACCACCTCACCGGCCCGCTCACCGCAGGCGGCGATCACCACCACGTCGGCTTCGGCATTCTGGCTGATGGCGTGCTGAAGCACCGTCTTGCCCGCCCCGAATGGGCCGGGGGTGCAGAATGTGCCGCCGGTGGCCACCGGGAAAAAGGTGTCGATCGTGCGCTGACAGGTGATCAGCGGAGTTTCCGGCAACAGTTTTTCAGCATAATCGGAGATCGGAATTTTCACCGGCCAGTGCTGGGTCATGGTGATTTTGAATGTATCGCCCGCTTCATCTTTGGCAACTGCCATCGTATCGTCAATGGTGTAATCCCCCCCGGCAGTGACACTTTCCAGAACATATTCGCCCTGCCAGCGCATCGGAACCATGATATAGTGCTTCACGACCCCTTCCATAACGAAACCGATCCGGTCGCCGGGCAGAACTTTATCCCCGGCTTTGGCCAGCGGGGTAAAGTGCCAGATACGTTCCCGGTCGAGCGCACGCAGATAGATGCCGCGCTGAAGAAAAAAGCCGGACTTCTCCGCCAGAAGCGGCAGAGGATTCTGCAAACCGTCATAGACCTGGGTCAAAAGGCCGGGGCCGAGTTCCACGCTGAGCAATTCCCCGGTGAATTCCACCATGTCACCGACTTTGAGACCGTTGGTACTCTCAAAGACCTGCAGATCGGCATATTTACCGCGGACACGGATAACTTCGCATTTGATCCGGGCATCGCCGACTGCGGCATACGCCACTTCATTCTGCATGATCCTGCCGGAGTATTCCACGGTGATCATGTTGCCATTCACCCCGACGATAGGTTCTAAAAATTTCTCCTGCTCCATAACAAAAACAACTCCTTGCAAAAGAGATTACGGTTCATTGAATTTTCCGGCCAGTTTTTCCAGAGCCGCTTCAAAATTTCCCCGGCCGTCTTCTTCACTGCGGCCGCAATATTTTTCCAGTATCTGCAAACGCATCCGGTAGATACAGAGATATTCAAAATCCATCCCGTGACCGGTTTCCAGATCGTCAAGTTTGCGCCACAGCGCCGCATCGATCAATTTTTCCCGCTCCAGCGGTGATGCGGTGATCGCTGAATTCAAGGCGAAATCTATTTCGCCGAAAAGTTCATCCGGCACCTCAAAGCGGTCGCTGACTTTCAACCTTTCGGCGCGGATCAGGGCAATGCGGTAATTCAGGCACTCCCGGAATTGCCGCATGGCGGCGCAGACCGGGATCTTTTCAGCGGCCTGCGGATCATCCATGGAAAGCAACCGGGCAAAAGCCTTTTCTGAAAGGGCCTCCTGTGCCATGGCATCAAATTCCGCCACGCTCAACTCCGGAATGGCTCCCGGAAGAAGCACCGGCAAAATGGCACTGAAAAAGGGATAGATCATTTTTACTTCGCCTTGAATATACTGCTCAATTTCTCCCCGACATACTCATTGAGCAGATCGGAAACCGCATCGAGCGTGAAATCGTAGAAGCATCTGCCGCCGTCAAAGGAAACTTCCATACCATGAGCGATCTCTTTGCCGGTAAAAACTTTCGGCTCTTTCACAAAAGAATCTGCCAGCGCACTGCGCAATGCGGCATCCAGTTTGGCGGCATCTTTCACCGCACTGCGGACGGTGACCGGAGTATCGGGCGCAACGCTGAAAGCCAGAGCCAGCTCCCGCACCAAAGCGGCCATGAATTCCGGAGAAAGTGCCGCACTTCCGGCATCCTGGATCGCCTCATGCAGACGGTCAGCCAATTCCTCCCGCAACTGCAAAAGGATATCCCGGCGGGATTGTTCCAATGCTCCGGCGGTGCGCTGGGCGGTGGATTCCGCTTCCTGCTGCGCCGCGGAAATGATCTTTGCGGCCTCTTTCTGTGCATTGGCGATGATCTCTGCCGCCTCGGCTTCGGCCGCCGCAACGATTGCCGCCTTTTGCGCCTCGGCTTTCTTGATGCCATCCTGATTGATCTTCTCAAGCAGGCTTTGAAGTTCCTCTGCCATAATCATCCCTTTCGTATAATCAACTTTGATATAATTCTAAATACCTAATTATATAATTTACCACCGCCAAACTCTTTTTTCAAGTTGCCCCCGATAAGCAAATCACGTTTTTTTTCAGCGGATGACTTGTTTTTATTACAAAAACGGGCTATATTTGACAGTGTTGCTTCCGGTTGACCGGAATGATGAAAAAAAACTTAATTCAGGAGAAAATAATCATGGATGATCTTGCGGCAAAAATTTCCGCCCGTCTGAATGAATTGCGCAGTTGTCTGCAAGCCGACGGCGGCGATCTGGAAGTTGTTTCCATCGAAGGAAAACTGGTAAAATTGCGTCTGCGCGGGGCCTGCGGCAGCTGTCCTCACGCCACGATGACCATCAAAGAGGGTCTGGAACGCATTTTGCGGGAAGAACTCGACCCGGAAATCACCCTCGAAAGAGTGATGTGATCCGGTAACACGAATCAGCATGAGCCGGTTGGAAACGACCGGCTTTTTTTGGTTTTCATGAATAAGTGTGTAACCGTTTCATTGCACCATGAAGTGCTGGAAGCGTGGGAAAAATTCCGGAAAGAGTGTGCCGTTGCCCCGCAGGTGTTGTCGCTGGATTTCCACACCGACACGCTGAATTGCCAACGGCGCAACATCCCCCTGCCCGGCGATGCCGCTGCGGCAGTCAAAGAGCTTCACCATGACGAACACTTTGACTGGGCGTTGAGAAGCGGTATCATCAGTCAGGCGGTGATAATCGCCTTATCCCCCTGCGCCATACCGCCGGAGCATCCGCTTCTGGATGTGCGCAACCACCCGGATATCCCGGATTTGCCAACCATTCTCAATGCTCCGGATGACGCCCGGCCGGTGCTGGAAACCGTTTTAAGTGACCGTTTTCTTGCTCCGCTTCTGCCGGAAAATTTCCCCTCTATCCCCTATATTCTGGATATCGACTGCGACTTCATCCTCTGCGCCAAAGCCCTGGAATTTCCCGCCGGTTCCCTGATCGGTAATTTGGCGGCTCATGCCGGTCTGATCACCCTTTCAGAAGAAAATGACTGGGTAAAAATATTGAAACTGCCCGGCGAAACAGTCACCGGCACGGAGATCGCCCGGAAACTTTCCCGCGCTTTTATTTGAAGTTATCACCGGATGAAATCTTGTAAAAGAGATCAAACTGTGCTATATTATAGAGTTGTCTATCAAATGTTTACAGGATATCACCCGGTAAAATGAGCAGATTTTTGATCAAATTGCGCCGCAAATCAGTTTTGCGCCTGCGCCGCCTGTGGGAAACCCGGTTCGGTTCGCGTTACCGGGCGGTGCCGATCGCCATGCTCATCGGGGTAACTGCCGCCGTGGCCGCGGCAATTCTGCATGAATTGGTCGCCGGTCTGGAACATTGCGGCCAACTGCTCCGGAACAACGGTTCTTACTGGGCAACGGCCCTGTTTTTCCTGATGCCGGTGACCGGTATCACGCTTTCATACTTTTCCCAGCGGCTCATCGGCGGCAACCGTTATGCCAAAAGTTTAAGTCCGCTGATTTTGTCTCTCAACCGCAGACGTACCGGCATTCCCCTGAAAGAGACCTTCAACCATGTTATTTCCAGTGCGCTGTCGGTCGGCTGCGGAGGCTCGGCGGGGTTGGAAGCTCCGAGCGTGCTGACCGGAGCGGCGATCGGAGCGAATACCGCCGGATTTTTCGGCATTGACCGGCGGCAGAAGATGCTGATGATCGGTTGCGGTGCCGCCGCCGCCATTTCCGCCATATTCCAAAGTCCGATCGGCGGAGTTTTGTTTGCCATTGAAGTTCTGCTGCCGCAATTCAGCGTGGCGGCACTGATCCCGATGCTGATATCCAGCGCAGTGGCGATGGTGGTTTCCCGCGCGCTCTTTTATCATGAACCGCCGCTGTTTGTCATCAATCCCCAATGGCGTCTGGATGCCATACCCTACTATTTTCTCTGCGGCATTTTCTGTGCGCTCATCGGGGTTTTCGTCATCAAAAGCGTCTATTACATTTCCGGATTGCTGAAAAAAACACTGCCGGCTCCCGGACGGCGGTTGCTCGCCGGGGGGATCATTATGGGAACGATCCTGGCCTTTTTCCCGGTCTTGCGCGGTCAGGGATACTACTTCATTTCCCGGCTGTTTCATGGGGAGTTGGAAGTTTTGCAAGAGTATTGCCCGGTACTTGCCGGTCTGCCGCTGCCGGCAGCATTGGCAGTGGTCGTGGCGGCGGCGATATTACTGAAAGCGGCCGTTTCAGAATTGACAGTAAATTCCGGCGGTGACGGCGGCATTTTCGCTCCGGCAATGTTCATCGGGGCCTTTTCCGGCTTCGCCTTTGCCCGGATGATCAACCTTTCCGGCATGGCCGAATTGCATGAAGCCAACTTCATCGTTATCGGTATGTGCGGAGTGTTTTCCGCAGTTCTGCGGGCGCCATTGACCGGAATATTCCTTATTGCGGAAGTCACTTACAGTTATATTCTGCTGGTGCCGCTGATGATCGTTTCCAGCGTGGCTCATGCCGTGGCACGTTTCTTTGAGCCGCATTCGATCTACCGCAAAGCCCTTGCGGAAGCCGATCTGCTGACCGATGACCGGGATCAGGCCCTGCTCCGCACCCTTTCTGTGCGGGTCTGTATCACTCCGGAATATACCCGGCTTGCCCCGGAACTCAATGTTTCACAGTTGAGCCGGATCATTGAAGATTCCCCCAAAAGCGATCTTTTCCCGGTACTCAATGACTCCGGTGAATTGGAAGGCATCCTCCATCTGGAGCAGATCACACCCATTCTTCTTGATCCCCGTCTGGCGGGCAGTATGCTGGTTTTCGACCTTATGGAAGCCCCGAAGTGGATACTCAATGAGGATGATGACTTATCCAGAGCGATGAATATGCTGGAAAAAAGCCGCCTTGAGCATCTGCCGGTAAAAAATAAAGACGGCAAATTCATGGGTTTTGTTTCTGCGGTGGATATTTTCAAACTTTACCGGGGACTGATCCGGGAAGCCGACTCTTACTGAATCAACCTTTTTTCCCCGTTGGCGGCACAGTGTTGCGTTCATAGAAAACTTTACCGTCAAAGCCCTGGATACTTTTATCATTTTCCGCGATCTGAAGCCGCTTTTCCGCCCAGGCACAATAGTTACGGTCGATTTCCACCGAACAGTAACGCCGGCGGAGTTTTTTCGCCGTCACCGCCGTCGAACCACTGCCGCCGAATGGGTCGAAAACCACCATATTTTCGTTGCTGGAAGCCAGAATCAGTTTGGCTAAAAGTTTTTCCGGCTTCTGCGTGGGATGATCGGTATTTTCCGGCATCGACCAGAATGGCACCGTTATATCATCCCAGAAATTCCCCGGACAACTATCCCGGTAATTGCCGCTGTCACTTGCCACCCAGTCTTTCGGCTTGCCGTCACAACGGTAGGGAGCAATCACCCGCCGCCGCATTTTCACCGCTTCAAGGTTGAATGTATAAGATTTTCCGGCCGTGGCAAAATAGATATCTTCGGAAGAATTTTTCCAGTTTCCCGCCGCCCCGCGCCCCTTTTCCCGCTGCCAGGTTATCCGGTTGCGCAAGACGAAAAATTCACCCAGCACCCGACCGATCACCGGAGAACTTATCCAGTCACAGCAGACATAGATCGAACCCGCCGTCTTGAGCAACGGAGCGATCAATGACAGCCAACTGCGGGTATAATCTTCATACTCCGCTATATTGGTACTTTTGAATACTCTGCCATTGAAATTTTTGGTCAGGTTATACGGCGGATCGACAATAATAAGATCGGCAAAATTCCGGGGCAGAAGCGGAGCAACAGCAAAGATGTCACCGCAAATGATCCGGTTTTCCACTTCCGGTAAAGTCAACCGGCTTCCGGCAGGAAAAACCGTGTGTTTCAACAACTCATCCGATTCATCCGCAGTCAGTTGCAATGTCCGGTTGCGCGGCGCACGACACTTTACCATACTCATATCCGCCTTACTCCGTTCATCTCTGACGGCGGGGACGGGTTTGACGCAAACGCTCCCGTTCCTGTTCCTGCTCCCGTGCTTCCCGTGCCTCCCGTTCCTGCTGTTCACGCTGGATCTGGGCATCACGCTGATCGCTTTCCCGCCATTGACCATCCGGAGTGAAAAGCATATAATCCAAAATACAGAAAAATGCATCGGTACTATCCGGCTCCGCCGGATGGTTGATCACCCTGCCCGGCACATGGGTATGGTCACAAACGCAACCGCAAAGCACCAGAGCGCACAACATCATAAACACCATCTGAAACAGAATCTTTTTCATTTCTCCCTCTCTGTACCTATTTATCCTGTAAGGTAGATGTGATCGACAACATCTGCGGCAACAACTGTTTTTTGCGGCTCAACACCCCCGGCAGCAGGAAAATTTCATCATCGTCACTGCGGTACGGCAGACTGCGCCGCATGGCCCGGTCACCCAGTGCCAGCAATTCAGAATTGCCCCGCACCGCATCGGTCACCAGCAAGCCGAAAAAGTCCAGTTTTTCCGTTTCCATGATTTTGTACATCGCTTCAGTCAATTCACTTCTGCGCTGATGGAGCAATTCCAGATTGCTCTCCTCGACCTGCGACAGGGCGAAACGGATATTCCGGTCGGTGTAATCTTTGCGGTCGCCATTGATAACTTCCAGTGCCGGTTTGACCGCCAGCGGTGAGTCGATCTGCAACAATTCATCCATCAATTCTTTGCGCCCCACCCCGGAAAGTTTTTCCAGCCAGTCACACATCCGCCGGTCAAGATCGGCAGTGGTCGGGGATTTCAACAGCAGAGTATCGGAAATTATGCCGCCTAAAAGCAATCCGGCCATTTCCGGAGTCAATCTCTCGCCGGCACTGCGGTACATCATCGCCACCAGTGTACAACTGCTGCCGACCACATCGCCGGTAAAACGTATCGGCACCGCCGTCGGCATCATGCCGATCCGGTGGTGATCGACCACCTCGACCACCGGGATTTCCTCCACTCCCGGCGGACTCTGATCGATCTCATTGTGATCGACCAGGATCATCCGGTAAGGCGGCTGCTGATGCAAGGTGTGTTTGAGGATCACCCCTTTCAAAATGCCGTCATTATCCACTGCCGGGATCACATCTTCATAATGGTCAAGTATCTTCCGCTTGACATCCCGCAAACGGTCAGCGGGCGAAACGATCAATTCTTCATCGTCACGTTTCACCGCAAATTTCACCGGCACACTGAATTTCAACCGGCGTATCGCCGCGGCCGAATCCAGGCCGGTAAGCAGTAAAACCACCTTGTTTTCTCTGGCTTTGGCCAGAACTTCGTCACTTACCGGGCGGTTGCCGGTAACGATCATCAACCGGATATTGCGTTCAACGACCAACTGCTGGATATCCGGCCGGTCGCCGACGATCACCGCCAGTTTTTCACTGCATGACGGCAGATGTTTTTTAAATGTCGCCGCACTCATGGCGGCCACATAAACTTCAAAATCCTGACCGGCAGCCAGATTTTCCCCGGTGAGCAATTCCGCTTCCAGCACCTCTTTGATCAATGCCGCCGAAGAATAAACTTTGCGCCCGGTCAGACCGTCGCCGCCGTCACCATCACCGCCGACACTCAAAAGTTTGCTCAAAAGTGCCAGGCCGCTCAACATTCCCAGATAACGGCCGTTTTCATCCGTCACCGGCAATCTTGCCAACCGGGTCTCCCGCAACTTTTCCACTGCGGAAAACAGCGGCATATCGCCGCCGACCAGCGGCACATCGCTCATCAGATCGGCGATTTTGATATACACATCGTTGCGGCTGACCGGATAAGGGATTTGAAAGCGGTCAAAGAGATATTTCGCCCGGTCGGGCAACACCCCCGGACACAACGGAATGAATTCACCTTCTCCGTGACGGCCGCGTAAAACGGCCAATCCGGCGGCGGCCGCCAGCGAATCGATATCCGGATTGCGGTGACCGCTGATAAAGGTTTGCAAAGTATGATGCTGATGTACTTTTCGTCTGTTCATAAAATCACCTGTGATGTATTCCACATAAATAAAGCATCGTTTTGCCGTTTTGTCAAGAAAAACACCGGTAAATCCCGCTTTTTTACCCGATCCCGGAACAAATCCGGTTTGCAAATTGTCATCCGTGAAGTTATAGTATGTAAAATTGAATATCAACCGAAATCAAAACAAGATCATGAGTGCTTTCAATACAGTTTCCCTTGACGGCAGATGGGACTTTTTCTATTCTCCCCAACCATTCAACAATCTGCTTTCTCCGCTGCCCGCACCGGAGGAATTTTCCGGTCAGATGGTCACGCCCGGCTACTGGGATGACCACTATGAACTTTTTGACGAAGAAGATTTCTTCGGTCTGACCGCCAGATTCAACCCCGATTACCGCAAACCGCACTTCCCCATGGGGCGCACTTTGCTGCCTCATGCCGCCAGCAGTTTTCTTATCGGCACCGGATTCTACCGCAAACGCTTCACGGTCGATCAGGATTTCTGCTGTGCCACTTTGACCGTGGGCCCGGCAATGTGGGGTTGCAGTGTTTACTGCAACGGCTGTTTTGCCGGAAGTACCACCGGATATTCCACCGCCAGCACTTATCAACTGGAAAAACTGCTCAAACCCGGCGAAAATGAACTCATCATCGCCGTCTGCAATTTCCACGATGACGGCGGAGCCTATCACCGGCTGGATAAAAGTCATGACGGCATACCTTTCGGCACCCGCCCCGGTCAGCACCGGGGACTTGCCGCCCAGGGATATCAGTCGGAAAGAGGCGGCATCAATGGCGGAGTCGCTTTGAAACTTACTCCGCAATCCACCTTGAGCGATTACTATATCACCTTCGCCAACGGTGTGCCGGTGTGGCACGTTGAAAATCGCGGCGGCAAAGCCATGTTGCACTGGTCGATATCGTACAAAGGGGAAAAATTTGATTCCGGCACGCTCCCCATCGATGGCAGAGTTGAATTCACTTCCCAATGTCCCCCCGCCTTGTGGAGCGACCGCCACCCGGAATTGTGCGATATCGAACTGACCCTCGATGCCGATGGGCAAATCACCGATGCCGTCAAATTCCGGTGGGGCGCAAGACAGTTGACCGTCAACGGGATGAGTATAGAGATCAACGGTATTCCCACCTTTTTCCGGGGCGTGACCGAACACTGTTACTTTGCCGACACCACCAATCCGCATTGCGACCGGGAAAAATATCTGCGTGAATTGGGCGTTTTACAACGGGCCGGATTCAACTTCGTGCGCTGTCACACCTGGTGTCCGCCGGAAGCCTTCTACGAGGCCTGCGACCAACTGGGTTTGCTGGTGGAAACGGAATTGCCCTCGGTCTGGAGTTTCGATGAAGCCGCCGACATCATCCGGCAGATCCGCCGTCATCCATCCGCAGTGATATTATGCGAAGGCAACGAAAAAAAGATCGACGAAACGGCCATTATCCGTTTGGAAAAACTTGCCGCCATGCTCCGGCAGATGGCCCCCGGAATGCTCTTCAATCCGCAATCAGCCATGCGCGGGATCGAATATGATTTTGATGCCGGGCGGGAAATCACCCACTACCCGATGGAGTATGATGCTCAAAGGCTCGACCGGGTGCGGGAAATTTCCGATTGCTTCGGCAATCTCGCCGGAGAATTCAGTTACGGTCATGATGAATATCCCGGCAGGGAACTTATGGAAGCGCGCAACGCCGTCTATCAGCGGCCATGCCTCTGCCATGAAGCGGGCATTCTCGGCGGCTATCTGGATTTTTCGCTGGAATCCCGTTACGAAAATACCTTTATCGGCACCGACCTTTTCCGGGCGGCCAGAGAACACATGACCAAACACGGAGTTTATGAAAAAGCCCGGATCTACTACGAAAAAAATACACTCTTTATCACGGAATGCCGCAAACAACTGATCGAAAATATCCGTTCCATGCGCAACGTTTCCGGCTTCGATTATCTGGGCGGCATCGACACTCACTGGCATCTGATCGGCTATCCCTGCGGGGTTTTCAATGAATTTTATGAGGAAAAATATGGCGAAACTGTTGCCGATGTGCGCCGTTACTGCGGTGAAAGCATCCTGCTTTGTTCCGCCGGGAATCAGAGAAACCGCCCCGCCGGAACCGCATTCTCTGAAACCATTGAATTTTCCTGCTTTGAGGAACAACCCTTATCCGGAGCAGTTTTGCAATGGTCGTTTGACACCGCCGACGGTCAGGTGATTGCGGCTGGCAAACATCTCTGCGACACCTTTGCCCCCGGTAAAGTCGTGCCGGCCGGAGCAGTCAATTTTACTCTGCCGTCATGCGAAAAAGGGGTGAGTGCCACGCTCAAAGTCACCTTGAGTACCGGAGAAAAGTCGTGGGAAAACCGCTGGAATTTCTGGATCTTTCCCGCCGGGGATTTCACCCTTGATGATCAGGTAAAAATCGTGGATAAACTGGATGAAAACCTGATCAGATTCATCAGCGGCGGCGGCAGAGTGCTGTTGACCGGCAACTTCCCTGCGCTGGCCTCCGGAGAACGCTTCCGCTCCTTTACTTCCGGCCGTTCCCTCGGTCACGGCGGAGCATTGCTCAATGCGCACCCGATCTGGGAAAAATTCCCTCATAACGGCTTTTTGGATTGGCAGTTTTTCCCGATGATGACCAACAGTAAATCGTTGATATACAGTGGCGATATGCCGGAATTTGCCCCGATTTTTGAATTGATCCCCTCATTCAAAATGGTCAAACATAAATCCATGCTTTCCGAATTCACCGTCGGCAAAGGGCGGTTGCTGGTCAGCGGCTGGCGTTTCGATGCCGACGATCCGGGGGCAAAATATATGCTCCGGGTTCTGGTCGAATATCTCAATGGCAACGACTTCGCCCCTGCCCCCGAATGGCCGGAAGATAAGTTGATTTCCGGTTTGGCTATCGCCGGAATCATGGATAAGAACGGCAAAAAGGTCGATGCGGGCGGCCGCCCGGTCGATGGTTAATCTCAAACATAAAAAACGAAAGGGGCGTTGCCGTTGATTTCAAGATCTGGCAAACCCCTTTCGGTAAAAGTTAATTATCAGGCGTTATCTTTCTTTTCAGACTCCTGCTGATTGACCTTACCGGTGATCAGCATCAATGCGCCGAGGATCACCGCCAGCACCAGAGTTCCGGCGAGCAAGGCGAAATCTTCCAACTGCAGGACAATGTAGTTGACCACATAACTGGCAATGAAAACCCCTCCCATGATCAAGGCCGGAACATATCTTCTCATGAACATTTTAGCATAGGCAGTCACCATCAGCACGATCATCGCCGCACTGATAAAATAAGAAGCCGCAAAATTGATGTGTTCAGAAAGAGCCAGCAGCATAAGATAGAAAAGCACCGGACCACCGGCGGCAACAGCATACTGCAGAGGATGGATCTGCCAGGAGGTCAGCATTTCCCCGACAAAGATGGTAATGAAAAAGACGATCAGGAAAAATGTGGCATAAGTCATCGTTCTTTCCACCCGCTGATAGTTGCTGGCGGCGACCAGGAAGTTGACTCCGATCTGATGCTGGTTTGCCACATTGCTCAAATTCCAGGTGGCGGAAAACCCGTCTTCTTCGACGGAGCGGGAATCGGGCAATGTAGTGCCGATAAAACCGGGATCGCTGCAATTGCCGCGAATTTTTATTTTGCTGTTACATCTGTTGGTTTCAAACAACAGTTTGCCGCTGCCGCGCAACTGCAGACTGATCCGGCATGAACTGATTTCCCGCCCATTATCTGCAATAAGGATATATTTTGTACCGGATTTACACTCGACCGGATGACCATCGACTTCGGCGGTGGCACTGCGCAAACCGATATCATCGGAGATGTAGATTTTTACTTCAGTCACCCCTTCGGCAAATTGCATATCCATCTTAATCGCCGCAGAGTAAACCGGCACCTGATAGATACCGCGGGAGCGGATTTCGGAAGTGACATCAGCCTCGATGGTCAAATTCTGCGGAACGACATTAAACGAGACGGTCTGCTCACCGCCCCAGGAGGCGGCGATCTCACTCTGAACCCCTCTCAATCTTCCGGCTCTCTCTCTATTTTGATATTTGACCATATGCAAAGGTATATGCAATGCAGCAAGAATAGCGGCGATCGTCACCAGTTTGACGATGAGTTTTTCCGTCTTGGTCACCGGCTTGAGACCGTGTTTTTTCTTCATATTTTCGGGTGATGCCGGACAAACATTACCGGGATAAATTTTTTCCGGATGCAGTACTGGATTTTCATTGATGCTTTCTTCATTGTTCAGATTTTGATTTTGTTCACTTTCCGCCATTTCGTCTTTTCCTTTCTGTTTATAAAATTATTTTTTCTGCCCCCACCTTGAGTGCAGTTGTTTCAAACTCTTAATCTCCCAAAATCAACAAGGACCGTGCCGCATTATCATTGCCTTTCATTGCGGCCGATGCCCATCAAATAACACATTCCCGGAGGGAATAATCCTTTCCTGTGTTAGAGTTGACAGGCCGATAATATAGCACCGACACTTGGACATTTTTAGTCCAAGCAACAAAAAGTTATTAACAATTTTTCAATGTTGTTTCATCAATGTCCCAGACACGCTTTTACAGCCCCAATCGCCTCAATGCATCAACCGCATTTTGAAAATTTTGAACTGCTGCAAGGCGATAATATCTAACGGCTTCGTTTTGATTTTTGGTGACTCCCAACCCCTTTTCATAACAAAGTCCAAGCAAATATTGACTTTCGGCATCCCCCTGATAGGCAGAGAGGCGAAAATACTTCACGGCTTCGGCATAATCCTGTTCCACACCATGTCCATTATAGTAACACACTCCAAGCCAACATTGACCAAGAGCATTGCCCTGATCGGCAAGGAGACGGAACCATCGGACGGCTTCAGTGTAATTTCGTTCCACGCCATGACCATTATAGTAACACCATCCAAGCAAAATCTGACCTTCAGCATCCCCCTGATCGGCAGCAAGGCGAAATAAACGAACAGCTTCGGCGTAATTTCGTTCCACGCCTTTGCCTTCAAAATAACAGCGGCCAAGCCAAGTTTGCCCAAGAGCATTGCCCTGATCGGCAAGGAGACGGAACCATCGGACGGCTTCAGTGTAATTTCGTTCCACGCCATGACCATTATAGTAACACCATCCAAGCAAAATCTGACCTTCAGCATCCCCCTGATCGGCAGCAAGGCGAAATAAACGAACAGCTTCGGTATAATTTGGTTCTACGCCTTTGCCTTCAAAATAACAACGACCAAGCAAAGTTTGCCCAAAAGCATTGCCTTGATCGGCAGAGAGACGGAACAAACGGAAGGCTTCGGCATAATACTGTTCCACGCCACAACCATAATAGTAACACACTCCAAGCCAAACCTGACCTTCAGCATCCCCCTGATCGGTAGCCAAATAGAACAAACGGAAGGCTTCGGCGTAATTCTGTTCCACGCCTTTGCCTTCGAAATAACATACCCCAAGACAAACCTGCCCATTGGAATTGCCCTGTTCGACAGCCAAACAGACCAATCGGACGGCTTCGGCATAATCCTGTTCCACGCCATGTCCATTATAGTAACACACTCCAAGCCAACATTGACCAAGAGCATTGCCTTGATCGGCAGAGAGACGGAAGTATTTTACTGCTTCGGCGTAATTCTGTTCCACACCATGACCTTTATAGTAACACACTCCAAGCCTAACCTGACCATCGGCGTTGCCCTGTTCGGCAGAAAGGCGAATGTAACGAACGGCTTCGGCGTAATTCTGTTCCACACCATGACCTTTATAGTAACACACTCCAAGCCAACATTGACCTTCGGCATTGCCTTTTTCGGCAGAAAGGCGGAAAAGCCGGAAGGCTTCGGCGTGATCCTGTTCAACTCCGTTTCCTCTATAATAACATAATCCCAACTCGTTTTGAGCATTGACATCGCCGTTTTCTGCGGCAGTACGCAAAACAGCAATATCTGCTTGAGCATAAAGGAAAAATTGAACCATCACCACTACCGCAACCGACCAAAAAACTTTTCCCGCCATTAAATGTTTCCTTTCCCCGTTTTAGAATTGACAGGCCGATAATATAACACCGACACTTGGACATTTTT
The DNA here is from genome assembly GCA_015061625.1 of Lentisphaerota bacterium. GTDB lineage: Bacteria > Verrucomicrobiota > Lentisphaeria > Victivallales > Victivallaceae > UBA1784. The sequence continues at coordinate 131,461 of SUWG01000003.1, read as the reverse complement.
AGTCCAAGCAACAAAAAGTTATTAACAATTTTTCAATGTTGTTTCATCAATGTCCCAGACACGCTTTTACAGCCCCAATCGCCTCAATGCATCAACTGCCAACTGAAATCCTTGAGCAGCAGACAAACGATAATATTTAACGGCCTCGGTTTGATCTTTGGTGACGCCCACCCCCTTTTCATAACACAATCCCAACGCATATTGACCATCGGCATCGCCCTGTGCGGATAAAAGCATTTGTCAAGATGCAAATTTTATTTTTTTAAAATTTTTGCAAGGGGACGAAGGGGTGGGATATCAAGCGTAAACAAGCCACATATTGTTGCCGTTAATCACCCTGTGGAGCGTTTATATGCTTTTGTCCGCTTGAGGGAAGGCAAACGCTAACGCCTTTTCCTCCCCTCAAACTCCCCACCTTTTGCCGGAGATTTCCCGTGATAAAGAGTTGCTCCGGGCGTGATTTCCCCACGGAAGTAACGCCGTCGATTCCGTGGGGCGGCCGCCAGACCGGCTTTGCCGGTCGTCAAGCGGCTTCGCCTTACGGCTTGCCTGGGCGGCCTTTCCACTGCACATGCCGGCTATTGCTCGCCCGCTTGCTCATCCTTGCAACTATTGTTGCGGCGGCTTTTGCTCCGCAAAAGTGCATTCGACTGCGGTCTGCGCGGTTTCCCGTGACAAAGACGACCTCTTGCGGCTGGCAGATACAAAACAACCCCGGCAGAGTGCGAATTCTACCGGGGAATCATGTTCGGCAATTTGCTTTGGAGTATGCGGCAAGGTCACGTTTTGTGCCGGAGGCGGCGAGGGAGTGTACTGCCGTACTCGACCGAGCCAACGACAAACAAGGCGTGAGATTGCCCATAACACAAAGCAAATTACAACTCAAAGGGGAATGGGGCGTGTATTTTGCGCATACCTTCGACGGCGGCAACGACCAGTTTCAGTCCTTCATAGGGTTGCAACTGGGAACTTCCGGTTTCGTAACCGCCGGAAATAAAAGCGTTGGCATGGCATATATAACTTATGTAAGCTGTGGAGTTATAAAGAATAAAAGTTCTGCGGAAGGGGCTGTGCCATTTGATTTCCTGACCGAGTTCGCCAAAGAGTTCACCGGGAACACCGACCAGACAGACATCGCCGATGGCGAAAAGGTGCAAGCGCAATTCAACCTCGTCCCTGCCCGCCAGATATGGGTATTGACGACCGACCGAGGCCTTATCGTGACGGATGGCGACCGGTACTTTGACGATGGAAGTGCGAATTTCAGGATTTTCGATTTTATAAAGTTCGGGGTTGCGGGGAGCATCGCACAGGCCGCGCATAACTTCGATAGCCACGCCGTTGGCACAGCGGCGGGCGGCTTCAAAACCGCATTCGGCATCTTTGGGGAATTGATCACCGGCGGCACCCTGCAGAAAAACGCTCCAGCAACTGTTATCCGCCAGCACATCGCGCAACACACCGGGAAAATCAGCTGAAATCTGGTGGCTGCCCAATCCCATGGAGTGAGAAGCCAGCGGATGAGCGGCAAAGTTGACCATTACGCCCAGCGGTTCCCAACTGCCGACTTCCGTAAAGATGAGCAAACCGAGTTCCTGATCTTTGAATCCGGTGGCCAGCGGTTCAAAACTGCGGTTCATGGGCAGATATTTGCCGTTATTTGCTCCGTCGGTGTAACGGCGGTTGTAATTTTCATCACACTGGCAACTGTAGAAATAGGTATCGGCTTCCTGCCACTTATCCATGGCGGCGGTGACGGCTTCTCTGACCCATTGGAAAAGTTTTTCCATATATTCAAGATTGGCACCGTAAGTGTATGCCGTGCGGGTATGCGGCCCGGAATGGGTATGAGTGCAAGTGACAATGACATTTTCCGCTTCGCAACCGATGACAGCGGCGGCATCCTGACTGATTTTGATGATATATTCCTCATCCAGACCGATCAGGTCAAAACTCAAAACAGCACCTTTTGTTTTACCGTCATCCATCAGCAGAACGGACAACTTCAAATCATCATGCAGGCGTTTGGCGACATCTTTTGCGCCGTAACCGGCGAGAGTGACTCCGATTTCCGGAGAAATTACCTTTTCAAAATGGGAGATTTTCATAACCTGTATCCTTTTATTTTGTGCAGTATAATATTCGGATATAAGATAACATCCTGCACAATGAAATACAAGTATTGCAACGGGCAAAAACAGTATTTTTTGCCCCCCACGGTCAGGGTGAAAAGTCAAAACTGCAGTAAAACAGATTTTTCAGGATGCAATGCTCTTTTTGAATCGCCAAAGTGAAAAGTAAAAAAGAATACCGCCGATAACAGTTAATGCCAGAAACTGTTTCCACACCACTTCGATCCCCGCCCCGCGGTAAAGTATCGCCTGACTCAAACTGACAAAGTGCGTCGCCGGAGCCGCCTGCATGATAAAACGAACCGCCTGCGGCATACTTTCCTGCGGAGTCATGCCGCCGGAAAGCATATCCATCGGCATCAGCACCAGAATCAGCAAAATTCCCAGTTGCGGCAGATTTCTGGCGATACATGAGAGAAAAATCCCCAGAGAAGTCACGGCAAAAAGGTTGATCAGCATCCCCAGCATAAACAGCCACCGGGAACCGACGACCGGCATTTTCAATATCCCCTGAATGAGAAAAATCAACGATGCTCCGGCGGCGATCAGCACGACCAGCGACATCGCCCAGATTTTGGACAGCATGATCTCCAGCGGAGTAAGCGGCAGAACGAGTAAGTGTTCCAGAGTGCCGTTTTCCCTTTCCCGGATCAGTGCCGCCCCGGTCAGAATGACCGCCAGAAGCGAAACGTTGTTGATCAACTGCACCACTGAACTGAACCATGAACGGGTCAGATTGGGGTTGAAACGGTTGCGCATGACCAGACGGGATGCCGGAACAGGATTTTTACCATCTGTCAGAAAACGCTCTGCTTCCAGATTGGTTATCTGCTGGATATATCCGGCCCCGGTAAAGGCCTGACTCATGCGCGTGGCATCCACATTCAACTGCAATGCCGGATCCAGTCCAGCCAGCAGATCTTTCTGAAAATCCGGCGGAATGACCATTACAAAAGTATATTCCCCCTTATCCATCCCCGGATCGATCTGATTCAGCCGGATATATTTGACCTTACTGAACATCGGCGGCGTAAAAGCATCGGTTATGCGCCGGGAGAGCGTCGAATGGTCTTCATCGACCACTGCGATCGCCGCATTGGTGATCGATTCCGGCGCGGCTTTGGCGGAAATATATATTCCCAGTGAAAAGGAATAAATTATCAGAATAAGCATGAGTTTATCCCGGTATAATCCGCTTAATTCCTTGATTCCCAGACGGTAGATATTGCGTAAATGCTGTTTCATTTTTCCTGTTTCCTCTGGCATGATGCGCCAAGTAAAATAACGATCGGCACGCTGATGAGCAACACAAAAAATGTGCCGGACAGTTCTTTGAATCCCAATGCTTTATTGAAAACTCCGCGACTGATGAGCAACATATAAGTCGTCGGATAGATCGTGCCGATGAGTTTCGCCAGACCTTGCTGGGTGGAAACCGGATTGATCAGGCCGCATAACTGGGTCGCCGGAAGCATGGTCGCCAGCATGGTGAGAAAAATCACGGCGATCTGACTGCGGGTCACGGAAGAAGCGAGCAACCCCATGCCCGTAGAAGTAATGCAATACAAAAACAGTGAGGTCAGAAGCAAAATCCAACTGCCTTTCACCGGCACGTCAAATGCCGTTACCGCCATAACGACCATCAGCAATGCACTTAAATAAGCGAAAAAAACGTAAGGTATCTGTTTGCCGAGCAGGAATTCCAGCCGGGTCAGCGGAGTGACATAAAAATTGATGATCGACCCCATCTCTTTTTCCCGGACGACCGCCAGAGCCGCCAGAGTCGCCGGAAGCATGATCAACAGCACCGGGATCACCCCCGGCACCATGGATGGCAGACTGCGGACATCCGGATTATAACGGTAACGGATCTCGATATCCAGCGGCTTGACAGAGAAATTTTCCGGACGGGAAGCCAGCCACTGCTTGTGCATGGCATTGATATAGGCATTGATCGTTTCCGAACGCATGGGCATTGCCCCATCGACCCAGACGGCGACCTCCGGGGATTTGCCGGATTCCAGATCTTTGCCGAATTGCGGCGGCAACTCCACGACCATGCTCAATTCGCCGTTTTTCATCCGGCGGTCAAGGTCGGCATAATTTTTCACCGGGGATTTTTCCACGAAATAACGGCTGCCGGAAATATTCAAAGCATAATCAGTGCTTATCGTGGAATTATCCCGGTCAAGCACGGCAAAGGGCAGTTCTTCGACATCCATGCTGATCCCGTACCCCATGACGGTCATCAGGAGCAATGCGCCGAAAAGCGCAAGGGCGGCGCGAATGGGATCCCGGAGCAATTCCAGATTTTCCTTCCACGCACAGGCCATCAGCCGCCGGATGCTGAAGCGGGATGTTTTTTCCTGCCGGGCAGTTTTTATTTCCGGCAAATCCGGCAGTTCCACCGGCGGGGAAGCCGATTCAAGCAGATGGATGAATGCCGCTTCAAGGTCATTTTTTCCGCTGGCTTTTATCACATTTGCCGGAGTGTCACACGCCAGCGATCTGCCGGAATGCATCAATGAAATGCGGTCACAACGCATGGCTTCATTCATAAAATGAGTGGTGATGAATATGGTCACTTTATCCCGGCGGGATAATTCGATTATCAATTCCCAGAAGTTGTCGCGCGCCACCGGATCGACACCGGAAGTCGGTTCATCCAGAATCAAGATTTGCGGCCGATGGATAACTGCCGCCGCCAGCGAAAGCCGTTGTTTGATGCCCAGAGGCAAAGCGGCGGGAAATTCCCCGGCATACTCCTGCAATCCGAAACGGTCGAGCATCTGACTGCAACGCCCGGCAACGATTTTTTCCGGCAGTTGGCACAAACGGGCGTAAAGCATCAAATTGGCTTTGACCGTCAATTCATTGTAAAGCGAAAAACTCTGGGTCATATACCCCAGAGTTTTACGGATCTCCATGGTGTTTCCCGATACCGGATGCCCGAAAAGACAAGCTGTGCCGCCGCTGGGTTCCAATAAACCGGTAAGCATCCGCATCGTCGTGGTTTTGCCGCACCCATTCGACCCCAGAAAGCCGAATATTTCCCCCCGGCGGATGGTGAATGAAACCTTATCCACCGCAGTAAATGAACCGAATTTTTTGGAAAGATCATGAGCGGAAATGGCAATATCATCATCCGGCGGCAAGGGAGTAAGTAATGGTTCACGGTGACCGGCACGTTTTTCCGGCGGCAGTAATTGGATGAATGCGCCGTCAAGGTCACGTTTGCCGCTGTTTTTCAACAAATCAGCGGGAGTACCGTCAAAAAGGATCTTTCCCTCATCCATCGCCAGCAGCCGGTCAAAGCGGGCGGCTTCATCCATGTAAGCAGTGGCGGCGATCACTCCCATCGCCGGATTCTGTTCCCGGATACGGTCGATAAGTTCCCAGAATTGCCGCCGGGCCAGCGGATCGACGCCGGTGGTCGGTTCATCCAGGATCAGAAGTTCCGGATCGTGGATCAAGGCACAGCATAAGCCGAGTTTCTGTTTCATGCCGCCGGAAAGTTTCCCCGCCGGACGATCCAGAAAATCTTTCAACCCGGTACTGGCGGTCAACAAGTCGATGCGGCGGCGGCGTTCTGCCGGATCATGCCCGAAAAGACGGGCGAAATATTGCAGATTTTCCTCCACGGTCAAAGTGAAATAAAGATTTTTGCCCAAGCCCTGCGGCATATAGGCGATTTGCGGACAGCACTTTTCCCGGTGACGGGGATCACGCATATCGCCATTCAAACAGAAAAGTTTTCCTTTCTGCATACGCCTTGCCCCGGAAATCAGCGAAAGCAAAGTGGATTTGCCCACCCCATCCGGGCCGATCAAACCGTATAATCCTCCGGGATAGACCGACAGCGAAACCCGGTTCAAAGCAAGAGTTTTCTTAAAGCGGAACTCCAGATTTTCCGCCTGAACCAGAGGAGTCATTTTTCACTCTCCGCCCGGAGAAATTGCGGCCACGGCTCATTTTCATCAAGTTTCACCCATGCCACGCCGGGCAGACCGGTTTTGACGGCGGCAAGGTGACGGCGCAGAAGTTCCGGATCGATCCGGGCTTTGACCCGGAACATGAGTTTTTGCCGTTCCTCGGCCGTTTCCACCGTTTTGGGGGTGAATTGCGCCACGCTGGAAACAAAATAAACCGTCGCCGGAATGGGTCTCTCCGGTGCGGCATCCAGCACCAGACGCACCGGGGAACCGATTTTCACTTTGCCCGCACTGGCTTCGGAAAGAAAAAAGGTCATGTAAACATCGGAAAGATCGACGAGATTAAGCACTTTGCCACCGGCGGCAAGCACTTCACCGGTTTGAGCGATGCGGTATTGGATGCGCCCATCGACCGGGGCGGTCAGGCGGCAATCGGATAAATCCGCCTGAATACGGGCAATATCCGCCCCGGCGGCAGTGATCGCCGCCTGCGCTCCGGAAACTTCGGCTTGAGCGGCGGCAATGGCGGCCTGGGCTTTGCGGGCGGCGGCCCGGGCGGCAGATAATTCAGCGGTACAGGTTTGATAATAGGTTTCATCGACCTCAAAATCCTGCTGCGACATTGCCGCATCCTGACGCAAGATCACCGCCCGGTCATACCGTTTTTTGGCTCCGTCACAAGCACTTTCTTTCTGCCGGACGACTGCCAGAGCGGATTCATATTCACTCTGGCGCAGGGAAACGGCGGCTTGGGCGGCAGTAAGTGTGGCTTCGGATTGTTCTTTGCGGGCCTGCGCCTGGGCGAGTTCAGCCTCAAGCACATCGGTCTGCATCAGAGCCAGAAGTTGTCCTTTGGTGACGAAATCGCCGTCATTGACATAGATCGCCTCGATGCGGCCGGGCAATTTGGTGGAAATGCTTATTTCCGTGGCTTCCAGACGGCCATTACCGTAAGCGAATGCCGGATTGCGGTAGATGGCATTTTTGCGGTAATTCAGGTAAAAATTCACCGCCAGAAGCACACAGGACAACACCGCCAGAATAATTATCACCTTTTTTATCACAGCCATTCTCCTTACCGTTGCAAAATATTTTCTTCTGCATTTTACAACTATAAGGCATTTGCCGCATTTTCCAACGGCCGGAAAAATTTTATCGGTGAAAAAATTCAGGAAAAAAACTTATTCGGCAAGCGGATCTTTACCGAAACAGTTATCTCCCACTGTTCCCCGGCGGCAGAAGTTGATCAAAAATATGAGACCGGAAACAAAGCACAGCAAAAAGCAAATAAATACAACAGCAACCATATTTTCATCACCGATAAGATCGCTGATGAAATTCCCCCATGGCATAATACAAAAAACGGAATCCAAAAATGTTGCGGGCAGCCACAGAAATATCATATACAAACTGAAATCCACTGCGCCTCTATCCAAATCATGAAGCCTTCTGGAAACAACTGCCAACTGGGGCATGAATACCAATAAGTAAAAAACGATGCCCGGCCAACTTATGCCACTACCGGGAACCAAAGGATTTTTATCCGAAGTCAGCAGCAAATCAACAAACAGACCTGCCAAACCGATAATGATATTGATTACAATACAAAACAGCCAGAAACTCCAAAATTCACTGCGACTGGCACGACCGGAAAAATCCCAATACTTTTTGAAACAAGTTTCGATATGATTCATTTTTCAACTCCATTATTTTATACATTTATATTTTCATCTGCAGCCGATACGGCAACTCCGGTTTCAGCGTAATTTCACCTTGTAATTTTATTCAACGCATAAGTCACCGCGATAGAACTCATGAATATCCATATTTTTTACAATTACCATCCTTTTTTAAAAAGATTTCCGGAATGTCCGCGTTTCCTGATTTTACAGAAATTTATCCAGGCACCGAGAAGAACAAAAGGATATAAAATATTTGCCCTGAAAATATATTTTTTCATCAATATCTTTATACACTTACGCATACACTCCGGACAAGCGGTAATGTCATGGCTGTAAATAGAAAAGAATATCAGATAAAATCCCACACCGGTAAAATTACAACGCTTCAGACTGTCTGTATGTTTTCCGCAAACCGGACATTCCAGCAAATCGTTGCTATTATAAACAGTACTTTCTTTCGCGTGATCAGGGTGGCAGGCCTTCTGAACGTTATACCAATCAGGGTGACGGACAGCAAGTGCTGATTTGTATATTTTCCCGACCTCCTCAAAACTCAATGATGTTTGTTTCATTGCTGCGGCAAGTTGTGACAACTCCCCGGAAGCAAAATCTTTCATATCATTGAAATATCCGGTCGGCGGAATATTTTTGCACGGTTCCAGAATTCTGAAGCAATAATGTCCGAGTACAGCAACGATACGGCTTAAGACCGCCAATGTTTTATCGCTGGTGATTTTACTGTTTGCCACCGACTGCCGGATAAAAAATCCCAACGTTGTTGCACTTAAAAGTGCCTGGATTATACCCGATGGATTAAAATCGATCTCATTATCAGTATTGCAAGCCCGGTCTGCCGGAGAAATAACACCGACAGTAATAAAATCATTTTTCACACATTCAAACAGATCAATAATGAAATCCAGAAATTCTTTTTCATGACCGTCATTCAACAGCATTTCACAATATGAAACAACTTTTTCACGTCTCCGGTTTGAATATGTTGTCCATGTACCCAACGGGTTCATAACCCGCGGCGGCGGTTCAACAAAAACTGTTTTCAACCGGTCAACGTTTACTCCGGCCGGCCAAACGCAATGTTCATCGGTCAAAAGCGATAAAATATCATTAATTTCTTTATCAATCACCACATTCTGATCTGATGAACACAGCCATTTCAAGCAAAGTTCAACCTCTGCACCTGTTTTTTTCAAATTCATAACAGTTTATTCCTTATCAAAGCCAATCACAGTTTTCCATAGAGCAAAAAGTGAAACGATGTTTCAACATTTTATTTAAATGTACTTTTGCCATTATCGCAAGTATTATCCCGGTACTAACATAGCCGATCAAAAAAGAACAACCGATGGCCAGCAGATTTGACCACCCCATTTCGCTCCCCAAAATCCCATAAGGCAGCAGCGAAAAAAACAAACAACTCAAAAACCAGACAGAAAAACGATTGTCTTTGTATCCCATTAATCCATCATACTCTCTGCCCATTGCCTTAAAACAATACAACGGCCAGCAGATAATGTGCAAAAGACAACGTAACGAATGCTGTTTCACCCGGCGATATATATCCGATACAATATGTTTGGCAGGTTCCAGATACAATGCCTCGGAATAAAATTTGACTGCTTCCAAAAATGACTCTTTGAAACAGAACATTGACACATAAAAAGCAGAATTACACTCCCATCTGTCGTCAATCACCCGAAAACCTCCTTTTTTCAAAAATTTAGTATATTTCAACTCATTATCATTAAACACAAATTCATGTTCATAACAACGGCCGAAAATGTATTGCAAATCCCCATCCTCAAAATCATCACATTGAACGGCGGTCAACAAAGCTGCTCTCGGCTTCCCCTGTTTCAACAATTCAAAAGCCTGTGATTTGCACCGGGAGTCATTTGACGGCTGACCTTTTTCAACCTTTTGGATTTTCTCTTTTGAAATTGATTCCACTGCACCTGATTCTGAAAATTTTTCACCGCATTCAGGGCAAAATTTCATTGACTTACCATCAAAATATTTTATTTTATGATTTGTTTTACACTTCGGACAAATTATATTCATTTTCAAATTCCTCTTGCTTTTTCATTCCAACTCCTGCAACCGACAATCCAAATTTCAGCAAACGATATTTAATATAAAATTCAACAACACCTCATAATTTAACACTTCATTTTAATATTTACAACACAAATACGATATTTATTGATATTTTATCTAAAAGATTCTTATTAAAAGCAATATTTTCCTCAATCTTTGATGATATTTCTTTATTTAATTAGGTTATTGCAAGTGCATATTTCTGACAATATATTTGTAAAATTTACCATTTTTTACAACATATAAAAAGGTTAAAGAAGTATCACCTTTTAATAAGGCGGATGGGAACTGCGGAAAAAAAATCGAGGCTGCGGCAAAATTGCTTTTTATCAGACAATTTGACCACAGCCTTTCGATATTCAATGGCGGCTCATCCGACGTTTTCTTCAAATTTTTTCCGGGCAGAACGCCCCATTTGAAGCATCAGCGGTTCACTGTCACTGATATTTATTTTTACCAACTTTTCATCGGAAAAATCCACTTCCGTGATCGCTTTATGCGGAATGGACTGGATAAAACGGTAACACTCCGGATTACTTTGCCTTGCATACTGCGCGCCTGCCAGTATGTAAGGAGCCAATGCTAACATTTTTATCGCCAATCCCGCACCGAAAATACAGCCGATGACAATACACCCGCCCCCCAAGCCCAATGCAAGAAGCAGCAACGGAAGCAGATTGAACCGCCGCAAAAGTACGACTCTTTCATCAGTTACCAATACTTGCACTTTGTAACTGGATTTACCTTCAACTTTCTGACAGGCAAAAAACTGCAACTTTTTTTCTTCCGGCAGGAACTTGAAATTTTCCTTATTTTCCCACTCAAAAGAAGTGAGTATCAATCTTTCGCTATCCATATAACATTTCCTTTTAATATTTTGTTGACTTTACAATGCCATTCACCGGAATATATCATATACCCGCCGGCACGCATCCCATTTGTTGCGCAGTTCAGTTCCGTAAGCCGGAGGATGATCTATGGAAAATTCACAGCCGGTACCATTCAAATATTCCAGCCGGGCATATCTTTTTGCTTCCCTTTCGATCTCATCCTGCCGTCTTTGATAACTTTGAATCATGGAATCACAATACCTTATTATGGCATCCAGTCTGGCATTGTGCTGTCCCATTTTATGATACCAGACAGCCTCCGGCACCGCCATTATATAACCCAGAACACCGAATGAGTGAGTATCATAATAGTTGAACTTATCAGGCAGATCGCCATTGCGCATTTTCTGTAAAAATTCCACGGCCGCTCGTTCGCATCCGGAACCGGCAGTATACCGGCCATTTCTCAAACAACTGATCCCGCGCTCCACACAGGCAATCGCCTGCGACCGGTTGCCGACATTCCAATAGCACATAGCAAGAACAAAACAATCACTGGCAGCACTTATTTCAATTGAATTATCCATATTTGCTATTCTCAACTGATAATCCAGCGCACTTTGATAATTGCCGTTGCGCCAGGCATTATCCCGTCCGTCATAAGCACTTTGCGGCGGAGGCGGAGGCGGCAGCGGTAAATATTCAAAAGCACCGGCTGAAAAAGAATTGCATCCCAAAATAATGGCGGCAGAAAACAACATTTTTTTCATGATCATAATTTCATATCTCCTGACAGTTATTTATTGCAAAGGCATATTTCTCGCATCTGTGTCGGCTGAAATGATCCCGATCAAAGTGACAACCCAATGAATTCCATACATCCACAGCACCGTTTCCACCATCTGCTCACCTTGAAGTGCAAAATACACCGTAGCGGCATTCCAAAGCAAAGTGAACACCCCGCCACCTGCATAGCCGATATAGAATAAATGTAACCCCAAACTGTTAAAAAACAACGACAGCAAAATAAATGTAAAACGACTTTTGGGCGGGTAATTTTTTGAATCCAGACCGTAACTCATTATTATTTTTCCTTTTTTTTGATTTATAATTATTTTTTCAAGTTTAATTCATAATACAAGAGTGACAAAATTTTAACTACTGCGTCAATTTGGGATATATCTCATAATATCTCTCCTTTTTTCTGTTGGTCTTGCTTTGTGATATTTGCGAATCTGTCTGCTTTATTAGACTATTGTCACGGCCCTTTTCTGACAACGTGATGCCGGAAAAATTTTACGTTTTTTTATTTACATGGACTGAAAATGTCCAATCATCAGTGATATATTACATGGCAGATGGTAAAAATGCAGTTTAAGAGAATAAAAAAAAGGAAGTACAAAAAATGAGAAAGATTTTCACTTCAATTTTTACCGCGGTCTTTGCCGCCGTTACAGTCGCCTTTGCGGCAGAAAACGAGCCGCAAACAGCACCCACTGCCGGTGACAGCGAAAAAATACGGGTGTATGTATCATACGGATATAATGCAACAGTACAAATCAAAAAAGGTAATACTATTCTTTTTTCTACCGAAGGGCGATACATTTATTTCAGTAAAATCAGTCATGGCATAAATAAATGTGAATGGATCCGCGCTGCCCAATCTGATCCATTTGTTCCCGGTGATCCCAATCCGGAAGATGAAGTTCTTGATATTGATTCCCTCTTATGCGCTGCCGATAACAGTGGTCTTTGCCGCTACCTGATAGTTTCCGCTCACAATTTCGGTTCAGGAGCAGATGCCGGATACACCCAAACCACGATTTTTGATATTTCCGGCAATTGCTGGAGAGAAGTCGTTTCATTCAGTGCGATTGGACTTTTTGACCCCACTAATAATATTTGCGGCTGCCGTCACCCGCAAAAGGGTTTGTGGTTCAAATGGACCGACGAAATATATTACGCCGGTGCGGTTGGCGCGGTGTATCTGAATGTCACCATGGGCTTCGACACCACCGGCTGGGAGAAGGAAATACATTATTCCAATCTATCTGGTGAAAAAATATTTAGCGATACTCCCCCTCAAAGCACGGATTGGCAACAGATAAGAGAACGTAAATTTGTTGAACTTGCCGCCTTTTTGGCAGTCCGCGGCCGCTTGAAAGAACTCCGGGAAATGGCTTTGAGATATAATTTTACTGAAGAAGAAATTGCCAATTGGACAATAATGTTTTGTAACGACATCTCATCAGCGCCGTATGGCGGTCATTTATTAAGGAAAAGTTATACTCCGCCGTCACCATTCTGAATTATCTTCAGCCATTATTTCCAACAGGTATGGTCGCACTGTCGGGCAATGAGAAGCGGGGCGGTTCGGCAAAGGTGAAAAATGACTGCCCGGCTTCGGCAATGGTATCGAGGAAAAGTGACAGATTATTTTCATCCAATTCGCCGGTAACATCGTCGGCCAGTACCGCCAGCGGCGCATCGGAATTACTCTGAACCACCTGAAATTGCGCCAGTTTCAGCAGCAATGCGATCAATCTCACCTGTCCGGTCGAGCCGTAAGTGCGCAAAAGTTTGCCGTTGAAAATAAATTCAAAATCATCCAACTGCACTCCGCAAGCGGTGCATTGGCGGCGCAATTCGCTCTCCTTTTTCGCCCGGATCAATGCCTTGTGCATCCGGAAATCTTCCCCGGCATCAGTGCGGTATATCACCTCAAAGCCGCCTCTATCCCCCAGCAGTAAAGCCACTTTTTCCGCAATTTTTTGAGCGTAAAACCGCCGTTTGGCGGCAATAAATGGCGCATTTTCCGCTAACTCATCCTCAAATGCCCCGGCAGTATGCGGCGCAAATTTCAATGCCCGGTTGCGTTGGAGCAACGCCCGGATATACCGGGACAAGCGCAAAAGATATTCCGGCTCGATCTCCGAAATAAGTATGTCAAAAAATCTCCGGCGGTTCCCCGACGGCCCGGATACGATCTCCCGGTCTTCCGGAGCAAAAACCACCGTGTGAAACTCCCGGATGAAATCACTGCTCCGGCGAACCGGCGAACCATTGATCGCCAGTTTGCGATTGCCGGAAACGTTTTCACTGATCTCCAGAATTTCCGGGGCGATACGCCCCTGCAACGCCATTCTGATTTGAAATTCCCGCGCCCCGATCCGGATCATTTCCCGCGGCGGCGCACCACGGAATGAACGCAACAAACTGGCAAACCCGATACTTTCCAGCAAATTGCTCTTGCCGGAACCATTGGGCCCTTCAAAAAATATGTTGCGATTGCAAAAAACCAATTCCCGCGACTCAAAGTTGCGGAAATTGGTCAATGCTATGGATCGGATAACCACTTTTACTTTTTGCGGATCGGCATGATGATATAGATGAATCCCTCACCGGCTTCGATCGCCACCGGACTCAAAGGATCATTCAATTTGAATCTCACCATATCCGCATCAGTGTTGCGCAACGGATCGGCCAGAAACACCGGATTGAAGGAAACTTCAAACGTTTCGCCCTCAAAGGTGGTTTCCAAAAGGTCGCTGCCTTCGCCGACTTCCGCACTGGAGGCCTGCAACTGCAGCTGATTGTCGGCAAAACGCAGAATAATGGAACTATTCGCGCCGGCGATCATCAACGCCACCGTTTCGATTTTCGCCAGCAACGCCTGAACCGGCAATTCCACTTCGCTGGCAAATTTACCCGGCACCACCTGACGGTAGTTGGGATAGGCTCCCTCGATCAATTTGCTGGTCAGGGTCACTCCGGCGCAGGTGAAACGGCAAAGTTTTTCGCCGACTTCGATGGTCAGCAATTCGTCGCCATCAAGCTGACGGCGGATCTCGGACATCGCTTTCAGAGGAATGATCGCATCGCCGTCGCCGCCGATGATGCTTTCCGGACTGGATTCCTGCATCGCCATACGTTTACCGTCGGTCGCCACCAGCGTCATGGCGGTTTCACGCAAACTCAACAGCACACCGGTCAGCACTTTGCGGGAATCATCCACGCTGACCGCATAGGCGATCGAACCGATCATCCGTTTGAAAAGACTCTCTTTGATCTTGATCGTATGCACCGCTTCAAATGCCAGTGCTTCGGGGAAATCCGCCGCTGAAAGACCCAGCAATGTAAATTTCGCCGTGCCGCAGGTGATCCGGGCAAAATCTTTGTCGTCGATGACAAAATCCACCTTTTCCGCCGAAAAACTGCCGATCAGTGAAGCAAGTTTTTTCGCCGGCAAAGTGGTCGTGCCGACTTCGCTGACTTCCGCTTCGACCGTGGTCACCAGACGCAGTTCCAGATCGGTGGTACTCAACTCCAAACCCTCTTCCGTGGCTTTGATCAACACATTGCCCAGCAACGGAAGCATGGAACGTGAACCAATGATATTGCTTACTTTTTGCAACGCTTTCTGCAATTTCAGCCGGTCTACCGTAAATTTCATGATACTCTCTCCTTATCTGTCATACAAACATAAAATCGTAAGTTAATATAACCCGTTTTCTTCCGGTTTTCCAGTCGCCCGGAACAAAAATCCGGAAAATATTTCAATCGAAGGCCAAATGGTAAAGTTCACAATCCAGTGCCGCAGTCAACACCGATGCCAATTCAGCGGCCAGACGCTGATCCGGTGCACTGCCGGCACATGATTCCAGAAAGTCAAAGATATCCGGCAATGCCAGACAGCAGGGCAATTCTTCCGGATGATGCAACGCTTTTTTGATCGCGCACCGTGCCTCTTCCAGGGCCTTGCCGGCATTGTAAAGCAATGGCTCGATCTCCAATTCCGTCACGGGGAACGACAACTTTTCCGACCGGGCAAACTCTTTCATAAAGAAAAAGAAACGCACACTGGGAAACAGGGTGGTTATGCCGTTGATCCGCAACACTCCGGCATCCACCAGTTTGCGGGGGGCTTCCGGTAATATCTCATAAATATCCTTGCGGGTAAGGGTCTGCTGCGGCACTCCGGGCAGCAGAGTATTGTCGGCAAGAAAATCCTCTTCCGCCAGATCTCTTTCATAATGGCGGGCCATTTCCAACAGCAGATGCGGTGAAGCACTTTCGATATGCAACTGTTTCATCGCTCCGGCTACCAGTTGCGCTATATGCGCCGCCCGCTCCGCCGAACATCCCAGATGCGACACCAGCAATCCGGCGACCGTCACTTCATCAGCGGCGATCCGCACGATCTGTTCATGGCCGTTGCGCCGGAAAACGTGGGCAACTTCCGGGAAACCGATACCTTCCAGCAGCCGGATGACCGCCGCATCGATCTCGCTTTTGCAGAATACCGGCTCCTGACGGGGGGAATTCAACAATGTATATTCCAATGCCAGCACGATCTCCTCTGACATGAAACTTTCTTCACGCAACCCGGTCGCCAGAAAACTGCCGATCAACCGGGTCTGCAATTCACCCGTGTCGAAAGGCGTGATCCCGCCGTCTGCATCACGCAAAAAAATCTGTTTTGCCACTGTTTGAACCATAATTCAACTTACTCCGGTATTTTGACTTTCAGACAATATAACATAAGCACGCAATTTTTCAATAGCCCACACCAAATTTTTATTGCACTATAACACAATTCGTGCTATATTACCTATTATATATACAGCACGAGGTATTTTTTTTATGAATGACGCCATCCGGATCGTCCGTGATATTCTGCAACGCGGAAATGTGGAAAATTTTTATCAGGAAGCCCGCTGGATAGTTGAGGAGTCATCTTCTATCGACCACGCCCGCGAGATCGCCCGCCGCCGGGTTGCCGGTGAACCTTTGCAATATCTGCTCGGCACTGCCCCTTTCCGGAATCTGATGCTCAAAGTTGACCGCCGGGTACTCATTCCCCGCCCGGAAACCGAATTGCTCGCCCAATGGCTCATCGACCACGCCCCGCCAAACGGTTCGGTGCTGGATATCGGTTGCGGCAGCGGAGCGATCGCCATCGCCGTTGCCACTGAAAGGCGTGATCTGAATGTGACCGCCGTGGATATTTCTGCCGATGCCCTGCAACTGGCGCAGGAAAATGCCGGAGCCAATAATGCGGAAAATATCCGCTTCATTCAAAGTGATCTCTTTTCCGGAGTGGGAAATGGCAAATTCGATCTTATCGGAGCCAATTTACCCTACGTTACTGAAGAAGAATATCTTACCTTGCCCGGAGAAGTCAGAGATTTTGAACCGAAACTGGCCCTTACCGCTCCGGATGACGGTTTGCAGTTGATCCTGAAAACCATCGACGCTCTTGCTGAACATCTCAACCCTCACGGCGGAGCGATCTTTGAACTTTCCCCGGAACAGGCTTCCCCGACTGCCGCCGCACTCGAATCCGCCGGGTTGACCGCCGCCATCATCCGTGATCTCTGCGACCGTGACCGCTTCGTCGCCGGACAACTGCCATGAAAAGCACCGCCATATTGCGCCGGAAAAGTGCCGCCGTCGGCCGGTTCGGCGAAAATGCCGCCTGCCGACACCTGGAGGCCAACGGTTTGATCATCCTCGGCCGCAACTGGAAAACCAAAGCCGGGGAACTGGATATCATCGCCCTTGACGGCGAAACCATCGTCTTTGCCGAAGTAAAAACCCGCCGCTTCAAGCCGGGTTTTCCGCCGATGATAAATCTCTCATACCGTCAGCGCAAACGCAACTTCAACGCCGCCAAACTCTATTTGAAAACCTTTGACATCACTGGAAGGCTATCCCGCTTTGACCTGATCGAAGTCACCATCCATTCCGCTTTTACCATGCCGGAGATCCGCATCCATCACGGCTATCTGCCGGATCTGCCGCCGCTGGAGCTGCCCGCAGCCGAGCCGCCGGAACCGGTCACCACCCGGCTTACCGACCGCCTGTTATTCAACAACTGTTTCAACTGTTACGCTCCCAATCCGCAACATACGCCGTTTTGTCCGTCATGCATGGAAAAACTCTACTTTTTCGATGCCCGTTACCGCTGTAACGGGTGCGGCGGGGAAAATCACGGTCTGCTCGAATTCTGCGACCGCTGTCTGGCCGAAGAAAAACGGCCGTGGCAGCAGGCTCTGGCTCTCTTTGCCTACCGGGGACTCGGCCGGGAACTTATCCACCGGTTCAAATTCCGCAACCATCCGGAACTTGCCCGGCCGCTGGGCAGAATGGCCGCCGACCTGATGAGTTCAGCCGGAATGACTGCCGATCTGCTCGTGCCGGTGCCGCTGAATCCATTGCGCTATTTATTCCGCTCTTACAATCAGGCAGCTCTGCTTGCCGGAGTGATCTCCGGCCGCACCGGTATTCCGGTCGCCGGTCTGCTGCGCCGCAAATTTTCTTTGCGCAAGCAATCCACCCTCGGCCGCAAAGCCCGGCACCGGGGGTTGCAGAATGCCTTTTACACCGTCAAAAATCCGGATATCACCGGCAAACATATCATTCTGATCGACGATGTATTGACCACCGGGGCGACTCTGACTGCCGCCGCAGAAAAACTGCTCGATGCCGGTGCCGGAAAAGTTTCCGTCGTGGTCATCGGCAGAACCATCGCCAAAACTTCCGGAGCGTTGAAACCGGTCCGATAAATCAATAATAACGTTGTTGCTTCAGGTTGTTAATAACTTGTAAACAACTTTTCTCTGAAACGCAAAAAATTGTTGCAATTTATGATTTCTCCCCACACTATTCAGAGTTATAAAATTATAATACACTTCCGTATAAAAACATTTCTTAACTTTTAGCAGAAAATTAGATCGGCAATCCTTATTTTCGACTTTTTCAGATGTTTTTTCAGACGGATTTTTCGTAAACCCTTGAAGTGCCGCATGACTGCAAAAATATTCATAACTGGTTGTATAAAAAGAGATTTTTTTTCAAAAAAAATTCCTGAAAATTTTTATTTTCCATAACTATTTGAGATAACGCCTGCTTACGTTTTTTTAACGGTATGAGTTGCGATTTTTTCCGGAAAAGAGCATTTGCAAAAACGGTTATTCCGGAATATATTATGCATTGTGTTGAGAGCAGAGGTCCAAAAGGAGTTCTGCGGTTAATAAAAACGGCATTTCCGGAAAAGTTGCATGAGTTCCGCGATGCCGGTTTGACGGAAAGCTGACAGCAAATTGGCAGCAGTTTGCTGACAGGTTTTTTTGTTTAGTAATACAGGCGTGATCAACATTTTGATACCGCCTCAATGAGTAACAGTTTAACGATTCGGGTATAAAATGAAGTCAGGAGCATTCAGAGCTGAAGAGATCTGGGATCTCGCCGTCAGCATCTTGAAAAGCCGCAGTGAATCCCTCTATCGTCAGTGGTTCTCACAGATGACCGCTTTGACGCTGGAAGGCGATTTGCTGACCATCGGCGTTTCTGA
The DNA here is from genome assembly GCA_015061625.1 of Lentisphaerota bacterium. GTDB lineage: Bacteria > Verrucomicrobiota > Lentisphaeria > Victivallales > Victivallaceae > UBA1784. The sequence continues at coordinate 112,414 of SUWG01000003.1, read as the reverse complement.
CGAATTTTTCCGGGATATGATCAATGATAATTACAGCGATCTTATTCAAAGTGCGCTGGATAATATCCACGGCAGAAGTTACCGTTTCGAGTTGCGCCCCGGCGTAATCCCGCAAGCCGCCGCCGGAGTCAGAAAGAATGCGGTTCCGGAAATCCGGAAAGTTGAGCAAACTCCGGCGATCCCCAAACGGCGCAATCAACTTTATTCATTCGATAACTTTATCTGCGGCAACAGCAACCGGCACGCTTTCGCCATGGCGCGTTCCGCCGCCGAAGCCCCCGGTGAGTGCTACAATCCGCTTTTCATTTACGGAACCAACGGTATCGGTAAAACCCACCTGCTTCAGGCTATCGCCGGTAAAATTTCTGCCGAAAGACCCGAAATGACCGTCCGCAGTGTCACTTGCGATGAGATGCTCAATGATTTTTATGAATCACTGACCCGCCATCGCAATGCCGCTGACTTCCGGGCTTCATTCCTCAACGCCGATGTACTGCTGATCGACGACATCCACCGTCTGGAAAAAAAGACCGCTTTGCAGGAGGAATTTTTCAACGTTTTCAACATCCTCTATCAGCAGGGCAAGCAAATCGTGCTGACCAGTGACCGCCAGCCATGTGAATTATCCGGTATCGACCGGCGCATAAGCAGCCGCTTTGAACAGGGAATGACCTGTCAGGTCGGTATGCCGGAATATGAACAGCGTCTGGTCATTTTGCGGATGTGGCGGCAGGCTCATCTGACCAATCCTGCATTGCCGGATTCCATTCTGGAATTTCTTGCTGAAAACATCACCAGTTCCGTCCGGCGGCTCAAGGGTTGTTTCCTGCGCCTGTCTGCCTATGCGGAAATGAGCGGCACGGAAGACCTTTCCATCGCTGAAGCCGAAAATCAACTCCACGCCCAGTTGGCCGAGGAGAGTCTGGCCAAAGATATCCGCCCGGAAGCCATCCAGCAGACAGTAGCCAACCACTTCGGTATCTCGGTGGCGGATATCATCGGCAAATGCCGCGCCCGTCATGTCGCCGATCCACGCATGGTGGCGATGTTCCTCTGCCGGAAACTCACCCGGCTTTCCAGCAATGAGATCGGGGATATTTTCGGCCGGACTCACGCCAACGTGCTGCACGCTGCCAAAACCATTCCGGAGCGTTGCGAGAATGATGATTCTCTGCGCCGCACCATCATTCAGTTGGAGCGGCAGTTGCAAAAGCATTGATTGCCGTTTTTTCTGCATTCCGCATTTGACTTTTTCCCTTTCGCAATTATAGTATGCCTTTGACTTCACGTTAAAACATAAGAGGATCAAGTCATGGATATTACCAGAATCGACAAAAATTTTTCCGCCTGTACCGCTGATGAAAACGGTTTCATTTTCTGCGATGTCAAAAATCCCCCTTTCGCATTGGAAGGTCTGCCGTGGTATAAGGAAAATGATGGTGCTTATTACCGCCTGCCCAAAACGATGACCGTCAGCGATGTCAACGAAGGTGTTTTGGCGTTGAGTTTCCACACTTCCGGAGTATGCGTGCGCTTTCGCTCGGATTCCAAACAAATCATGATCCGGGCAAAACTTTCCAACAGTTGCGATATGAACCATATGCCCAGAGCCGGCAGTGCCGGTTTTGATACGTTTTGTAAAATGCCCGGCAGAAAACTGCTCTACAACTGCACGGTAAAGCCCTCCCCCGGCCAGGTGGAAATTTCCGAGATCGCCGGGAACAATCCGGATCGGAAATTCGCCGAATGGGTAATCAACTTTCCCCTCTACGGCGGTGTTGATTCCGTGGAAATCGGTCTGCAAGCCGGCAGTCGTATCGCCCCGCCCAAGGCGCACAAAGTACCGCATCCGGTGCTTTTCTACGGCTCATCCATCACCCAGGGCGGATGTGCCTCACGCCCCGGCAATGCCTATTCATCCATGCTCTGCCGCGCCATTGATGCCGAACAGATCAATCTCGGATTTTCCGGTTCTGCCAAAGGTGAAAAAGCCATGGCCGAAGCGATCGCTTCGTTAAAATTATCCGCCTTGGTACTTGATTACGATCACAACGCTCCGGATGAGGCCCATTTGCAGGCGACCCATGAACCATTTTTCAAAATCATCCGGGAAAAACAACCCGATCTGCCGGTCATCATGCTGTCAAAATGCGATTTCGCTTATATCGATCAACCCTCGATAGATGTCCATGCCCGCCGCCGGGAAATCATCCGGCAGACTTATCAGAATGCGCTCGATGCCGGGGATAAAAATGTCTATTTCGTGGATGGCGAAAAACTTTTCGGCACTGATCTGCGCGACTGCTGCACCGTTGACGGCTGCCACCCCAACGATCTGGGCTTCTACCGTATGTATAAGTGTGTACTGCCGGTACTCAAAGAGGCATTGAAGTAATCTTCCCCGCCAAAAACATGGGATGCGGCAGAGTTTTCAGATTCTGCCGCATCCATTTTTTGTGGAGTAAGAATCAAAACAGCCGGAGAGTCATTCACATTCCGGCCGAGATGAGGGATTCCACTGCATCGGCGCAGGCCAGATATTTCCGGTACAAACCGGCATATATTTTGCTCATATCAGCATCCGGGGTGTAGGAGTTGCCGGTTTTTGCCGCCATAACGGCAGAGGCTTTTGCCACATCGGGAAATACTCCGGAAGCAACGGCGGCAAAGATCGCACCACCCAAAGCACAACACTCATCGGTATCGACGATCTGAATATTCATATTCAAAACATCGGCACAAATCTGCATTACCAGCGGTGATTTTTTGGGGATGCCGCCGACTGCCAGAATGGAATCGACCGGGAAACCTTCTTGGATGAAATGTTCCACGATGCGCTTTGCGCCGAATGCCGTGGCTTCGATCAGGCCCCGGTAAACCATGGGGACAGTGGTTCCCAGAGTCAAATTGCCGATCGCTCCGGTCAAAAAAGGATTGGCAAAGGGAGTACGGCGGGCATTGTGCCAATCCAAAGCCAGCACACAGCCGGGCGATTGCCGGGCGGCATCGGCTTCAAGTTTTTGAAAATCGACTTCTCCGGCATAAGAAAGAAAACGGATGAACCACGAATAGATGTCGCCGAAAGCCGATTGTCCGGCTTCCAAACCGGTCATGCCGGGCAGCACGGAGCCATCGACCTGACCGCAAATACCGGGGATGCAGCGGTCAACTTCCGGAGCGACCACGATTTCGCAGGTGGAAGTGCCGACAACTTTGACCAGTTGTCCGGGGCGTATACCCGCTCCGACGGCACCGCTGTGACAATCCAAAATACCACCGGCGACCACGACATCGGTACTCAAACCGAAAATTCCGGCCCATTTGGCAGAAAGTTTGCCGACCGGATTATCCGGAGTGAAAGTTTCCTTATCCAAAGTATCGACCCGGCCGCGGAAAAGCGGGTCGATCGAAGTGAAGAAAGATTCCGGCGGATAACCATTCCAATCGGGGTGCCACATGGCCTTGTGTCCGGCGGCGCAACGACCGGTTCTCACCGGAGAGGCGGTCAATTCGGCGGGGATCCAGTCGCAATGTTCAACAAATCCGGCGCAAGCCTCACGCACAGCGGGATTATGCCGCAGGATATGCAGATATTTGGCCCAGAACCATTCCGGGGAGTAACTGCCGCCCTCGTAACGGGTGTAATCGACGGAAGATGATTTGGCTTTCTGCAAAATTTCTTCGGCTTCAGGCAAAGCGGTGTGATCTTTCCATAAGACGAACATGGCATCGGGATCATCTGTAAAACGCTCATTGAGAGCCAGAGGCACACCATTGCAGTCGACGGCACAGGGGGTGGAACCGGTGGTATCAATGCCGATACCTCTGACGGCGGCGGGGTTCTGACCGGCCAAAACCTCCCGGACGACTTTGGTCATGGATTCCAGATAATCCAGCGGATGCTGACGGAAGCGGGAAGTGGCGAGGTCACAATATTTGCCGGCCTGCCACCGGGGATAGCGGCAGGAGGATGAAGAAATCATTTTGCCGTCACTGCAATCTGTCAGAATTGCTCTTACACTGTCGGAACCGAAATCCAAGCCGATCGTAAAATTTTGATTGTTTTCCATATTTTAATTGCCCTGATGATAAAAATAACAGATTGTTATTGATGATAATGTAGCAAGGATTTGGAATTTTTCAAGTTAAAAGCCGCGGCAACAAGACAAATAGGCCTGAAAACTGTAACGGGCAATTACGGACAATACGGACAATACGGACAATACGGACAATACGGACAATACGGACAATACGGACAATACGGACAATACGGACAATACGGACAATACGGACAATACGGACAATACGGACGATACGGACGATACGGACAATACGGACTGTGACACACCGCTTTTCTTTTGCGAACTATACTTTTCCCGTGAAAACAGGTTTCTTTGCCTACTTTCTTTCCAAAGAAAGTAGGGTATCCCGCTTTTCTTTTGCTTACTTTTCTTTTCTCGTGAAAAGAAAAGTAAGTTAGGATTTGAAGATGAAGAAGACGGCGCCGATCATGCAAATTCCGGCGAAGAGGAAGTTCCAGCGGAGCGGTTCGCCCATAAAGAGGACGCTGAATGGAACGAAGACGGAAAGGGAGATGATTTCCTGCATAATTTTCAGTTGAGCGAGGGTCAAATGACCATCATGGCCGATGCGGTTGGCGGGAACTTGGATGAGGTATTCAAAGAAGGCGATGCCCCAACTGATAAGGACGGCGATGATGAGGGGTTTGGAGCCGAGATTTTTCAGGTGTCCGTACCATGCGTAAGTCATGAAACAATTGGATAAGATCAGGAGGATCACGGTTTTAAGGATGACTGGATTCAGGTGCATTTTCGCCTCGTTTCCGTGCCAGGATCTGCCGGCACAAATTTACTTTATTTTGATAGAGTTCATTATCGGGATCACAGCGCAGAGCAGATTCGAACATTTGCAGTGCGCCGGGGATATCGTTATTCTGGGCAAGGTGGATGCCGAACATATCGTACGCGGATGGCAGATTGGGATTTTGTTCGAGGGCATCACGCAGATAAGAGAGGGCCTCCAGCCGTTTATCGGGGAAGTGGAAAAAGTAGAGATGGCCGAGATTGAGCAGAGAATCGGCATCGGTCGGATCGCTGGCGACAGCACGGGAGTAACGCAAATGGGCTTCGTCGATTTCTCCGTTTCTTTCGGCGATGGCACCGAGCATATTATCGAACCGCTGCGGGTTGTCGATAGCGGCTTCAGCGATGAGCAGGAAATGTTTGGCATTTTCCCAATCTTCCAAACGGTAGTATGCTTCACCCTCGATGGAAGCGGCTTCAGCGTAACCGGAAATGGCTGGGTGTCGAATGGGGAAAATGATGATTCCGGCGAGCAGAGACGGGGCGATGATCAGCCATGATTTTTTACCGAGGTGATATACGGCGATGGCGGCAAGCAGAATCAAACCGGGGATCAATCCCTGCCGGTAACGGCCGGAAACGACCGTAAGGAGCAAGGTGGCGGCGACAGAAGCGGATAGCAGATAGAAGTGGATATAGTTGGGATATTTTTTGCGGATGGCGAAATATATTCCGGTGACACCGAGGAGCGTCAGGGCGAGGAACATCCCGCTTCCGGCGCGTTGAATGGGGGTGCGGCGGATGAGTTCTTCGGGGTCGGCACCGGCGATCGGTTCCCATGGAGCGAATAAGAGGCAAAGTTTTTTCAGAGGCAGAAGCAGGGCTTTACCCGGTTCATTGAGGATGAATTTACCGGAACCGGTCAAAAAAATCCGGGATTCGGAAACGCCGAGTTCAGCGGCGGAGGCTTTAGCGGCTTCCAGCGGGCGGCTCCACATTTTGCCGGGGCGCAGGTAACATCCGCCGGTGGCATCGGGGTTGCAACCGATCCAGAAGTTGTATGCGCCGTTATCCTGAACCCAGCAGAATTTGCCGTAAAAGCAACTTTTGGCGATGATGACCGGCGCGACCAGCATGGCGATACCGGCAAAGAGTATGGCGGCGGTTTTGAATTGCTTGCGGATCACTTCCCGGATGAGTTCAGCAATGGCGAAAAGGGACATGATCCCGTGGGTCAGGATCAAAGAGCCGAGCATGACACCGGAAGAAAGCAAAAGTTTGCAGCTGGATTTTTCCTCTGCCGACACCCGGCACCACAAAAATCCGGCGAAAAGTGGAGCGAGGAGAGTTTCAGAAATGATTTCACCCTGATGAAAAAAGATCACCGGCACGAACATCGACAGGGCGAGGAAAATATGTTGCAGTTTTTCGGAACCGCCCAAACGTTTGATGAGTTTGGCCAGTGCGATGTAAGCGGCCCAATTCAACATCAGCTGCAGTGCGCGGACGGCGATCAGCGAACCGCCGCTGAAGCGGTAAAACAGAGCCAGCACCCATGAATAGAGCGGACCGTGGATCTCCGGAGTTTCGGGAAAGAATATGCCGTGAAGAATTTCATTGGCGCGCTGATCGTATTCCTGCACATCGGCACCGATGGCAAAGGCAGAATAAACTTGACCGGCGTACTGGCGCAAATATTCCATTCGCAACAGCAAACCGGCGACAGCGATACCCCAGAATATCCATGAACTGCGGTTATTCCGGAAATTTTCCAAAAGTTTATTGATCATTTACGCGGGGGAAAGTCAAATTCATATTCTAATAAATCACCGATGCGCGTAATGGCCCGCTCCTCATCGATGCCCTCGATCCGGAGCGTGACGGTAGTGCCTTTGGTCAATGCCAGCGAAATCAGCGTCAGAATGCCGTCTATTTCCGTAACGGCACCGTCAGCGGTCAGAATTTCCACCCGGTGATCGGGAAATTCATTTTTGATCGTGGTGAGGATAACCCCGGAAGGCCGGCAGTGAATACCGGCGTTATTACGGACAGTTACGACCCGTTGCTGCATAAAACCTCCCCTGCCCCGCACATCAGAGGCGACAAATGGTTAATTATTCAAGTGAATCAAGATATTTGAAGTAATCATCCTCATTCATCATATCATCAAGTTCCGAGGCGTCGAAATCGGTAAGTTTGCAAATCCAGCCTTTTTCTTCGGGGGATTCGGTCAAAAGTTCCGGTTCATCTTCCAAAGCTTCGTTGACTTTGGCCACGACACCGCTGATTGGAGCGCACAATTCCACCGAGTAACGGTCAGTTTCCATATTGCACAGCGGATCGCCGATAATGAAATCGACGCCTTCTTCCGGCAATTCAATAAAATCGACATCACCATATTGTTCGACAGCATACTGCGAAATACCAATTATTGCAGTTTCGCCCATGATTTCGACCCACTCATGGTCCTCGGTATAATACTTCATTAATTCGCTCCTGAATTTATTTTACCGGCAAAAATATCCGGTTTATAACTTCTCTGCACATAATGGAACATACATATATAGAAAATGCAAGTGATTTCTTGTTTTTTTTTATTTTTTTTTGCCTCTTTATACTTTTTTTGAGAAAATCACTTGAAAAAATGGCCAACCGGGGGTATATTAGGAAACAGTAAACGAAATGGTGGTTGTGGCGCAGTTGGTTAGCGCGTCTGGTTGTGGCCCAGAAGGTCGCCGGTTCAAGTCCGGTCTACCACCCCATTTTTTTTGCCCGAATTCCGGGCAAAAAAAATAACGAAGACGCAAGTCTTCACTTCACTGCGCGAAGCGCAACTTCACTCAAAAGGCGCAGCCTTTTCTTCACATCTTCACTAAAACACCGTTCCGACTTGCTTGTTAAGTCGCTCCTTTCATTCGCTTGTGAAGGCGTTCCGCAACAGTGGCTTGTGCCTTGCGTTACTCGACTTTCAGTCTGCGTTACTCTGGCTCAAACCGCTATCGCTTCACTTGTGAAGTTGCCGCCTGCGGCGGGAGGATGTGTTTCTTTTTACAGCGCACCTGACGGTGCTTAAATAAAATCTCCCCAAATTCTCCGCTATAAGAGGTCATTAGACCTCTCTGTATGATTTTTTCTTTTTTACGACTTGTATTTATTCCTTTATGGTTATATATTAACTGTGTTGCCAATAACGGCAGCGGCTAATTGAAAACTGTTCGCATTTTACGGCAAATTCGTCCGAAACCGACCAAGTAAAAAACGTTTTTGTCTACTACACCTGCAGGTGAACTGTGTCCAGTAAGATTGTGCCTTTTTTGCATGATCTTGCCGGATGCTCCTATTTGCATTAGGTGTAGTGGGCTCTTGGTCGGGCCTCGGACGAAGTGCAATTCTGGAGTATTCGGCTTTTTTATTGTCCGATTTCCTCCTTTATTCCACGCTATTCACTGAAGACGTATATTTTGTCCTTTGAATTTCTTTGCCGCTTTTCTGCGACAGTAAAAACAAAAAGGGTGGTTATATGTCGTATGAATGTGTATGGGGAATGCATTTTGTGGACAATGCTTTCCGGTGCAAAAAATGTGAAGATGTTTTTTGCTTTCAATGCGGAGTGAAAAATGCGGACAAAGAAACCGGGCATCCTGCTTGTCCAAATTGCGGCAACACCGGAGCAGATGGCAGCATCATTGCATTAAATGAGGAGAATAAATAAAAATGGGCAAATTAACAAAGGCTGAACGAGATACTCTTGTAAAACGAATTCAAGATAAAAAATCTTCAACGGTAATGTGTTGTATAGGAGCAGTTTTTATAACTGTACTGCTGATTCTGTCAAGTTCTGTACCGGTAATGATTCTTTTTGGAATTGTTGTTGCCGGAATGCTTATTGCTGCGGCTGAATGCAATAGTGCAGCTCAACGTATGCAAGATAAACTTGATAAGGATTCTGAATAAGCTCGCCGACTTAATCAAGAAAAATAACTGTCCTTTACAAAAAACCGGCCGGGGATCAACATCTGACGATCTCCGGCCGGTATTTTTTGCCTCATCAACGGTTTGTAACAAAAGTTCATAATGATTTTCCGCTTGAAATTTCCAGAGCATGATAAATTCAAACATTGCTTTGCGTCAAATGCATGATGCACCATGCACCTGCTGTTTTCAGGCTATAAAACAATATGTGCAATTTTCTGTCACCAACCGTTGAAGAAACCCAAAAAAAATAAAAAATCTGTCTTTTTTTCTGTCATATTCCGGGAAAAAACTTCACTATTATTATAGTAACGAAAACGAATAGTCGGATTTTTCGCAAAAATCAAAACAAAAACTGTAAATTACAAAGGAGAAAACAATTCATGAAAAAATTTTTCACCCTTGCCGCCGTGATGCTGTCGCTCTTCTCAATATCGCTCAAGGCCGATGAGCAACAGGATATTCTTGATACTATCCGCAATCTGCCGTTACCATTCACTTACGGCAATGTGGCACAAAGTAATTACACGATTAAAGAACCGTATTTCTGGCAGGTAACAGTGCAAGATGACGTTTACCACGCCGCAATCATGTTTGAAAACTACCCGGATGGAATACACTCCGATTCCATGAGATTCCTCTCGCTCTTCATGGTTTGGAAAAACGGTCATCCCCATTACCGGCAGGTTATTGAAAATGATCCGAAACATATCGAAATCACCGATTGCAAACTCATCCGCCATTCCGACAGCAGTATTTATCTGATTTTGAACTATGATTTTGACCCTTATTTTGAAGACTCATTCAACGACCATGAACGCAAGTGCAACATCACCCTATCCATCACCGGACATTCACACGCTTCCGTGGCTGATTTTGAGTCGCTTGCCATCGGCGATCTGACGATCCGCAACGGCGAAGCCCGGGCCGCCAATCTTCCCGTACCTGATCCCGAAAAATCCACTTTCGGAGAACAGTACGATTACCGCCGCCAGAATCCGGTCTATCAGATCGTATTCCCCCATTGTTATGTGACAAAAAATGACGGTCACACCTTTCATACCGCATTGATCGATTGCCAACATGAAAATCTGTTGGCCGTTTATATCTGGAAAGACCGGAAACTTTATTCCGTATATTTACTGGATCACTACGAACAATTTTATTCCACTCCAGACCGCATGAAAATCGAATCAGGAGCAGGCACATACCAGTTAACCATGACCTCTCCCGACGGTCAGCGTTTGCAGCCTTTGTGGGACAATATAGTTCTGCGTTACACGGTTGAATACCATTGCGACTGCGGAATGAATAATTTTTACCGGTACAATAAGTACAATTACGTCAAATTTTATCTGCAAAGAGCCGGAATCCACGATATGCGGCAACAACGGAATGAACCGGTTAGCATATACACACCGTTTCCGGCTGATGAATAAAAAATCAGGGATGACCGGAAGTGAATACCGGTCATCCCCTGTTTCTGAAAAATCAGTTATTCATCAATTCTCACTCGTACAAAGCCGGGGGCCGTTGGAAAACCAGTCTGACCGTTGACACGGCATCCTGATCACCGGCAATGGCCGCTTCCATAGCCAGACGGATCGCCGTTTCAGCATTTTGCGTGCAGCCGTAACCGGAAGCATAGCAGATCGCCAGACAGAATTTACCCGCATCGGCGGTGGATTCAAACTGCGAAGCCGCGGTGCTGAAGTGGAACGCTTTCACCGGATCAACCACTTTGAAATCACCGAATTGACCAAGATAATATCTCGCCAGCCAGATATTCAAAACCGGCATCTGCGCCACCGCTTCTTCGGCATACCTTGCTCCGGCGGCACAATCTTTTTCACAGCCCAAACCGCGGAAATAACAAACCGCCATATTCGCTTTGCCTTCCGTTATACCGGCATCTGCCGCCTTTTTGCTCCAGTTGAAAAATTCCTGCGGATCGGCTTTGGCCGGATCGACCGCTCCGGAATAGCATTGCGCCAAAAACATATATGCCTGCACAAATCCCGCATCTGCCGCCCGGCGGAACCACGACACACCTTCATCAAAATTCTTTTCCGTGCCTTCTCCGGTGACATACAGTACACCCACCTGGCACATCATTTCCACATCGCCTTGCTGCGCACCGGAAAGGCAATATTCAAACACCGCCTGCGGGTCGTCACCTGCCGGCGGAGCCACTGCCGCCGCCTGATCGCCCAGCGACACTTCCGGTGCCGGATAATAGATCCCTTTGTAAACCGCAGTGGCAACTGCCACCACCGCAAAAACATAGACCAGCAGCATGGGAGCAGTCAAAAATTTCTTCTTTTCATCATTCAAAGCATTGTAACTTTCCAAAGTCACCGCCTTGCGCGCTTTGCGGTTTTCCAGCAGGTAGGTGAACTGGGCAAAGGTCGGAGCATCCTCTTTGAAAAGTTCCTTGCGGCGGGCAAAAATCAATGCGCCGCAAAACAACGCCACACCGAAAAGTGAAGCCAGCGTACTCATCTCTTTGAAGTAACCGTAAAGCGAAAGCAATGCGCCAACGACCGACAATCCCATGATCGCATTCTGACACCACTCTTTGCGCCCCATTTCGATCAACAGAGCCAACAGCCCCGCCAATCCGCAGACCCCCCAGTTGAAAAAGAATAATTCTCCATCATAAAACCGGAAATTGACCACCGCCATCACCGTCGCAAAAGCCGCCAGCACGGAACTGATGATCTTCAACCCGCCGGAACTGTTGTGGATACTTTCCAACTCATCCAACGCGGTCGTGTACCAATAAGGACACACATCGCTTTCATCCCAGACCACATACGCATCACACTCCGTACAACTTACGGAAGTTGTGATCTCCTCCACCTCTCCGGTGGCTCCACAGGATTTACAAGTCCACTGCATAACTATCCCTTTCTTTATATTTCATGTATTGCATAAAAAATACATATTTGAGAATATAACACCGCAAATCCATATTGTCAAGTATTTTTCCTCTGACGATCAGATATTGAAAAATTTTTTTGTGATGCTATATTAAACAGCATATAATAACTGTTATTGGACTATAAAGGATTTTTTATGCTTTCCAATACCTTTCCCGACGGCAAACCGATTTCTCCGTGGTTCAGTGAAGTACCGGTTATCGACATCCATAAATTCACGGTCTATGATGTGACCTCTCACGGCGTTCTGCCCGGCAGACCGGATATGTTGCAAACTGCCGCCATCCAGCGGGTAATCGACCTTGCCGCCGACCATGGCGGCGGAGTGATATATTTTCCCCGCGGTCAATATTTGAGCGGTTCACTTTTCTTCAAACCCGGCACCCATCTGCATCTGGCAGAAAATTCCATAATTTACGGCAGTCAGGAAATTGAAGATTTCGCCATCGTGCCGACCCGCATGGAGGGCGAATCGGTCAACTACTTTGCCGCATTGATCAATGCCGATAAATGCGACAACTTCACAATCAGCGGCAGCGGCACGCTCGACGGTCAGGGCTTGCCCTACTGGCGGCACTTCTGGTTGAGAAGAAAATTCAATCCGCAATGTACCAATATGGATGAAATGCGCCCCCGGCTGCTCTATATTTCCCGCAGCAATAATGTCCATATTTCCGGTATCTCGCTGAAAGATTCCCCTTTCTGGAGCAGTCACTATTATCAATGCCGTAAACTTAAACTTACCAATTTGCATATCACCGCTCCGCACGCCCCCATCCCCTCGCCCAGTACCGATGCGGTCGATCTGGATGTCTGCAATGAAGTATTGATCCGGGATTGTTATTTTTCCGTCAACGACGATGCCATCACCCTCAAAGGCGGCAAAGGGCCGGAGGCTGATAAAACTCCGGATAACGGTAAAAATTCCGATATCCTGATCGAAAACTGCCGCTTCGGCCGCAGTCACAGCGCACTGACCTGCGGCAGTGAAACGATCGGAAATCACAATATCCTCATGCGTAACTGCACCGTCGATCAGGTCGGTTCCCTTTTCTTTCTGAAAATGCGCCCGGATACGCCGCAACTCAACGAATTCATCCAACTGGAAAACATCTCCGGCAACTGCCGGGAATTTTTCTACGCCTATTCGTGGACTCAATTCCGCCGCTCTCCGGAATTATTCCCCTCTTATGGAAAAAATATCACGTTGAAAGATATCCGCATCGAATGTGTCAATGCTTTCAATATCACCAATTCGGAAGAATTCACCCTGGAAAATATCTTCATGCAAAACTGCATCATCTCGGCTCAAAATCAACCGGCGAAAAACTTCGAGGGATGTCACGCATTTACCTTTGATAACGTCAAAATCAACTGATCCACGCCTGTTATCGACCTGACAACTTGACAGTGCCAACAACCGAAAGCAAAAAAGCGCATCCGGAATTTTCCGGATGCGCTTCTTGTTTTCCGATCAAAAGACCGATCAGAGGATCTCACCGATCTTCTTGAAGAATTCCATGCGGTGAGCCGCATCTTTTTCAGCCTGGGCAAAGAGGGCTTCGGCTTCAGCCGGAGCAGCTTTGAGCAGCTGTTTGTAGCGGTTTTCACTGCGGACGAAATCCTGATAGGCTTCGGTGGCATCTTTGGTTTCCCAGATGAAAGGATTATCCAGAGCCGGGTTGTAGCGGTACAACGGCCAGTAACCGGAATCCACCGCACGTTTCTGCTCGACCTGACTCTTGGCCATGTTGATACCATGGAGCATACAGGGAGCATAGGCGATGATGATGGAAGGACCATTGTGCGCTTCGGCTTCACGGATGGCGGTCAGAGCCTGCTGACGGTTGGCACCCATGGAGATACTGGCGACGTAGACGTTGCCGTAGCTCATGCACATCAGACCGAGGTTTTTCTTGGTCATGCGCATACCGTTGGCGGCAAAGAGCGCGACCGCACCGATCGGAGTGGATTTGGAAGCCTGACCGCCGGTGTTGGAGTAGACTTCAGTATCCAGCACGAGGATGTTGACGTTGCGGTTCTGGGCAACGACATGATCCAGACCGCTGTAACCGATATCGTAGGCCCAGCCGTCACCGCCGAGGATCCAGACGGATTTATCCACGAAGTAATCTTTGAGTTCCAGCATCTTGGTATAGACCGCTTTCTTCTCGCCTTCGGATTTCTCAATGGCGATGGGCAGCAGTTTGCCGATCTTATTCTGATTGGCGATTGCTTCTTCGCTGGTGTTGCTCCAGTTGGCCACGGCATAGTCCAAAGCGGCTTTCATATCGTCGCAGCAGACGCCGAGTTCCTGAATGCGGTTGACCAGATCAAGGAGCTGTTTGCGGTTGGCATCGACCGCGACACGCATACCGAAACCGTATTCAGCATTGTCCTCAAAGAGGCTGTTGGCCCAGGCCGGACCACGACCGTCTTTGTCTTTGCAGTAGGGCAAGCTGGGGAAGCTGCCGGAGTAGATCGAGCTGCAGCCGGTGGCGTTGGCAACGATCATGCGGCGGCCGAAAAGCTGGCTGACCATCTTGACATACGGGGCTTCACCGCAACCGGCACAGGCACCGTTGAATTCAAAGTACGGCAGTTTGAAGCCCAGACCTTTGACGTTGGCTTCGGTCAGACCGCCCATTTCATTATCCGGCAGAGCCATGAAGACTTCAGCATTGGCCTGCTGATTGGCGGCGCGTTCACCGGCGGCACTGGCCATGACCAGAGCTTTTTCCTTGGCGATACAGGTTTCCACGCAGACGCCGCAACCGAGGCAGTCATCCACGAAGACCTGCAGACGGTATTTGAGACCGAGTTCTTTCTTGACCGGCGGTTTGGCATCGACGGTGGTGAAAGATTCCGGGGCACCGGCGAGGTTGGCCGGGTTGATCAGTTTGGCGCGGATCGCAGCGTGCGGACAGGCCATGACGCACTGGTTGCACTGGATACATTTGGAGGCATCCCACTGCGGAACTTTCGGCGCGACACCGCGTTTTTCAAAACGGGCGGTACCGGTCGGCATGGAGCCGTCGTAACTCATGGCGGAAACCGGCACGGTATCGCCTTTCTGCGCCAGAACCGGCTTCATCAATTTGGTGGCGAATTCGCCCATTTCAGCGGTGTATTTCTCCGCCGGAGCATAGCAGGCAACACCGTCGAGGCTGGCCGGCACGGCGACCTGGGTCAAACCGTCGAGGGCTTTGTCAACGCAGAGTTTATTCTGATCGACGACTTCCTGACCTTTTTTGGCGAATTTCTTTTCGATACCGGCTTTGATGTAGCCGATGGCTTTTTCTTCCGGAATGATGCCGGCCAACTTGAAGAAGCAGGTCTGCATGATCGTGGAAATATATTTCGGACTGCCGACTTCCAGAGCGACTTTCAGAGCATCGACGACGTAGAATTTGATATTCTTGGCAACGATGGTTTCCTGCATTTCACGGGTCAGCGTGGCGAAAGCCTTATCCGCCGGAGCGTTGGTATTGAAAAGGAAAGTACCGTTTTCTTTGATGCCGGAGATCATGTCGTACATACCGATATACGCCTGGTTGTGGCAAGCGACAAAGTCCGGAGCAGTGATCAGATATTCACTGGTGATCGGCTGATCGCCGAAACGCAGGTGACTGATGGTGATACCGCCGGATTTCTTGGAGTCATAGCTGAAGTAAGCCTGAACATATTTGTCGGTGTTGTCACCGATGATCGCCACAGAGTTCTTGTTGGAACCGACCGTACCGTCGGAACCCAGACCCCAGAAGCAGCAGCTGGTGGTGCCGGCAGGTTCGGTAACGATAGTTTCGTCGATCGGCAGAGACAAGTTGGAAACATCGTCGTTGATACCGACGGTGAAGTTGTGGAAGCATTTGCCGTCGAGATGTTTGTAGATGGCATAGACCATGGAGGGAGTGAATTCCTTGCTGGCCAGACCATAACGGCCGCCGATGATGGTGAGATCTTTGCGGTCAGCCAGAGCGGCTTTGACATCCAGATAGAGCGGTTCGCCGAGGCAGCCGGGTTCTTTGGTGCGGTCGAGCACGGCGATCTTTTTGACGGTGGCCGGCAGAGCGGCGGCCAGAGCATTCACGTCGAAAGGACGGTAGAGACGGACTTTGACCAAACCGATCTTCATGCCTTTGGCGGCGGTCAGATAGTTGATCGCTTCTTCGATGGTTTCGCAACCGGAACCCATGGCGACGATCACTTTGTCAGCATCAGCGGCACCGACATAGTCGAAAAGATGCAGCGGACGGCCGGTGACGGCGGCAACTTTATCCATGTATTTCTGGACGATGCCCGGCAGAGCGGCATACTGATTGTTGGTGGTTTCGCGGCCCTGGAAGTAGACATCCGGGTTCTGGGCGGCCATTTTGGCATACGGAGCTTCCGGACGCAGAGCGCGGGCGCGGAATTTCTCAACGTATTTCATATCGACCAATTCTTTCATATCAGCATAGTCGAGCAATTCGACTTTCTGATATTCGTGAGAGGTACGGAAACCGTCGAAGAAAGCGACAAACGGAATTTCGCTTTCCAGAGTGGCCAGATGGGCAACCAGAGCGAGGTCGTGGGTTTCCTGGATACTGGCGGCACTGGTCATCGCAAAACCGGTGGCACGGCAGGCCATCACGTCGGAGTGGTCACCGAAAATGGAGAGTGACTGGGCGGCCAGCGCACGGGCGGAAACGTGGAAGACGGTCGGGAGCATTTCACCGGCGATCTTGTACATATTCGGGATCATCAGCAGAAGACCCTGACTGGCGGTATAGGTGGTGGTCAAAGCACCGCCGGAAAGTGAACCGTGAACGGCACCGGCCGCACCGGCTTCGGACTGCATTTCGACGACCTGAAGCGGTTCACCGAACATATTTTTGAGTCCTTTGGCCGCCCAGGCATCAGCGTATTCCGCCATGTTGGAGGACGGGGTGATGGGATAGATAGCCGCCACTTCGCTGAAAGCGTAGGCGACATACGACGCGGCATGATTGCCGTCAATGGTTTGCATCTTCTTGCCCATTGTTGCTCCTTTTTTATTTGTTCCTTATATATAATAAGGTGGTTGAAATTGAACGCTCTTTTAATATACACCTTTTTTATTATTTTTCAAGTGTTTTACCGTGACTGACAGCGATATTACCGGCTCCGTTGAAATTCCCGGTGAGATTCTTATTTATTTCATTTTTTTTTGCATTGCTGATTTGCAAATGAAAAAACCAATGGTATATTATGGTATATATTACACGCACCATTATCCGGGGTTTGATGATGAAAGAAAGTGCCTTCAGTAAAATAAAAGATAATTTACAATGCTTCAACCGTCCCATCTACGAGACGGTCATCGTCACCCTGACTGAAATGATCAAAAGCGGTGAATTGCCGCCGGGAACCAAGTTCCCGCCGGATAAAAAGCTGGCTATCGAACTGGGCATCAGCCATATCACTCTGGCCAAAGCCCTCAATGAATTGCGCCGCCGCAACATCCTCGACCGTCGCCGGGCATCCGGCACGACCGTGCCGGAGCATCAAATACTGCCGGAAGCCAGCAAAAGCCGCAAAAAAATCGCGGTGGTTTTCGACTTCGCTTCGGAAGAGACCTTTCAGCAGCAGTTGTTTCTGCAACTCTTTCACGGATTGAACAAGTTGAATTGTTCCCTCTGCTTCTTTTCCGCTGATGATGATCCGGATAAACAGATGTCCATTCTGGAAGAGATCCTCAATGACTTTTCCATTTCCGGCTGTCTGGTCTGGTCGATCCTTTCCCCGGAACAGGCCGCCAGGATCATCCGTCTGCGCCCGCGCTGCTATCCGCTTATATTTATGGATAAACATTATGAGGGCTTCGACCACGATGCCGTGACCTATCCCAACTTTGCCTGCGGAGCGGCCATTGCCACCTCACTCAACCGGCGCAAGATCACCTCATGCTGTTATCTGGAGAAAGACGGTCAGGAATTTGTGCCGTCAGACATTGACCGCCGGGAAGGTTTCCTTTCCATGTGGAAGCCGGAGAATAAATTTGTCCGGCTCACCCTGCCATCACAGGCTGGAACCCTGCAAAATCTGCCGAAAAATACCGCGCTGGTATGCAGTGACTACCTGACCGCTTTGCAATTAAAAAATATTCTGGAAAATTCCGGGATCAGCAACCGGAAAAATGTGTTCGTCATCGAATCACCTACCGACGATCACTCGCTGATCCCCGGATTCAATGCTTATAAATTTTCCCCGACGATCGGGGAGGAAACTATAAAAATACTTTCTTCGAGGTTGAACGGAAAAGAATGCTGTACCGTAAGTCACTCAGGAAAATGGAGTGTCCTTGGAGCAAAATCCACCAACAAAGGAAGGAAGAAAAATGAACCGAAGACAACAACATTTGTTCCTGAAGTCAGGAACAAAGCCCATGGGCTTCACCTTGATTGAATTGCTGGTAAGCACTGTTATCTCATCATTGCATTTTTTTACCCGCAAATCTGCATTGAAACATAATTCAAGTACCCCGCTTTTCTTTGAAAGCGAAAGGGGGCGCGGGGGAAAGGGAAAACTCTCTTTTCCCGTGAAAAGAAAGTTTTCCTTGTCCACCGCACACTCATTTACTTTAATAGAACTGCTCGTCGTTATCGCGATCATCGCTATTCTTGCTGCTATCCTGCTTCCGGCACTCAATTCCGCCCGTGAACGCGGACGCACTGCCAGTTGCATCAACAATCTCAAACAGATCAGCAGTGCCGCTTTGCAGTATGCCAATGACTTCAACGACTACTGTCTGCCCAATAAAGATGCCAATGTCGGTGCGCAATTCGGTTACGCCAAACTGATGGTCACGCTCGGTCTGATGCCCGGTGAAGCATACAGCGTGGAATACACCAACCAGCCGGTCAAAGGCGCATTCCTCTGTCCCTCATCCCAAGGCGAACTTGACCCCGCCTACCCCGGTCAGGGTTGCCGTTATGACCGCAGCCAGTACCACTCATACAAAGGAACCAATTACGGTCAGAGTGTCATGACCAGAAACCTCAACTGGAATGGTATCGCCGCCAATATCCGGTTGCTGAAGTACACCAAAATCGTCAATCCCTCCCGCTTTTTCGTCTATGCCGATACCTACGCCAACAACGGCCCGGATCTGAATTGCCTCAATCCCTGCCGTCCGAACTTCTCCCGCCATCAGGGCAACGCCAATATCGGTTACGGCGACGGACACGTCGGCACGATCGCGGAAACTGACAGCATTATTGATGACCAAACCGCCAATGGCCCGTGGCTGGCAGGAAATTGATGAACTATGTTTCCGGTGCCGATCACATTTTATTACGACTTCAAAACGCTTGATGCCGGTCAGCGGCAGTGCGTAATGGCGGAATTTGCCGCCAACGGCGCAAAACATCTGGTATTGACCCATGATCTGATAAATATGATCATGGCGGATATCACCATGGCAGATACTTTGAATAAAGAGATGAGCAATGCCCGGTTATCCTTTGTCGATGCCCATGCCCCTTTCGGGCAATTCATGGATTTGAATTGCCCGGAAGAACCATTCCGCAGCCAGTTGCTCATGCGCCACAAACTGCATCTGAAAATTGCTGCCGACATGGGGGTAAATACCCTCACCATCCATGTCGGCAACGATTACTACTATCCGCATTTGCCGCTGGATAAACACATTGCGCTGATGGCTGAAGCTCTCGATGAAATTCTGCCGGTCGCCGGAGATAATCGTATTACCGTATGCATCGAAAACATCTGGTGCCGGAGCAACACCCCGGAAGTATTGCTGGAGTTGAAAAGACGCTTTCCCACTGATATTCTGGGCTTCTGTTTCGATGCCGGTCACGCCAATCAGATGGATAAGGGGCACTTGTATGAACGCAACAGCGCATACGACAGTTATATTCTGGTCGATGCCCGGCCTGAATACGATGACCGCATTCAGGAAAAAATGCTCCCGTATACCGTAAATTGCCATTTGCACGACAACGATGGTCAATACGATACCCACATCAATATCGGCGACGGCAATACCGACTGGCAAAAGGTGGTGTCTCTGCTGGAAAAAACTCCGAATTTGAAGTGCATTCAAAGTGAAGTCGTACCGTTGCGCAACCGGATACCGGTCAAAAACATCTGTCAGGCTTTCCACCGGCTTTTCAACAATCAACAACCAACAACCATGATCTGATTTCTATGAAGTTATATAAATTTTTATCTCTTGCCGCCGTATGTGCCGCATCCACCATCCTTTACGGCGGAAACCTCGCCGCCGGAAAACGTTTCGTCTATGAACAGCGGCCGACTTACCATCTGACCACCGATGCCAACGATCCGCTGGATCTGACCGATGGCAAATTCAAAAATGATGATATCTGGTTTTACAAGGAATCCGTCGGCTGGTACGGCGGGGCGTACTACTCATTTTATATCGATCTGGGCGAAAGAGTTTCCATCGACAAAGTGCGCATCCACCTGGCGCAGGGCCACGGCAGCGTGCATTATCCGGTCAGACTGCTGATGCTCGCCGGACACCGCCCGGATAAAATGACCGTCATCTGCGATATGATCGCCGTCAACCGGGATATCATTCCGCCTTACGAAAACGGCCGCCACCGGATGTGGCTGGAAAGCAAAAATCACCGCTCATTCAAGGCCCGCTATGTAAAATTCATCGTCTTTCCGGAGCAGGACAGCACCTACTTTTTCACCGATGAGATCGAAATCCTTTCCGGCCCGGCCAATGCCCCGACTCTTTTCACCGACCGGGCATTTCAGGGCGATACCGCAGGTTTCATCAACTTCATGCGGCTGCAGGAGCGTCTGAATCAGGATGCCGCCCAGATCCGGCAGAATGCCGCTCTGGCCCACAGCGATTTCAACGTTGCCCGGCTGGTCGATCAAATCAGCCGCAACCATCAGAATCTTGCTCTGCTCAAAGACAACACCGACTTTCCCATCAATCAGGCCCAGATCGAATTGGCCAAAGCCAATCAGCAGATCATGCGCCATGCCGGTTTCAGCGGTATCGTCATGTGGAGTGCCGTGAGATGGGATGTTTTCACCTCGTTCCAGTACCCGCAGGATGATCCATCCTGTTACGATCTGGTGATGTCTGCCGGAGAAAGCCGCAATATGGCGTTGAATTTCACCAATGCCGATCCGGAAAAAAAGGTTGTCCGTTTCAAAGTGGATTCCCCCTTCCCGGTGACTGTCATGCGCGGATTTTCCATGGCCGATGCCCGGAACTTTTTCAACTCCAACCGGCTCGAAGAACTTTCCGGTCAGAATGGTTTCTATTCTTTTGAATTGCTCCCCGGCGAAAGCGTGCAAGTCTTCCTCAAAACCGCCGTGCCAGCCACCGCCGCCCCCGGAACTTATACTGTGACCGCCACGCTGGATAGCGGCGCAAAAAAAGAGTACAAAATCACCCTCGGCCATCTCAAATTCCCCGCTGAATTAAGCACTCTTTACGGCACTTGGGATTATCTGAATTCTCTGCGCTGTCACGGGCAGGTCGTCGATCAGAGCAATCTTGCCCGCGCCATGCAACTCATCCGGGATTATCAGATGAATCTCTCCTGGGGACACGAAACGGCTCTGCCCAGAGTCACTCCGGATATGTTCGGTGAAGATGATGCTCTGATCAAACCGCTGGACTTCACCAAATTCGATCAATGGCTGCGCAGTATGCCCGGTTTCCGCCGTTATGCCCTTTTCGGCGGCGGCAATCTCAAATCCCGGCTCAATACCGGTTTTGAACCTCTGCAGCACCGGGAGCGTTTCATGGCCCGTTTGACCAACTACCTCAACGCCATTGCCGCCCATATCGAAAATGACCTCAAAATGGATGTGAGCAAATTCATGCTCCACTTCATCGACGAGGCCAGCACCCCGGAGCAGAAAGCCATTCTTGCCACCTGGACTCTGGCGATCACCCGTGCCGCCTCGCCCTCCGGCAAACATTTCATCTCCTACGGCAATCCTTTCCCCGCCCGGCATGAACTTTATGCCTATCCGGAAATCGATATGTATCAGCCCAGCAACAGTGCCTGCAGCCGGGATGTGATCATGCAGTTGATGAGTATCAATTCCGTGCGCCGCAGCAATGGTGAATTCGGTCTTTATTCCTGTGCCAACCGCTTCACGGAAAGAGATGCCTACATCTATTGCGGCGGCACCTTCCGTCTGGGGTTCCTCTTTGAGAACTATGTCGGTTCAAGTTTCTGGAATCTGGCCACCGCCCCGCGGGATGTCTGTGACTTCAGTTATTCCGGCCGTTACTTCTCACCGTGGTACTTCCGGGGCAACGATATTTTCGTCAGCCGCCAGTATGAAGCCATCTGGGAGGGCCGGGAAGATTACGAATATCTGAATCTGCTCAAGATCATCACAGAAAAACTTATCGCCGACAACCATCCGCTGGCTTTTGAAGCCGGAAAACTTATCGCCGATATCCGGCAGGATCTCATCCATGAGTTGAGTACCGCAACCAACGATACTTCGCTGTGGATCACCCCCAAAAAACGTGATGTCGCCGACATCCACCGCCGGAAAATCTGGCTGTTGATGGAAAAAGTTTTTGCAAGCAATCCGGAATATTTTTCCCAAACCGATTGGAAATAAAATCATCAGTTCCCGCAGGTAATCATTTATGCTGAAAGAAATCTTTTTGATCCACCACACCCACTACGACATCGGTTTCACCGATCTGCCGGATGAGGTGGAAAAACAACAGTTGACCTATCTGGATGAAGCCGTCGAACTGGCGGAAAATGATCCGGATTACCGGTGGACGATCGAGAGCGGCGCACTCTTGCGCAACTACTTCGCCCGCCGCCCGGAATCACAGAAACAACGACTGGTGAATCTCTTGAAAAACGGTCAACTGGAAGTCGCCGCACTGGATATGCAAATGCTCACCGAAACGGTCTCATTTGCCGAATTGCTGGCCAACGTCTCCCGACCTGCGGAACTGGGGAAAAAATGCGGTTTCCCGGTGGAATGCGCCATTCTGGATGATATCGGAGGATTCACCGGGGAACTGCCCCGGCTCATGAATGAAGCGGGCCTCCGCTATCTGATCGCCGGTTGCGGTGCATTTCAAACCGAATTGCCCTGGGCAGATCTGCCGCACCTTTTCTACCTGAAAAGCCGTTGCGGCGGCAGGATACTCGTGTGGAATCTGGGCAATGACCGTCATGAAAATTCCAGCGAATCCTCCTATCCATTCCCGGTTTACGGCATGGGGAGCATCTATCTGGGGTACCGGGCATTTCCGGAAATTTTCGGTCATCCGGATATCGGAGTGAATATGCCCATGCAAGGCGACACGCCGGAGCGCAAATTAACTGCGCTGGAAGTTTTCCGACTCCTTGCCGACCGGCTGGATAAAGAAAATTATCCTTACAGCGAAATCCTGCTGCAATACGGCGGCGACAACCGCAATCCGGCTCCGGAATTATCCGCTCTGGTCAAAAAACTCAATGCCACGGGCAGCTATCCGGAGATCAGATTCTGCACTCCTTCAGAATTTTTTCACCGGATGGAAGAAAAATATGCCAACGTCATCCCCGAAATTTCCGGTATCCTCACCGACCCGTGGAATCTGCGGATCAATGCCGTGCCGTCAGTGCTGAAAACCTACCGGCAGACCCAGCGGCTCAATGAAACTTTGCTCATGCACAATTTGAGCAATGAAACTATTCTGGAAAACCTCATGCTTACCGGCGACCACACCCTCGGCCTGAATACCTGGGGCTGGCAGCAGCTTTATGAAGATAACGGCCGCTCGCTTCATGCCGGGTGTTTCGACCGCTTCCGGGAAAGTTGGCGCGACAAGGCCCGTTATGCCGAAACTGCCAGACTTCTGGCGGTCAAACAACTTACTTCCCTGCCGGTAAAATCCGGATTCACCGGTAAAAAAGCGGTCATCATCCGCAATGCTTCACCTCATATCATCTCCGGCAATGCGGAGTTGTATCTGGGGTCATACGCCAGAAAACTTGTTTCGCTGACCGATGAAAACGGCAATGAAGTTCCCCGGCAGTTGATCGGACAGAACCGCTGGATGCTCTATGTCTGCGACATTCCGGCTCTCGGTTCCAAACGGTTGATCCCGGTTTTTTCCGGCGAATATGATGATATTCCGGCAGAGATCACCATGGATATCCCGCCGCAGATCGCCACCGGCACTTTGCGGGCGGATTTTGCCGCCGATGGTTCGCTTTGCGCCCTCACCACTGCCAATGGTAAGTGCATCACCGCCGAACCGGTGACGTTATGGTGCGAAAAACTGCTTGATTCCGGTTGCGGCGGAGAAAACTGCGGTTTGAAACCGGCAACCGACCGGGAAGTATACCAGTTGAAAATAACTTCCGGCGAGGTGATCGCCGATGGCGAATTGTTTACAACGGTCTTGCAATCCGGCACTTTCCCCGGCGGCGAGGCACAACTGACCTGCCGCATTTGGAAGTTCCTTCCCCGGATCGACTTCAACATCCGTCTTGATCTGCCGGAAAATCCGGAAAAACGGTGCTATTATGTCCGCTTCCCCTTTGCCGGTCAGGAAGGAAAATTCTGTTTCGATCAGAATACCGGTATCGCCCGGCCGGATATGCTGCTGCCCGGAGCGATGCTCGACCTCTTTTACTGCTCAAGGTATACGGCTCTGGAAAATGGCGGCAACACCATTTTGCTCTGCTGTCCGGATGCCCCGGTAATTGAGTTTGATGGTATGCATACGGCGCAGTGGCGCAAAGATCTGCCGTTGAAATTCAAGAATAATAATATCTACGGTCTACTGTATAACAACATTTGCAACACCGATGCCCCCGCCTGGCAGCAGATATTGGAAACATTCAACTACCAGCTCTTTATCCGACCGGAAAAATTCTCGGTCGCCAAAGCCCAGGAGGCATGGTTCAGTGCCACGGCTCTGACCGCAGAGGAAAGTTTTGAAACACCGGATAACGGTATCGAACCATTTCCCCTTGAGTTGCGGGTACACCCCGCCGGAAACGGCAGTATCTATCTGGAAAACTCCAATAATTTCCCGGTCAGATTCCAAAATATGACCGTTGAACCGTCAGAGTTGAAAAAACTTTAACTTGAAAAAAAACGGACAATAAAGGATAAAAAACAACCACCGGACTGCTCATCCGGTGGTTGATTTTTTCACCTGCCAGCGTAACGAAGAACAATTACTGTTTGACTTCGGTTGATGATTCTGCTCAAAAAAACAAAATCTGCCAAAATCACTTTTTAAAAATCAGAAAATCCTCCATTCAAAAGACGGAGAAATACACTGTCTCAGAAAAAATCATGAGATATCTGCAGTATTTTTCAAATATTTCAAAAAAACATTATTTTATCAGTTGAAAAAAATCTCATCGCACATTATATTACTCTCAAGAATTTCATAAAAGCATCTTTAAAAAAATAAAATATCAATATATTTGCAAAAAAACAAAAGGCTGAAAAAATGGGCAATGCAAAAATTGTAATTATTATCATTTCCATTATTTGCATGATCGTTGTACTCTCTACACCGGTGGGGTGGAGAGCCCTTGCAACTGTTTTCAACAACCATCGTCTTGAACGCGTGGCTGACGATATGGAACGGGAGAATAATCGAAAAGAACGGGCAGAAGAAGAATTGAGAGACAGGCCTGAATTAGAACGGATAAAAAGTGAATTTGAGGCATTTCTGACCGAAAATGTAGATCGGGATAAAGCCATGGCCATAGAGGAATTCAGACAGAGTATTGAGGATGTTCGACGTTTCTACTCGCTTACACTTAATTACGCCGGACAGGGGTCGGCATCAATATTCACGATAGATGAGGCTATCAGCCGACTGAATAGACTGCGAAACAATATTGAACAAAGAACCATCGAATTGAGACGGAGACGGGAATTGATGACTCCGGCAGAACTTGTCCAGGAAAGAACCAATTTGCTGTGCGAAGAACTTGCCAAATCAAGCCTCGGTTTGCAATATACACTGCACTCAACCGGATTTAACGAAACATTAGACCTGGTTGTGATCAACGGATACATGCAATTTGTCCCCGAAATGTTTAATATGGAACAATGCAGACAACTTTTTGAAGAGGTAGGCTTGGAAAACCAACGTCAACCGCACCATGACTTTATTGTTTTCATGTTGAAGTCAGACGATCTTGACGGAGAAAAATTTTATGGTAAAAAATCCGATTTTGACATGACAAAACTGTACGCATTAAGAGACACTTCCAATTATTATATACATCTCAAAAGTTCAGTGACAAATACGGTCGTTTCCATTTTTGTCGAAGAATACATCTGTTGCAACCGGATCTCGATGTGGTGGATTGATGGTTGTGAAGCGATCATTGTTGACTTGCGCCCGCACGGCTGGAGCAAATGGGGCTTGGTGGCTCCTATTGCTCCTGAAGACGCAAGGACCATGTATGCCCAAAACATACCGGTCAGAATCGATGGCCCTGCAAAAAATTTCGACCGTTGGCAATATCACCCGGAAAGATTACATCCTACCAATCACTTCAGAACTGCAAGGTATATTACCCGTAATGAACCTTATGACAATACTGTAACCGTATCAACCCCGGCAGAAGTTTTTATAAGAAACGGACATAATCCGATCGATATTGGACATCAATTTGAAAACATCAATAACTTTCCCATGGCATACTATGCTTATAAAGCAGCAGCAGACCAAGGCATTGAAATTGGTACACTCAATTGTGCCATTTTGTTATTGTCTGATAAATATGCCATACCCGGTTATGATCAAAGGGAAAACTATGCTGAAGCAGAGAAACTTTTATTGCCGTTGATCCAAAGTTCAGACCCCAAAATACAAGGACCGGCATTGAATGCTCTTGGCGTATCTTGCAACAAAAGAAGGAATTTCCGCATGGCACTGCAATACTTTGAACAGGGTGCGGCAAAGGGCAACCCACATGCCCAACAAAACTTACAAAGTTTAAGAGAATTTTTGAAAAATCACCCGGAACTCGCAAGATGAAAAATCATTGCGACTTCCGAAAATTTATCTGCGCCATAAGTTGCCGTTGATATCCGAGGGCATCATCCATGCGCCTCTGGCCGAGAGCGACACCACCCCCGCCTGAATACCATCCGGCCCGGCGGTGCGCTTGAATTGCTGGGTAAAAAAGCGTCTCATAAACAGATCGCGCACCCGGAGCAACTCCTCATCCGGATATTTTCCGGCAAAAGCGTGCTGCGCCAGAGCAAAAAGTTTCTCCGGTTCAGATACCCCGTGAACCAGATGCCACAAATAGTAATCATGCACCTCATACGCTCCGAGGATCGCTTCAGTCTTCTGGGCGATCTCACCATTCTCATCCAGCGGCAGCAATTCCGGACTGACCGGAGTATCGATCACATCCTGTAAAATTTCCGCCGAACCGGGCAGAACCTGGGCGGCATACTCCAATAAAGCGGCAATATTGCTTTTGGGTATGGAAGAATTCACCGAATACATCGCCATCTGATCGCCGTTGAATGTTGACCAACCCAACGCGATCTCCGACAGATCCCCCGTGCCGATGACGATACCATTGACCTCATTGGCGATATCCATCAAGATCTGGGTGCGTTCACGCGCCTGACTGTTCTCATAAACACTGTTGGTATTTTCCGGATCATGACCGATATCGGCAAAATGCTGTTTACAGGCGGCGGCAATGGGGATCTCCCGCACTTCTGCGCCGAGCAATTCCGCCAGTTTCACCGCATTGCTTTTGGTTCTGCCGGTCGTGCCGAATCCGGGCATCGTCACCGCCAGCACCGTATCCATCGGCAAACCGTATTCATTGCACATCATCGCCAATGCGACCAATGCCAAAGTGGAATCCAATCCGCCGGAAATACCCAATACCAGTTTTTTCGCTCCGCAACGCAAAAATCTTTCGCCCAGACCGATGCTCTGCAAAGCAAAGGTTTCCCGGCAGAATTCGTTGCGCTCAACCGGATCTGACGGCAGAAACGGATGAACCGGATTGCTGAAATAACGCCAATCATCCGCTTCCGGAGCATCATCCAGCGGCAGTAAATCGACATCAGAAGTGCAATTTTTATGCAGTAACGCCGCGTTAATCCGTTCCCGGTCGATATCGGCAAAAATCATTCCCGCACCACGGGCCGGAGAAGGACGGGAGGATAAAATTTCCCCATGCGCACCGATGAGCAACGCTCCGCCGTAAAGTTGATCTCCGGTAGATTCACCGCTTCCGGCAAATGCGGCGGCAACGGCACACTCTCCCTGTCGGCTCACCGCCCGGTAAAACTCCCTGCGGCTCTGCCACAAACCCGGCACTTCCGCTTCCGCACCGCAAAACAAGTGGATATGCGCCATCGACGGCAACGGCATATCTCCGGCAAAATTCACCGAAAATTTCAACCCGGCATCAAATACCGCCCCCGGCGCATAAACCGGAGCATCTGCCGGAGCATCTTTGACCACATAACCGGCGATTTCCCCATTCTGCGCCACGGCGATCGCTTCGTAACGTTTGCCATCGATCACCAGCGGCAAACCGAATACCGCCGGCACGGAACCTGCTGCCAGAGCAAATTCATTTGCCCCATCTGATACCGAATTGAGCAAATAAGGCTGGTCAAGCAATACCCCGCAACTTTTGCCGCTTACCGCCATGGCAGGAAAAAGCACCAGAC
This sequence comes from Lentisphaerota bacterium, assembly GCA_015061625.1. Classification (GTDB taxonomy): domain Bacteria; phylum Verrucomicrobiota; class Lentisphaeria; order Victivallales; family Victivallaceae; genus UBA1784. The sequence continues at coordinate 83,979 of SUWG01000003.1, read as the reverse complement.
TTGCCCCCTGCTCCACAGCCTGTTGATAAGCTCCGGTCAAACACCGGATATTGAAAGCGACATCCGCCGCCCGCAAATCGGGGGCAACCACCGCGATACGGTTGATGCTGAACATATTTTACCTCGTAAAGTGGATTTGCAATCCTTTATACCGCGCCTTGAGCCGGGCAGCGACCGCTTCGCCGCCCAAACAGCAACTGGTGGAAAAAACATCGGCATCCATGGCATTTCCGGCGACTACTGTCACCGCTGAAATGATCGCCGGACGACCGGTTTTAGGTGAAATAATGTGTCCGTAACGCTGACCGTCATACACGACAAAACGTTCATAATCTCCGGATGAAGAGACCGCCATACCCGGCCGGACATTGAGTTGTTCATCCAGCACCTCTCCGGCCCGGTGAGGATCCCGGATCGCCACCCGGTAAAAATCCTTGCCCGGCGGCGCATCCGGCAGCATCCGTAAATTGCCGCCGATATCGATCACTCCGGCGGTGATCCCCGCCCGGCAGATCGCTTCCGCCGCCCGGTCTGCGGCATAACCTTTGGCCAAACCGCCCAGATCCAGAGCCATACCCGGCACGGTGAAGCGGATGGTATGCCTGCTTTCATCAAATTCAAGTTTGTCAAACCCGATGAGCCGCATGGTTTCATTGATTTCCGCCTCATCCGGCGGAGTGCCGCGCTGACGGTAGAATCCCCAGAGATCCATCAATGGTTTGATCGTGATATCAAAATAGCCGTCACTTTCCTCGTAAGCAACTTTGGCCCGCATCAGCAATTCCCACATCATATCCGAGCAGACAAATGGCGAACTTGCCGCCGATTCATTGAGCCGGGATAATTCACTTTGCGGGTCGTAAAGCGAACAAACTCTGGTCACAGCGGCGAATTCCGACTGACAGATCTCATTGGCCCGCCGCAAATCTTCTCCGGAAGTGTAAACTGAAATCTTTGCCACCGTTCCCATCGCCGGAAATTCATTATGATAAACTTCGGTCTTTTCACGGAGCAATCCGCTGAAAATGCCATACAATAAAACGGCGATCAGCAGTAAAGATGCAAACGTCAATGCGCAAATCCTCAAGGCTTTGCGCATACGCAATGCCGGAATGGTCACACTGTTTTCCAGTGCCTCATCTTCCGGCAGGGCATCGACTTCATTGATTTCAGGCTTTTCTGACATCGACTTTCACTTCAGCTCCGTTTACATCCAACACCGTTGCGGCGCAACCGGCAACAAATTCCTGCGCCAGCACTTCGCTGGCGATATACTCTTTGTATTTTTCCAGCATGGCACTGACATCGGCTGTTGCAGAATAAGTGACAATGATCCGGTCGGTGACTTCCAGACCGCTTTCTTTACGCAGATTCTGCAATTTGCTGACCAATTCACGGGCCATGCCCTCGGCTTCCAATTCCGGAGTAAGCGCAGTTTCCAGAGCGATGGTCACGCCGCTTTCACTGGCGGCCACCAATCCGGGGCGTTCCTCGCGTTTGATCACCAGATCGTCGGCACCGATCTCCGCTTTGGAACCATCGGAAAGGGTGATTTCCAACGGATTGCCATTCAGGATGGATGAAATTTCAGCGGCACTCAACTGCGCGATTTTGGCAGCGGCAAGTTTCATTTCCTTGCCCAGACGTGCGCCGAGAGCCTTGAAATTGGCTTTGCATGAGCGTTTGACCAATTCTTCTTCATCGTCGCAGAAATCCACTTTTTTCACGTTGAGTTCCTCGGCGATGATCTTCGCCGTGCCGGAAAGCATCTCCCGGCTCTTTTCACTGCCCAGAGCCAGAATGGCACGGGCCAGCGGCTGACGCACTTTGAGATTGTTAGCAGTCCGCAGGAAACGGCCCTGGGAAACCGCCAGCATGGTCAGAGCCATCTGTTCTTCCAGATATTCATCGCGGCAATCATCCGGCTCCGGATAGTCGCAAAGATGCACTGAATCGGGCATTCCCGGCGTTTTGATCGCCTGATAGATCGCTTCCGTCGTGAAAGGAATGAATGGTGCGGCGGTTTTGGCAAACAGCAGCAGCACATAATGCAATGTCTGATACGCTTCAAGTTTATCGGTATCCGAATCGCTCTTCCAGAAACGGCGGCGGCTCCGGCGGATGTACCAGTTGGTCAGATCGTCGATGAATTTGGCGAAACGGTTGGCCGCTTTCTGCAAGTTATAGACATCCATTTCCTGCCGGATCTCGCCGACCATCTGGGAAGCGGAACTCAAAATCCAGCGGTCAAGCACGTTGGCAGGATTGGCCGGCGGTTTGACTTCGCCGGTTCCCGGATCGTAACCGTCAACATTGGCGTAAGTGGTGAAAAATGAGAGAGCATTCCACATCGGGATCATCACCCCGCGGAGGATCTCACGGACACCGGCTTCCGAAAATTTGAGGTCTTCGGCGCGCACCACCTGACTGCCCAGCATAAAGAGGCGCAAGGCATCGGCACCGCAACGGTCGATAACTTCGTTGGGGTCGGGATAGTTCTTTTTGCGTTTGGACATTTTCTGACCGTCTTCGGCAAGGATCAGACCATTGACCACCACATTGCGGTAGGGAGATTTGCCGAAAAGACAGACACCGAGCACCATCAGCGTATAGAACCAGCCACGGGTCTGATCGAGACCTTCAGCGATAAAATCGGCGGGGAAGTTCTGCTCGAAACGCTCTTTGTTTTCAAAAGGATAGTGTTCCTGGGCGTAAGGCATGGCACCGGATTCAAACCAGCAATCCAGCACTTCCGGAGTGCGGTGATAGGTCTTGCCGTCTTTGCGGATAACGATCTTGTCGATGAAGTGTTTATGCAAGTCGGTAACTTTCTCTCCGGAAAGTTCCTCCAACTCCGCCACACTGCCGATACAGATGCGGTCTTCGGGGTCTTCATCATTGATCCATACCGGGATGCATGATCCCCAGAAGCGGTTGCGGCTGATATTCCAGTCACGGGCATTGAGCAGCCAGTTGGTGAAACGTTTACCGCCGACGTAATCCGGCTGCCAGCGCACCGGTTCATTGGCGGCGGCCAGTTTTTCATGCAGATCTTCGACTTTGACATACCACGCTTCGATGGCCCGGTAGATCAGCGGCGTATCGGTGCGGTCGCAGAAAGGATAACTGTGGGTGATCGTCGCCTGATGCACCAGTTTGCCCTCTTCTTTGAGCCGTTTGATGATATCTTTGTCGCAATCTTTGCAGAATCTGCCGGCATATTCCGGCACTTTATCCGTGAAGTTGCAGGAAGTATCCAGCGGATCGGCGATCGCCATGATCCCGTTTTCCCGGCAGACCCGGAAGTCATCTTCGCCGTAAGCCGGAGCGATATGCACCAGACCGACACCGTCGTCGATGCTCACATAATCGTCATTAAGCACCCGGAATGCACCTTCAGCGGCGAATTCGGTAAAGTACGGGAAAAGCGGCTCATAAGTCCAGCCTTTAAGGTCACTTCCTTTCATTTCGGCAACGATCTCGAAATCCTCTTCCTTGCGGAAAAGCGTGGAGACCCGTGCTTTGGCCATCACATAACAGGCCTTTTTCTCATCGGTCAGATCCCGCACCACGCAATAATCCACCTCTGCTCCGGCGCAGATGGCGAGGTTTTCCGGCAAGGTCCACGGAGTCGTCGTCCAGATAAGCAGATAGGTTTCACCCCACGCCGCATCGGCACCGGAAGTTACCTTCGCCCGGACTGTCACCGCCGGATCCTGCACATCTTTATAGTTGCTGCCGGCCTCAAAGTTGGAAAGCGGAGTGGAAAGTTTCCATGAATAGGGCATGATCCGGTAACTTTTGTAAACCCGGCCCTGATTCCAAAGCTGTTTGAAAATCCACCAGATGGTTTCCATGAATTGCGGATTCATGGTCTTGTAATCGTGGTCAAAATCCACCCAGCGGCCCATACGGGTCACGGTTCTGCGCCAGTCATCGACATAGCGCAACACCATGGAACGGCACTGCTCGTTGAATTTATCCACGCCGAATTCCCGGATCTCAAATGCGCCGTTGATCTTGAGTGCATCCTGGGCCAGAGCCTCGATCGGCAGACCGTGGGTATCCCAGCCGAAGCGGCGTTCCACATATTTGCCGCACATCGTCTGGTAACGGGGAACCACGTCTTTGATGGTTCCGGCCAGCAGGTGACCGTAGTGCGGCAGACCGGTGGCAAACGGCGGGCCGTCGTAAAAGACGAATTCCTCACCGTTTTTACGCTGATCCAGTGATTTTTTGAAAGTATCATTGGCTTCCCAGAGTTTCAATATCTCCTTTTCCATCTCCGGAAAGTTGACCTGATTGGAAACATTCTTGAATTTCATGACCGAAAATCTCCTTCTTATATTTATTGCAGAATTACACATTCGCACTTAATATAACCCCGAAGCAAAAATTTTTCAATCACTTCCACCGGAAAATCATCCATTATCTGCATAATAAAAAAAGATTCAGAGATTTTTTATAATAAAGACTTGAAAAAATCCCGCCAGCGGTTAAATTAAGAACGTTGTATTGCACACATAACTTATCATACCAACAACAAGGAGAAACACAAATGAAAAAGTTTTTGGCAATTTTTGCGGTCTGCTTTGCAGTTTCCGGAGTTTACGCCGCCGAAATGATCCCCGATGAAAGAACCAACTGGGGCGAAAAAATCGTCCTTTATCTGCCCAACCGTATCGTTGATGCGCTGGATATGTTCTCCGTGACCATCGGTGTCGGTCCGGTCGTTGAAGCCCGTTTGATGGGAACCCGGCTGGCTGATATCGGTGCCGGTTACAGTGCCGGAACTTACAAACTCTACAAAGACTTCAACCGTCAGTACGGTATCGGTGTGGAAGACGGCTGGTACTGGTCATTCGTCGTCATCGGTGAAGAGGAATACGCCCTGCGTGAAGGTTCTCTGCTGGTGGATAAATATGTGGAATCCCGCCGCGGCATCCCCACGCTCGATATGCGGGTCTACGATTACTTCACCGGTCCGCGTGACTTCTGGGCCATCGGCGGTTCACTGGGTCTGATCATCGATGCCGGTGTCTATATCCACCCGGTCGAATGGGCCGACTTTGTGCTGGGTTTCCTGATGATCGATATCCGTGAAGATGACTTCACTTTCGACTCCTTTGAGCGTTGAGAAAACAGAAATGAAAAAATTTGTCTGCGCCCGGTGCGGAGCGTGCTGCCGCTGGCCCGGCGCAGTAAAACTGGAAGATGCCGAAGTGGATGCCATCGCTGAAACTCTCGGCATTTCCGTTGATGAATTCCTTGCGGAACATACCCGGATCACCCCCGACCGTCAGCACCTTTCACTCTGCGAAAAAGATAACGGCGAATGTGAATATCTGACTGTGGATGACCGGGGACTGCCCGCCTGTCTGATCGAAAAAGCCAAGCCCCGGCAGTGCCGTGAATTCCCGGAAAAATGGAACTTCCCCGGCTGGCAGAGCAAATGTGCCGGAGAATACAAAGAAATCCACGAGCCGCAGAGTTGACCGGAGATTGGCCGTAAGCCGCCGTCGCTCAAAAAAAAAAGTTATGAGCCACACGACGGATATCAAGGCGGCGTTTGGGGAGTGTATAAACATACTCGACCCAAACGAATGTCCGCAGATTTGACAGGAGATTGGCCGTAAGCCGCCGTCGCTCAAAAAAAGTTATGAGCCACACGACGGATGGATTACGAGGCAAGGTCGAAGTTAAATCAAGGCGGCGTTTGGGGAGTGTATAAACATACTCGACCCAAACGAACGTCCGCAGATTTGACGAGAGATTGGCCGTAAGCCGCCGTCGCAGTTGGATTTTTACAACAAAGAGATTGAAAATATGAAAAAAAATGGTAATCTGATCGTCATTTCCGGCCCCAGCGGTGTCGGCAAATCCACTTTAGTCAAACAAGCAATGACCGAATTGCCCGATCTGCGCTTCTCCGTTTCCTGCACCACCCGCAATCCCCGTGAAGGCGAAATCGATGGAGTATCCTACTACTTTTTAAGCGATGAGGAGTTCGCCGCAAAACTGGAAAATAACGAATTCCTCGAACACGCCGGGGTCTACAAACACCGTTACGGCACGCTTAAAAGCGAGGTCGTCAACCGCATCACCAATGGCGAAGAGGTGTTGCTGGATATCGATTCCCAGGGGGCTAAACAGATCCGTCAGGCGGCAGAAACCGATCCGGTGATCCGCAATGCCGCCGTATTCATCCTGATCGCTCCGCCGTCACTGGATGTATTGACTGACCGGCTCACCAAACGCAACAGCGAAAGTGCCGAACAGTTGAAGATCCGGATCGACGGTGCCGCCAATGAGTTGAAAGCATTCCGCATTTACGATTATCTGGTGATCAATGATGATCTGGAAACTGCCGCCAATGATTTGATCAATATTCTCAAAAGCATCCGTCTGCGTACCGCCAATATCCAGGAGGAACTTTTCCAATGAAAAGTAATAAACTCATCGTTCTCGGTGTCACCGGCAGCATCGCCGCATTCAAGGCGGCCGACCTGTGCAGTAAGTTGGCTAAAGAATTTGAAGTGCAGGTCATTATGACTGAAAACGCCTGCCGTTTCGTCACTCCGGTCACCTTCCGCACCCTCTCGCGCCGCCCGGTCATCACTACCTTGTGGGAAGATGAATCCCAGTGGCGACCGCGCCATGTGGAATTGGCCGATGAAGCCGATCTCTTTGCCGTCGTACCGGCAACGGCAAACTTTCTGGCCAAAGCCGCCAACGGCATTGCCGATGATGCCTTATCCACTTTTGCCGCCACATTTCACGGCCAACATATCTACGCTCCGGCGATGAATCCCAAAATGTGGTCACATGAGGCCTGTAAAAACAATGTTGCCATTCTGGAACGACGTCAGGTGATCTTCGCCGGTCCGGCAGACGGCAGTGTTGCCTGCGGTGCCGATGGCAAAGGCAGAATGATCGAAGTGCCGGAAATCATCAGCATCATCAAAGAACATATCAAGCGGTAATATTTCCCGTTGCAGGTAAATATTGGCCGTTCAACGCTCTTCACGTTGAAAGATAAAGTCACGCTGGATCAGGAAGTTCGCCAGATAGATGACCAATTCGGCGGCAAGTTTGGCAAAATAGAAATTCCAATGCACACTGCTGTTGATCGCGTGCATGATCAAATATGAGGCACAACCGGAACAAATGACCAGCAAAATAAATTTCGGCAGGGTGCTGACCACCGATTTTTTGGAATAAAACACCACTTTTCTGACCAGCATATACTGCACTGCCGCCCCGGCGATCCTGCCGATGGTCACAGCGATCGCCGTACTGACCACCGCATTATACGGCAGATAACCGATACAGAAATAAAGCGACGGCACATAGACCGCATAATCCGTGACCGCCGTCAAAATCGACACCAGAATATAGCGGAAAAGCACGATGTAGATCTTGAATGAATCCTTGATCGGGTTGAAGTGTGACGAAGCATTGTTGTCGATATAAACCGTGGAAATGGTCAACTCCGCCACTCCCCTGCCGGTGCGTTTGCACGCCAGAAGCATTTCCAACTCAAACTCGTAACGGTTGTAAGGTATCTGCAGCAGATCGGCAATGAAACTGCGGGGGATCGCCCGCAATCCGGTCTGGGTATCGGAAATTTTCATTCCCAGCAGTACACGCATGAAAAATGCGGTCATCTTATTGCCGATCAAACTGCGCAACGGCACATCTTTATCAAAAGCCCGGACACCGAGATACAACTTTTCCGGGGCCTTTGCCGCCGCCTCACTCAAGCGGAGAATATCCTGCGGCGTATGCTGACCGTCAGCATCTGCGGTTATCACCATCCGGCAATCGGGCAGATGGTTGAATATGTGCAGTAAGCCGGTTTTCAACGCCGCCCCTTTGCCCATATTCACCGGATGACGGCGCAAAGTAACTGCGCTGATGGCAGAAACTTTTTCAAACACCGCCTGACACTCTGCCTTGCTGCCGTCATCAACGACCACGATATTTTCCAAACCGACCGCAATCAATTCGGATAACAAAGTCAGAAGTTTTTCATCCGGATTATATGCCGGAATCAATATCGCAATTGACATAATGATTTCCCGCAGAATATTTACTTTTTCTGCTGTTTGCTCCACGAATCCTTGAGCGTCACCGTGCGGTTGAAAACCGGCAGGGCTTCGGAACTATCCGGATCGACCGCAAAGTAACCGACCCTTTCAAACTGGATCGCCGTGCCGGGAGCAAGCAATGCCGCTGCCGGTTCAATAAAGCCGTTGACGATCTTTTTGGAATCCGGATTGAGCTGGGTGAGGAAATCCACACCGTCGGCCCCCGGATTTTCCACGGTGAAAAGACGGTCGTAAAGACGGAATTGCGTTTTCACCGCATCTTCAGCGGAAACCCAGTGGATCGTGCCTTTGACCTTGCGGCCATCCGGCGAATTGCCGCCTCTGGTCGCCGGATCAAAGGTGCAAAGCACTTCCACTACATTGCCATCGGCATCTTTGACCACATCGGTACAACGGATGAAATATCCGTAACGCAAACGTACTTCCGTTCCCGGAGCCAACCGGAAATAACCTTTGGGCGGCTCCAGCATGAAGTCGGCACGGTCGATGTAAAGCGTTTTGCCGAAATTGATCTTGCGGCTGCCGGCATCGGGATTTTCCGGATTGTTGACCGCATCGAGCGGTTCGACGCCTTCAGCCGGGAAGTTGGTGATGGTGACTTTCAGAGGATCAAGCACCGCCATATAGCGCGAAGCCGTGGCGTTGAGTTCCTCGCGGATGCAGTGTTCCAAAACCGCCGCATCGGTCACGCCGTCAAATTTGGTCACACCGACGATTTTGCACATCTTGCGGATGGCGGCCGCCGGTACGCCCCGGCGGCGCATACCGCAGATCGTGGGCATACGCGGGTCATCCCAGTTATCCACATGATTTTCCTTGACCAGCTGGAGCAGTTTGCGTTTGCTCATCACGGTATAGGTCAGATTCAACCGGGAAAATTCGTACTGATGGGGCGGTTCGGGGAAGTCGAGATTTTCCAGTACCCAGTCATACAGCGGGCGGTGTATCTCAAATTCCAGAGTGCAGAGCGAGTGGGTGATCCCCTCAAAGGCATCTTCCAGCGGGTGCGCGAAGTCATACATCGGATAGATGCAATATTTATCCCCGTGGCGGAAGTGGTGGATCCGGCGGATGCGGTAGATCACCGGGTCACGCATATTGATATTCGGGGAAGCCATATCGATTTTCGCCCGCAGAACCATTGCACCATCCTCAAATTCACCGGCTTTCATCCGGGCAAACAAATCGAGGTTTTCCTCAATGGAGCGGCTGCGGCCGGGGGAATCCTTGCCGGGGGTCTGCAAATTGCCTTTGTACTCTTCCCACTGCTCATTGCTCAAAGTACAGATATAGGCTTTGCCCTTTTTGATCAATTCCACGGCACAATCGTACATCCGGTCAAAGTAGTCACTGGCGTAAAGGACGGCCGCCGGTTCAAAGCCGAGCCAGCGCACGTCATTGATGATGGATTGGACATATTCCGTATCCTCTTTGGTCGGATTGGTATCATCCATACGCAAGTTGCATTTGCCGCCGAATTCCTGCGCCACGCCGAAATCCAGACAGAGAGCCTTGGCATGACCGATATGGATATAGCCATTGGGTTCCGGCGGGAAACGGGTGATGACATTGCCGCCGTGTTTGCCTGCTTTGACATCGTTGGAAATGATCTCACGGATAAAATCCAACGGTTCGTTTTTTTCGATGTTTTCAGCCATAATAGAAACCTCCCTGAAATTTTCATATAAATAAACCATATAATATACTCTCTGACCGGAAATTTTTCAAGCAGGCTCACCGGTGCTGATTATGAAAAATCGAAAGGGCAGTTGACCATCTGATCAACTGCCCCACGGAGTGCTTCATTCCAGAACAAAGGTGAATTCGTTGAATGGCTCCGTTCTCCACGCCAGATGCCGGGTCGAGGGGGAAACGGCGAAAAACGGTGAGAAAGTTCTGACTCTGACCGTCTTGCGGTCGGGCAGAAATTCCAGCCATCTCAACCAGCCGTCACCGCCGCTGCCGGCATAGCCGCCGCCGATGGCCTGGGTATTGAACATGATCTGCGCCACGCTTTTGCCCGCAGAATTTTCCGCCATGACAAACTGCACACCGGCCTCCCACACATCCGGCTGGGCGCAGTGTCCGCATACCACCATCCGGATATTTTTGGAAGGATAGACCAGTTTCTGATAGATCGCCAGACCGGCATTGCCGCCGGCGGAATCCCGTTCTTTGAGCGAACCGTCACGATAAAGATAATAGTGGGTCAGCAGGATCACGAAGTGATCGGCATATTTCGGATCATCGACGATACTTTTTGCCCATTCCAAATGTTCATCTTCCGGCAGGAAACGCAGGGAAATGACCAGAAATTTCCGGCCGTCCGGAGCGGGGGCCGTGAATTCGTAAACGGCGTTATCCAGTGAAGTTTCATGATTTTTATCCATGTAACACTCCCGCAGTTGTCTGCGGGTCAGCGGATTGCGGTCGATCGGGAAATAACGGGAAAAGTGACTGTTGGTCGGATCGTTGCGGCGGCCGTAATCGTAATCGTGGTTGCCGGTGGCCAGAACATAAGGCACCTGCCCGTCCAGCAGTCTCATCAGATCGGAAAACGCCTGCCACTGCTCATTGGCGAATAACTCGATATGTCCGGGCATCGGTTTGGGGCGGTCATTGTTGTTGACCAGATCCCCGGTAAAAAGCACCTGTCGGATATTGAGATGATCTTTGTTGAATGCGATCCAGGAAAACATCAGATGCAAAATGCCGTGGTTGACATTTTTCTGAATGTAGGTCTGGGTATCCGGCACGATGATCAAACTCCACGATTCCGGATTGTAAAGCCGGGGCGGTTCATAATTATCTCCGCCGTGAACTGCCAGAGCGGCAAAGCACACCGCCGCAACGAAAAATTTACGCCACATAAGCAAACCTCCTGATAACTTGACTGTGATTGTGGTTCTGTGGATATTATACACCGTAAATCTGCTTTGCGGATGGATAAAAAACGGATTGAGGATGACAAAAAAACGAAATTTACAAAAATTCCCCTGCCCCGGCCCAAATAATAATCACTTTGCCCGTTGCAATACTTGTATTCACTGGGGACAAATATTATATTACATCCAAAACATACGGAGTAAAAAATATGAAAAACATCCTTGAAAAAATCAATCAATTTTTTGACATCCACCGGGTACAGCACATTGCTTACGCATTGAATGCGCTGGAAAAACGCAGTTCCTATGACGATTTTGATGCCTCGACCCGCTTTTGCATGGAAACGATGCGGCAGTGCGGTCTGGAAAATATTGAACGCATCGCCCATGCCGCCGACGGCAAAACCACCGTTTTCGATTACACCATGCCGCAGGCGTGGTCACTTGACCGGGAGAAACGTTCATTCATTGAAATCGTCGGTGACACGTTGCCGGGGATCGGTTCGGTGCTGGCCGACAGCAGTGTAAATCCCCTGCACGCCAACATCTGGAGTTCACCCACGCCCGATGGCGGCATCACGGCGGAATTGATCGACTTTGCCGATCTTACCCCCGGCAATTATGACGTTGCCAAAGGCAAATGGGTGCTTTATGCTCCGCAATCGGCAGTGCTTATCGGCGGTGTTTACCACGATCTTGCCGAAGCGGGCATTGCCGGTATGGTCGGCAGTGATTTTGAAGAATTCGATGCCTCGCCCGACTCTTTTGAGTGGCTCAACGGCAACGGTTACTGCGGCTGGTATCTGATTGCCGGAGAGAAACGTTTTCCGACCTTTTCGGTTTCGCCGCTGGTGGCCGATGCCCTGCGGAAAAAACTGGCAGCCGGTTCGCTCACACTGCATGGGGAAATGTATTCCAAAGTTTATGACGGAGAGATCTACACAGTTACCGGCACGATTCCCGGCAAAAGCAGTGAAGAAGTGGCATTGATCGCCCATCTTTACGAACCGTTTGTCAACGATGATGCCTCCGGCTTCGCCTTTCTCTGTGAAGTTGCCAGAGTGCTTAAAGCGGGTAATTTCCAGCCGGAAAAAACGTTGCGGCTGATCTTTTCCATGGAGTTGTACGGTACGGCGGCTTACCTCAAAGAAAGGGGGCAGAATATTATTCTGGCGGCCAACTGTGACGGCATTGCCTATACGGATACCGACACGCTTTTTGCCCGGCGGACACCGTTTTTCTGCCCGTCATTTTCCGACTGGTTCAATCTGGAAACATTTCAGACTTTTCTGGCGGAATTCAATCCGGCCGCCGCTCCCGCCTCGCTTTCAGATGACACCTTTGCCGCCGATCCGTGTTTTCATGGCGGCATACCGACCTTCTGGCTCTACCACTCATCCGGAACGGCGCACCACATCACCGGCTACCGTTTTGCTCCTGACTGGCGCAAAGCCAAAGGGGAACTGCCGGTCATTTCTGCGATTTTCACGGCCTTGCTCTGCAAGAAAGAGTTTCCCGATTATTCAGCCAAAGCGGCAGAAGAACTTCTGCAAAGCGGCGAACTCATCTACGCCGATGCAACGCTCACGCCCTTTGAGAAAAAAATGCGGCTTCAGGCGGAATATATGCGCGAAAATGGCCGCTTGATCTCGTTGAAAAATCATACCGGTCAGCAAGTTGACTGCGATGTACTGGCGGGCATAAAAAAGATTTTCGATGCCAAAATCGCCACTTTGCCGAAAGTGGAATTTTCCGCCGCTGAATACCGGGCGCTGAATATGACCGTTGCCCCCGGCCCTTACGGATTGCCTTTCTCCCTGATCCGCATTCCAGCTGCCGAACGCCGCCCGGTGAATATTGCCAACAACCTCTGGGCGTTACTCGACGGCAAACACAATTTGCTGGAGTGCATCCGGCTGGCAGATGCGGAAAGCGGCAAGCGCACTTCCGACCAAGCGATCACCGCTTTGATCAAAGATCTGCTTTATGCGGCAAAATACGGTTATGCACAAATCACCCGGCAAAGCACCACGCCGGATGAATTCGCCGCGGCATTGCAAACTCTCGGCGTAACTCCGGGGATGAAACTTGCCGTACACTCCACCTTTTCCTCGCTGGGCGAAGTTCCCGGCGGGCCGGAAGCGATTTGCCGGACTTTGCAGGATGCAGTCACTGCCGACGGGGTATTGATCCTGCCTTCATTCACCTTTCAAGTCTACCATCCGGGCAAACGGGCGGGGGTTTACGATGTAAAGAATACGCCCTCGACGGTGGGTATCCTTACGGAAACATTCCGGAAAATGCCCGGAGTACACCGTTCATTCGACCCCTGTCACAGTTTTGCGGTCTGGGGAAAAGATGCTCAAACTTTTGTGGAAAAACATCATCTGGTGCCGACCATCGACCGGGAATTTTCGCCGCTGGGATTGCTCGCAAAAGCCGATGGCTGGTGTTTGACCGTTTCCAGTGCCTCATCGGTCACTTATATGCATCTGGTCGAAGAAAGTTGCGGAGCAACGTGTTGTGACAAACGCACCGAGGAATACCGCACCATTCTGCCCGATGGCAAAGAAGTGCTGACCAGAGCATGGGGCTGGCGGGAAACGACCTGCGAAGAGTGTCCGGCGGAAAGGACCCCGGAAGTTTTTGAACTCATGCGCAAAAATGGCACGGTGCGGGAAGTCAAACTGCACCACGCTTCACTTAAACTTTTCAAGTTGTCCGACTACGCAAAAGCCTATGGAGAATTGCTCAAAGCGGTCTGCCCCAATAACATCCGCCCCCGTCAGGTGGAGTGCCGGGTGGTAAGCGACTGGGATGAAACCACCCGCTCTGTAAAGAAAGAAACCACCGCCTATACCGGCAAGTGGTTCAAATAATCTGCGTTTGCCGGGGGCTGACGCCGCCCCCGGCACCCCTGCGCCCGGCTCGGCCGGGTGCGGTATACGGCCGGTGGTATGCGGTGTGTGATGGTGTTTCGACTCATGTGTCGCATTCCTCACACTCTGCCGTTTTTTATAACGGCAGAGCGATTAGGATTGCGACACAAAAGGGCCACCATGGGGGAAGAAACTCCCCCATACCCCCTCGCACCTGCGGCCTGACGGCCTCGGTGCAACTCTTGGCATCGTTTGCAACAAAGTGTTATTACCTCAAACAAGCATTTGAGAGAAATATTAATGCAAACCGCCGCCGAACCGGTGGTATGTACTCGACTGAACTTGAGTCCGATGGTTTGACAAAAGATTAACAGCGAACCGCCACCGCGATATCCCAGATGGCTACCGGACACTCCTCAAATTCGGCCGTAATACAAGTCATTCCTTCCGGATGGCGCACTTTGACGTGCAGACCGTCATCCTTTTTCTGCCATGACACTTCGATCATGCCCAACGGAGTCGGCACTGAACCGGAAGCATGGCTCAATCCCGCCGTATAAGGTTTGACTTCAAAATGTCTGAATCCGGCTTTGACCGGAGTGACCCCCAGAATGCAGTGACCGCAGAAGTAGGGCATCACACTGCTCCAGCCGTGGCACAAACTGCCGGCGAAACCGAAATCATCCGCCCCATGCCGGGTTTCCCAGAGTGACGTTGCCCCGGAAAGCACCACCGGTTCGAGGATATCACGCAACAGCCGGGTCAGAGTTTTCCGTGCCGCCGGACCATGCTGCATCAAGCCGGAAACCAGATAATACAAGGCACTCAAGTCAATACCGCAGAGGTTGCCTTTATCGAAAAGTTCCACGATCTGTGATTTTTTGTTTTCCGGAACCAGTTTATTGGCGAGCATGATCGCCTGGATATGTTCATAGCCGTCATCATCCTGACCGGCGATGGCGGTGTAGAAGCCTTTATTTCCGCTGAAAAACGCCTTTTCGATGACGGCGGCCAACTCATCGGCTTTATTCTGCAGAAAAGCGGCTCTTTCCTCATGCTGAAAAATGGTGTGCAGTTTGGCGGCGGCACGGAGAGCCTCGCAGAAATAGACATTATAGGGGGCTTGCGGATGCTCTTTAAGCGAACTTAATTTACCGTTCCACTCGGAAAAGTTCCAGATTTTGCTGCCGGTACCGGAGTGATACAGACCGGGGAAGTTTTCCACCTTTTCCGCCAGAGCGGCATCGATGATCTTATCGACTTGCGGCAACCAGTTTTCGGCGGTGACAGAAAAACCGCTGTAAAGGTAAAATTCATAAAGTTCCACGATCCAGACCATCGTGAATACCGGAATGGTCAATGTGGAATACCCCGGTGCATTCAATTCCAGATAGCGTTGACCGTCAAAACTTTTGCCCAGCAAGTCAAGTGAGGCACGGGCATACTGGTAATTGCCCCAGACATGATAGCCGTAAAGGATCTGATTGCGTGAATCGTAAGCATAAAGGCCCTGTTCACGCCACGGACAATCCTCATAATGCTCATGCATACACAGTTTGAGCGTGTCGATGGAAACTTTATTGATCTCCTCAAGCAGACGGTCTTCGCTGTGAAATTCAGCCTGGGGCGGCAACGGCAGTTCCAGCGGTAAAATACCGGCATAACGCAAACTCACTTCACCCTGACGGCAGTTGGTGATGTGTAATTCGATATAGCGGCCGCCGATACGGCGGTGGCGGTAAATGAAGCGGTTTTCCCCGGCTTTGGCGATCAGGCGGTCGGCGAAGTTGCGGCCGCCGACAAAGGAACGCACCCGTCCGTCATCGAGATGCTCGCCGTGACAGATATCGATCACGGCACCTTCCGGGGCGGAGATATCCAGATCGATGAAACCGACCGTTTCTTTACCGGTATCGCAGATCACATAGTAGCCGTCGGTATTTTCCGGAAGCGGAGCAAATTTGAAGTTGAACAACTTATCCGGAATACACCGCATATTGCGGCGCATCATATCGTCACTGAGTTGAGATTCATCGAATTCGGCAAAAAATTCTCTTGCCCGCCGGGGCGAAAGGAAATCACGGAAGGCAGATTTGGCAAAAGTTTCGTCTTCCGCTTCCCGTTTCAGATAGCCCATCTGACAGATGACTGCTTCCGGGCGGGGCAGTTCCAGAAGTTGCGGCACATAGAGGTAGGGGGTTTCCCGCAGGAATTTTTTCCAGTTTTCAGAACCGGCAACTTTTACCGCATTGGCCCAGGCGGAATCATCAAATTCCAAAGCGGCAAAATCGATGGATTTGCGGGCATCGCAGAAAAACACAAAGCCCAGCTGGGTGGTAAGTTTGCAATTCAAGCCCGACTGGTAATCCGGGGCGATGCACCACTTCCACGACTCATCGGTTGCAAGCAGAGTTTCCACGCCGTCATGCAACTCCAGCCACAGAAAAGCCTGACCGGGGCGGTAAGTGAGAAATCTTTCCCCGGCATAATGCACTTCCGCAACGATAACATTTTCACCGGAAGTAACGAAGTCGGTGATCTCCACTCTTGAGCCGCTGATATCCCCCGGAAAATCCGCCCGCTGCTGACATGGCACAACTTTACCGTTGATATAAACGGCGTAAGTCGAGTCGGCGGCGATATCCATAAAATATCTGCCGTCTGATTTCAGGGTGAATTTTTTCCGGAAGATCCGGTACTGGTCAGACTTTTCACTCTCATTACTGCACCATACCGGATAAGATTTGGCAAACAAAAACATCGTTTTTTTCCTTATGTGAATTCAGCGTTATTGTCTTTGACAATAATTTATCACCAAACGGCAACTTTTACAAGCATGATAACGGACAATAACAAACAATAACGGACAATACGGACGATACGGACGATACGGACGATACGGACGATACGGACGATACGTTTGTTGCCGACCGGCTCTGATGCGTATTATTGCCGCAGTGTCTGTAATATCCGTTTTTGCCGACAAAAAAACCGCACCCGGTAAAGAGTGCGGTTTGATTTGATAACAACAGATGTTTAATTATTATTCCAAAAATAATCTGTTGCACTGCTTGGAATTTCCTCTTCTTTTATGGAGCCGACATGACCGTCAAGATAAGCCAAATTCATGAACTCGTTATGCCGATATTCCAAAGTGGTTCCATAAGGAGCCAAAGCGGAGTTGGTTGAAGCAGTCACATAGAAACTGTTTCCTTCAGAAAATGACATCGTAGAAGAAGGATTCTGTAACTGTACAATCTTAAAACGTTTATTATTCCATCCCCAACCGAAATAAGCATTACCGCAATAAGAAGTAATCTTACTGGTCGCGCTGTCACCATACGGATCAGGGTCCGACGGACAAACCATGACATCCAGTTTCGGATTACTGAAGTTCGTACCATCAGAAGCACCGAGGTATTTCAAAAAAGCGATATTAGCATACCAATGCTTTCCATCCTGCATCTTGGTACCGAAGTGGCAAATGGTCGGCAGATAATCATCCCAGTCACCGGCATACTGCAACAGTGCGGAATTGAATTGCTTGAGGTTATTCACGCAACTTGCGGAGCGTCCACGCTCACGGGCGGAGTTGAGGGCGGGCAGCAAAATCGCCGCCAGAATGGCGATAATAGCGATCACCACCAGCAATTCGATCAGGGTAAAACGGAAACTTTTTTTCATTTTATTATTCCTTTCAAGTTAAGGGTTACATCACTTAAAATCCGGATTTTTCATCATGATCCCGTTGCTCCAGGCACCGCTGCCGTAAGGAGCGACCACAAAGGCTTTGGGCCATTGGGTGAATACCGCCGGGGTCATCCAGTCGGCAACAACTTTATCCGAAGCATACCAACTGCCGTCGGTGACAATGTGTTCCACACTGCCGTCAGTGTAAGTAATGACCAAGTCGGCGATCACGCCGCAAGGCACGATACCGCCGTCTTCACCGCAGATCGAAATCACATTGCCGCCATTGCGGATCAATGCCGTGACATCGATCAAGTCGGCAATATTCCACGCTCCGCTCTTGGGATAATCACGATCCGCCGCTTGACCATTGATCCACACCTGATAGGTATCATCCGCAGAAATGATCAATCTGGCACTCTGCACCGTTTTGGCACAGGCAAATTCTTTGCAGACCCACACTTTGGAATAAGGACGGCGGGCATTGGCCTCGGTCCAGAGCCAGCAGGCATTGCCGCGGTAAGGAATCCGGGAACTTACCTCTCTCATGTGGGTAAAGACCGGATTTTCCTGACCTTCATAACCGCTGTTTTCCGCAACCGCACCGTAAGAGGGCGCCGGGAGCGCACCTTCAGCGTAGATATGCACCCCGTAAGCGGCAAAGTTATCGGTCAAAGTGCCGCCATTGACACTCACATTGCGGTTCTCATTGACCACCGAAACGCTCCCGGCACTGAATCCGGAAATGCGCACCTGTACCGGCTTATCGGAAGTATTGGCGGCGATCACATAGATTTTGCCATCCACTTTTCTGGCATAGATCCGCACCGCCGGATCACTGCTGGAAACTGCGGCTCTTTCCAATGCGGTAAGAATACCGGAAATCTGCTGCAATTCACGGGTGACCGGATAAAGCGCATTACGGTAGAAATCCGCATTCAGCACCCCTTGAGTACCCCAGTAAGATGCACCGGTGCCACCGGCGGTGATCGCATCATAGGTCATGAAACGCAATTCTGCAAAATTCGGGTAGACGGCGGTTTTATCCGGTTTGCCCTCACTCCACGCAAACCCCTGCAATGCCATGATGATCGGTTTGTGTCCGCCGCAGGCTTCATCCATACGGAAAACATATTTGCCGATACTCGACATGGTCTTATCATCCAGACCGGAGTGGCTCGACGGCTGGGGGATGGGATAAACGTCAACCCCGTAAATATCCGATGCCAAACTGTATTCAGCATGGACTTCCACCGAGCCGCGCGGAGCGGCATTGATCCACACCGGGTGATGGGGATCGAGGAATTTCAGAACCTTGTAAGATTCGATCAATGCCGCACTGGGAATGCCCCGCCAATACGGCTCATCCACCAGAAAATAGCCCAGCAATGCAGGATGTTCTTTGACCTCTTTGAGCAACAGTGAAGCGATGCGGTTCTCATAGATCGCCAGCGTGTTATCATCTGCCGCCGGAGCATTGCCGACCGCAAAAAAGAGTTTCATGCCATACTTTTGAGCGATATTCAGATAACGCAACGCCGCTTCACCGGAATCCACCCGGAAAATCATACTGTTGATACCGTTTCTGGCGGCATAATAAAACGCCCGGTCGATCTGTGCATCACTCTGATCGGCAGAAGTTCCGGCGATCGTCCAGCAGATCACCGGCACGAAAGGCTGACCGTTGCAGATGAAAAAGCCGTTGGGGTGCCACGCCACCTGCGAGGGGGCAGAGGCCAGTTTGGTAATGGTGCGCTCGACTGTCACATCATTGCCGTTGACTCTGGCGGAAATTTTCAATGTATACGCTCCGGCAGCCAATGAACCTGCCGGAATGGAAAAGCGGCATTCCCCGTTGCGCACATCTTCCTCTTTTTCGGAAATCACTCTGCCGGCAGAGGACAAAGTAACTTTGACTTTGGGAGCATTGACCTTGATCACCCCGGCAATGAAACTTTCCTGACTGCCCGCATAGAGCGTGTCACGGAAATAGGGAGAGGTCAGATCCACCGTGATCAGCGGACGCGGACGCGGCGGCAATTCCTTAAACGCAAAATCCCACAGTGCGATCGCACCGCGGGTTGTGGTTTCAAAAATAATCACCGCATTGCCGCCGGCGAAATTTTCCGGCACGGTAAATTCAAACTTTTTATGGCGGATGCCATTCTGGGTATCATCCCACGGCCCGCCGTCATTGCGGATGCCCGGCAACTCTACCGAAAAGCGAAAGGGATGGAATCCTGTATCGGATCCCGCCTGCCCCCTTCCCTGAATAGAGTAACTCAACTCATAACGTTTACCGGCTTCAACTTTGATACCGGAAAGTCTGACGGCAACTTTCTGACCATTTACCGGAGTTACCGTCAACACCGGTTTGCCTTTTTCCATGGTGAAAACCGCTCCGGCAGGCAATACCCATCTGCCGCCGCCGACCGAGGCTTCCTGCGGGATGACTTCCGGCTCAACTTCCTCGATACGGACATTGCGGAACTGCACAAATCCGGTACGGCGCGCGCCGATGACCATATAGGCTCCACGGGCATTTTCCGGAATGGTCACGAAAAACGTTTCCTGTTTCCACTCGGTGCCGACACTGCGCCAGTAACCGCCGTAGGAGGAAAGACGGCCCTTTTCGTTGGGTTTGGCCGGATCGGGAATGCGCCACTCGGTGTAAATACGGTACTGACCGGCACTCTTTCCGCGCACTTCCGCCGAGATTTTGTATCTGCGGCCGGGAACGACCAGAATATCCCACTGGGCAAGCACCGCCGCCGCATCGCCTTTCGGCGTAAGGGTCATGATGCCGTTTTCAGAGGTGATCGATTCACCGGCGATCAACTGCCAGGATTTGAATTTGCCATTGGAACCGCGGAAAAAGAAATTCGGGTTTTTCAGCAAGTTGGTATCATCGGTAAGTTCAAAGCGGATATTGCGGAATTCGACTTCGCCGCCGGCTTCCGGACTCAAAACCAGATAACCGCCGGTGGATTTTTCCGGCAGCAGAAAAATAAAACTCTGCTCCTGCCACTGGTCAGTGGTCATGCTCCATGAACCGTCATTGCATTTGAGCTTGCCGAATTCATCACGCCACTCCAGATAGACCCGGTGCGGAGTATTTTTGGCACTGCGCACCTCATAAGTCACCTTGTAACGCACGCCGCGCTGCTGAAACTGGGGATACTGGATGAGGAACATCATTTCCCCGGCCTGCGGACACATCCGCACCGCATTGCCCTTGTCAGTTTCAAAGATTTGGATGTTGCTCACATCCTTGGCCCGGACCCGCCAGAAAAGCGGCAGACCGCGGGAACTTTTTTCCGCAAAGTTTCCGTTCTTGAATAACGGAGTTTCACCTTTAAGGGTAAATGGAATACCCGCCGCCAGAAAGACGGTCAGAAACAATGCGGTGAAGCATCTTTTGAGAGTAAGGCAGTACTGCCTTACTCCACCATGGTGGAGTTTTGTCATACTTTCCCTCTTATTTTTATGGTTGATGTTGTTTCTGCATTAAGTATACACCACAAATGCGTTTTGCGGATGGATAAAAATTGTATTGCTAATGACAAAAAATTGTAAATCTCAAAAAAAAGTATATTTTTACTGTTTTTCAAGTTCCCGGAGTGGTTTCAGGCGTGGTTTCAGGCGTGGTTTCAGGCGTGGTTTCAGGCGTGGTTTCAGGCATGGTTTCAGGAGAAGTTTCCGGAGTGGTTTCCGAAGTGGTTTCCGAAGTGGTTTCCGAAGTGGTTTCCGAAGTGGTTTCCGAAGTGGTTTCCGAAGTGGTTTCTGAAGTGGTTTCCGGAGCGCTGACAGAAGTGGATTCGGAAATTCCTCCTTGAGAACTGCCGGAACTGCCTGATACCGACGGGATATTTTCCATCCCCATGCCACCGGCAGTGCCGCTCAAAGTCACCGCATTTTCATATTTTGACTCACACTGATCAATCTCCGGATGCTCCTTATCCTTATGGATACTCCTGTATATTTCCAACGCTTTTTGAAAGGCTTCTGCCGCCAGATGGTATTCCCGTTTTTTCAAATAGATCTCCCCCCGAATCCGGTAACAATTCGCCACTGCCCGGCTGTTTTCGCCGAAATGCCGGATACGGGTATGCAACGCCTGTTCCACATAATCCAACGCCGCTGCATAATCACCGCGCGTCACCATAAGAATATACCCGAACTGCACCAGACTGGTCGCCGTCACCAAACTGTCTTTGCCCAGGTGAACCTGCCGGAGTCTCAAAGCCTTTTCCGCATACCTGTAGGCCTCTTCGGTCTGATTGCAACTGGTATACACATTGGCCATACAGGCATATATCCGCGCAAAAATCAACGGTCTTGCCTCTTCTGCCTCTTCTGCCCCGTACAACTCCTTAAAAAGTTCCAATGCCCCATTCAGACTATCCAGTGCCTCCTCGTACTTCTTGCTTCCGGTAAGCGCATTACCAATGGCAATTTTGGTTCTGGCGGCAATCTCTTTTTTCTCACCGGCAACGGCCAACGCCAATGCTGCCCGGTGATATGTGAGTGCATTCTCAAATTCACGCTGGTCAAAATAAACGTAACCGATAAGGTTATTCAACCGCATGATCTCGTTGTTATGCGCCCCATCCTGATTCAACTGATTCCACCCGGATAATGTATCCAACAGAATAGCCAATGCCTCACCGGTTTCACCTCTGCGCCACTTGATAACCGCAAGCCATTTTCTGCAGTTCAAAAATTCCGGCGAATCCGGGGCATTTTCCTGACACAACCTACAAGCTTGTTCAATGAAATCATGCGCCTTGTCCAAAACGCCGAAACTGCTCAACATCAAAGCGAAATCAGTATATACATTAACCTGATCTTTCCACTCTAAATTCAAATTTGAAACCCCCGCAGATTGACTGATCGCATCCACGATCCGCTCTTTCACCCCGTCACTGCTGAGGGTATCGGCATCATACTGCTCATCCGCTCCGGCATCGTAAAATATCCGGTGTAAAAATGACATACTCCATGAAGCGATCTTACTCTGTTCAATAACTTCAGTTCTGGCAACGGCCGTTTCATTTTCGGCATCCATTACTTTTGCTTCCGCAGACAATACCTCTGCTTTGGCGGTTTCCGCTTCCTCTTTGGCGGTTTCAGCTTCCTCTCTGGCAGTTTCAGCTTCCTCTCTGGCAGTTTCAGCCTCTTCTCTGGCAGTTTCCGCTTCCTCTCTGGCAGTTTCAGCAACAATACGGGCAGATTCCGCCTGATACTGGGCATACAACGCCCACGCCGTCAATCCGGAAAATAAAAGTGCCGCCACCCCGCCAATGACCGCATAAATCCGGAAAAGACGCACCTTTTCCGCATCCACCGCCGCCCGGATATTTTCCCGGCGGACTTTAAGAAGGTAACTCAAGGCCTGAATAATGCCGTTTTCCCAACCGCTTTTTTCCGGTTCACCCGGATCGGCTTTCATACAGGGCAGATTGCGCAGCGTGATCCGGGGATCAAGCAAAGATACAGGCAGACACTCATCTTCTCCGGCACATCCGGGAGTGCCATTGAGGATCACCGGCACGATCAGCGAAAAATCCTGTCCGTGAGTTTCCAGAAAATACTCCACTTCCTTGTTGACCCACTGCGATTTGGCCGCTTCCGGTGAACAAAGCACGATCAGATACCGGGATTGCTCCAGCGCATTTCTGATGTCTTCGGTGAAATTGCCCGCCGAATTGACCAGATCCCGGCGGTCACGGAAAATCGGCCGCAGAAAACGGCCCCCGGCACCGTAACGTTCAGCATTTTTCAACAGTTTCCGGGGTATGCGGAAGTGTTCCAGTTTGCGGTGCAGATATGCCACCACGTCAGAATTGCTGCGTGAATAACTGATGAATGCGTAATATTTGAAATTTTCGTTTTCCACAAACATACAAAATTCCCCCATACCCGGACAACCACAACGATAAAATATCACCAAACAAAACTTATTTCAAATACTTTTTCAACAAATATCGTTTTTTTACCGGGAAAAGTGCCGGTTCGGCAAGGCTTGCCGGTTTGCATTCACCGCAATACGATGCTATATTTATCAGGAGCAGATTTACCACCACCGGGAGTTATTGATATGCAGCTCGGAATCAATACCGATTTTTTACAGGGAACCGGAAAGCCGGAAAAATATTTACGTCTCATCGCCGATGCCGGCTTCACCCATATCAACTGGTGCCATCAATGGAATACCGACTTCATTTACAGCCGCTCCGAAATCACCCGGATCGGCAGATGGTTGAAAGAGTACGGCTTGCAGCTTCAGGATATCCACGCTTCAGCAGGCGTGGAAAAACTCTGGTTTTCCGGCGATGAATATGCCCGTCAGGCCGGGGTGGAACTGATCACCAACCGGATCAGAATGTTCGCACAATTGGGCGGCACCGGAGCACTGACCTTGCACGGACCGAGCCGTATGCGGCTTTTTAAGTGGGATAATTCCAATGTGCCGCAGGAAATGCTCATGGCCAGACGTTCCATGGACGAGCTTATGCCGGTTCTGGAAAAATACCAGGCGGCGATCGCCATTGAAAATATGCGCAACGACTTCTTTGAATGCATCGAAGAATTCACCGCCGCCTATCCGGAAAAATATCTGGGCATCACCTACGATTCCGGTCACGGGAACTATGGTTACGGCCGGGGAACGTCATGCCTTGAAAGAAACAAATCCCGGCTGAAAGCCCTGCACCTCAACGATAACGACGGTACGCTCGACCGTCACCAAACCCCATTTTACGGCACGGTTGATTGGGAAAAACTTGCCGCCATAATCGCCGGATCAGCTTATTCCGGCCCGTTGAGTTTTGAACTCTCCATGCGTTATATGCCCCACTTCAATTTCGGCATCAAAGAACAACCGGAAGAAAAAATCCGGGAATTTCTGACCGATGCCCGTGAAAAATGTGCCAAAGTTGCTGAATTTTACCGTAAATTCAAGGCAGTTTCCGGGTCAGCCAGCGGGAGTTGCGCAGAGTGAAAGCGGATGCTGATCGCCGCCGGTGACGAAAACAACACTTCGCCTGTGGTAAAAAACTTCATGAGCCTGATCAATTCCTGAAATCAGAAAAATTTGTCTGTGCTGCAGTTGACAAAGCAGATGGTTGCTGTTATTTTATAACAGACCGGAAAAATCCGGCAGAAAGGAGCATTTCATGAAAGCGATCAAACTTTTATCCGTTTTACTTCTGACCGGATGTTTTTTCACCCTTTCCGGCGGGGAACAGACTTCCGGAGCATCCGCTTCTTCCGAAGTGCCGATGTGCGCGATCCTCACTCCCGAATTCCGCATAACCGATCCGCCGGAATATCTGGCCGGCGACTTCCACGCCATTCTGGAAAGTTCCCTTATCCGCAACAAAGTGCGGGTACACAATATGCAGTCGGTGCAGGAGATCATGCGCCGCAACCGGATGCCGGGATTGCGACGGGCGACCCCCGCATGGTATTCCGCCATCGGGCAACTCCTGCAGGTAAAAGCCCTCATCCAAAGCACCGTCACCCGTTTTGAAGTTATCGAAACGCCGTTTACCGTCT
Organism: Lentisphaerota bacterium; assembly: GCA_015061625.1. Lineage (GTDB taxonomy): Bacteria > Verrucomicrobiota > Lentisphaeria > Victivallales > Victivallaceae > UBA1784. Next base: position 58,854 of record SUWG01000003.1, on the reverse strand, counting down.
CCGAAACCGGTTACCGGGGCATCCACCGCACCGGTTTCGCCGAAGGAGCGATCCGGGTGATCGCCACTCATACCGGCGAAGTGCTTTGCTCCATACCTTTCCGTCACGAATTTGATTTCCGTCAACTTGACCGGCAAGTCACCCGCAACTGGCAGATCGATGATTATTACCGTTATATGAATGAAGCCACTGTCGCGGCCATCGTGCCGGAGTTGCTCAAAGTCCCGGAATTGACCGGAAAATAACCAACTGATATCGTTGAAATGAGTAAATTCTCCCCGGCGGTCTTCACCATCTGTTTCATCCTCGGCTGCGGATGCTCGGTAATAGAAAATTCCCATCGGCAGAAAGAACCGATGATGGCCGCCTTTGCCGCCGGAGATAATGAGGCAGTCAGCGCAGAATTGGCCGATCAGCTGGAAGCTCCGGGGATATTCACCGCCTCGGTCATCAATACCGGCGATGAACTGCACTGGCAGCTGGAAGCCGGCAGTTTCGCCTTTCATACCGGCAATTTTGAAGCGGCTCTCATGCATTTGACCAGAGCCGAAACTCTCATCGCCGATTACGATGAAAGAGCAAGGATCAGCCTGCGGGATATCGGAGCCAATGCCGGAATGCTCCTGACCAATCTCAATACTCTGCCCTACCGGGGATTCTGCCGTGACCGGATGATGCTGCAGATCTACAAATCTCTTGTCTATCTCTCACTGGGGCGGGAAGATGCCTTCCGGGCGCAACTGCGCCGGTTGCGGATGGCCCAAAAACAGATACAGGATGACTTCCGGGAATTCTTTGAAAGTGAATCTGCCGCCATCGAAGCGGCCAAACGGGAACACCCGCAAGCGGCATCACGGGCCGCAGAGAGCGATTCAGCAGAAAAGTTGACCGCCGACAGCGACAATGCGGAATTTGCCGCCGGATTGAGCGATCTGCATCAAGTCGCCCACCGGGGATACGGCAACTTTCTCAATCCCGCGGCCCTCTTTCTTTCAGCTCTGGGTTCCCTGCGTGACGGCAATCCGGAAAATGCCCGGATCGATCTTCAGCGTCTTTACGAAGCCATGCCGGATAATCCGCTGGCGCAAGCCTATTTTGCCACCATCCTCGACCTGACCGGCCGCCCCCGTCCGGCGGAGTTGCAGAATGTCGAATCATTCAAATTTCCCCTTGACCGGGATTGTGTATATATTCTGTTTGCCAACGGCCGCAGTGGGGCATTCCGGCAGATTTCCGCATATTTCCCGGTCATGATCGCCTGGCCGGTATGTGAATTCTATCCGGCACCATTCCGATCGCTCACCGTGGAAAGTCAGAATTTCCGCACCCGGACCCATCTGCTCGCTGATATGGATGCCATTATCGCACAGGAATTTGAAGAACGCCTGCCGCTGATGATCACCCGGATAATTTTAAGTACCGCCATCAAAGAAGCGGGCAAATATGCCGCCGCCTACGCCGTTTACCGGGAAAATGAGCTCGCAGGGGCATTCGTTTACGCCGGAGTGGCTCTGTATACGGCGGCAGTCAATACCGCCGACACCCGGTCATGGGAAATTCTGCCCAAAGAGATCCAGCTGGCCCAACTGCCCATGCCGGATGACCGTAAAATTTCCCTCACCTTTGATCCCGGCACTTCATTCCCGCTGGAATTGCCGGAAAATTGCCGGTCGGCGATCATCTATGTCAGCGCACCGAGTCCGCAAAATGTGGCGATACATATATTGCCTTTAACCACCAGATAAGGAGGAAAAAATGAAAAAAATCCGGCTTTTAACTGTTGTCGCCGCCGCAATACTTTTCTGCGGCTGCCAGAACACGGTCAACACCGTCAAACGCAACGGCGGTGAAGATTCACGATTCATCACCGACGGCTTTTTGCGCGACCGTCTGGAGTTGCGCAACATCCGCACCGCCCGCACTCCGGAAGGTTTCCTGCAGGCGCAACTGGAAGTCGCCAACACCCGCACCGGATGGTTCTCCCAGTTGTGGAGCGGCATCACCGGGGAAAATCCCTACAAGGTGCGTTACAAATTCACCTGGTTCGATGCCAACGGCATCGTGATCGATACGGTACTTTCCGATTGGCAGGATGCCACGATCATTCCCGGTGAAATACTCTATCTGACCTCGGTGGCACCGAGCAAAGAGTGTGCAAATTTCCAGGTAAGTATCCATGAAGCAGACCAGTAAAATATCAAGGAGCAAGATCATGAAAAAAAACATCCTCACTCTCGCAGTTTCCGCCTCGGCGATCTTCTTTGCCGGTTGCGAAACAACCACCACCATCTTTGACCCGGCGACCACCCGCACCGGTATCCGGCAGGAAGGAACCATTTCCAGTGAAGAAATGCGGGAAGTCACCCTCGCCGCCGTGGAATCCGCCATGAGCAACCCCAGATTCACCCAGTTTCTCCAGCAGTATCAAAGGGAAAAAAATGACCCCAACGCCCGTCCGGTAGTCAAACTCGATCTCACGATCAACGATACCGATGACCCCGATCTCAATGTCGGAGAAATTACCGATATGCTCAATGAAGCATTGCTCAATGCCGGTAAAGTCGATGTCACTCTGGCCGAAGGAGCCGACCGCACCGGAGCGATCGCCGCTTCCCGCGATCTGGAATACGATGACAACTTCGATCAAAGCACCGTTGCCCAACGCGGCACTTTGCAGGCCGCCAGACTGGTCATGCGCCCAAAAATCACCAGCAGCACGATCTCTGACGGCGACCGCCGGGTGGTGGTGCGTACATTCGTTCTGGAAATGGCCGATATCCGTACCGGTCTGGTGATGTGGAGATTTACCAAACAACTCGGATTCATCAAGGAAAAAGGCACTTTCGGCTGGTAAAAAAATGAAGATCAGTATTGAAAATTTTATTTTCCGGGAAACTTTCGACGAGGAAATCAGTTTCAAACTGCTGGCCGATGCCGGATTTGATGCCGTGGATTATTCTTTATTCAATGCTAAAGGCAAATCGCCCCAATGGCTGTTGGCAGATGATTATCTGACTCAAGCCGCCAACACCAAAAAACTGCTGGATAAATACGGTTTGGAGTGTTACCAGACCCATGTGCCATTCCGCCTAACATGGGATGCGCCGCGGGATGAGAGCAATCCGGATTATCTGGGGATCATCCGGGGCTTGGAATATTCCGGGATCATCGGATCTTCATGTGCGGTAGTCCATGCGCCGATCCCCCCTGACGGGGTGGATGTTGTGGAATTCAATGTGCCATTCTATGAACAACTCGCGCCGGTCGCCAGACGTGCCGGAATAAAGATCGCCATTGAAAACCTTTTCAAACATCATCAGTATCTGCCGCAGTTGATGCCGCATATCTATCAGCCCAAACAACTGCTCGCCCTGCTCGACCGCCTCGATCCGGAGTGTTTCACCATCTGTCTGGATACCGGTCACACGGCGATCTGCGGCATTGAACCGGATGAGTTCCTCGATCTCATGCCCGCCGGTTCCGTCGGGGCGGTGCATATCCACGACAACAACCGGCTGAAAGATATGCATCTGCTGCCCTACACCTGCAATCTGGATTGGGATAAATTTCTGGCGGCATTGAAACGGCATGGATTCAAAGGCGTTTTCAATATGGAAATCATCCACTTTTTCGGCCATATGCCCAAAGAACTCTATCCGGCAGCTCTCCGTCTTGCCGCCGAAACCGGCAGATATATGGCGGCAAAACTGGATTGATCTTTTTTCAGTTGCCGTTGAATGCCTCCCGCAAACGGTGCGCCAGATTGGAAAATCTCGGCCGTTTGCGGGTGTTTTTTACGGCGATCTCCACCGCCTTGGGCGAACCGATCAGAATCAGCAGTTTTCTGGCACGGGTCATGCCGGTATAGATCAAATTGCGCTGAAGCATCACAAAATGCTGGGTCAGCACCGGCATTATCACCACCGGGAATTCGCTGCCCTGCGACTTGTGGATCGTGATCGCATACGCCAGCGAAAGTTGATTGGCTTCATCAAAAGAATATTCCACAAAACGCTCATCCTCAAAGCAGACATGAAACTTTTTGGCTTTGGTTTCCAACTTCACGATCTGCCCCAGATCGCCGTTGTAAACATTCTTGTCGTAGTTGTTGCTCGTCTGCATCACCCGGTCGCCCTCTTTGAAAACCGTATTGCCGAATTGAAACGACGGCCCCTCATTGCCCCGGAGCAGTGAAGAAAGTTTCTCATTGAGTGCCGCAGTGCCGCATTCTCCCCGGTTCATCGGCGAAAGTATCTGTATATCATTCATCGGATCAAAACCGAAGCGTTTGGGGATCCTTTCATTTACCAGAGTTTCGATCATCGCCGCCGCCTTGACCGGATCATCCTGATCTATCCAGTAGAAATCTGTCAATTCGCCGTTTTTCACCTGCGGATTGACCGGAAATGCCCCCATATTCACCCGGTGGGCATTGGTGATGATGGCACTTCCGGCACTCTGACGGAAAATCCGGGTCAGTTTCGTCACCCCGAAAAATCCGCTCGCCATGAAATCCGCCAGCACATTCCCCGGCCCGACCGAGGGCAACTGATCGGCATCACCGACCAGCACTACCGAACAATCCGGCGGCACCGCCGCAAACAGCGACGTCGCCAGAATGATATCCAGCATCGAAACTTCATCGACGATCAGCAGATCACACTCCAGCGGATTGCCCCGGTTATATTTGAATTTGGCCGTGGCCGGATCAAACATCAACAGCCGGTGGATCGTTTTTGCTCCGCTGCAACAACTTTCACTCAATCTTTTCGCCGCCCGGCCGGTGGGTGCGGCCAGCAAAATTTTCAACTTCGCCGCTTTCGCCCGGCGGACGATCTCTCCGACCACGGTGGTTTTACCGACACCCGGCCCGCCGGTGATGATATTCAACGGACGGGTAAAGAGTGATTCCACCGCCTTTTTCTGCAATTCATCCAACTGCAGATCCTGCCGGGCGGCGACCTTGCTCATCGCCTTGCCCGCATGATTGTTACCGGCGGCAACTGCCGCCAGCAACCGGGGCAAAAGCAACTCCGCTCTGGCGGTCGATGGCGTATAAATGCAATCATCCAGTTTGCTCAACAAACGTCTTTCCAGGGCATCTTCAATGCCTTTACCGGCGACATCAGAAGTTTGTCCGGTAAGTTTGGCACTGCGCATGGCCAATTCCCCGGCCGGAGCGCAAACGTGCCCCTCACCGATCATCTCATTGAGTGCAAATACGGCGGCGGCCTGCATTCTTTCGCTGGAATTTTCCGCAAAACCGATCGACCGGGCAATGGCATCTGCCTTGAGAAAGCCTATTCCGTCAACATCTTCCGCCAGCCGGTAAGGATTTTCCCTTACGATCTTGACCGTTTCCGGCCCGTACTGCTTGAAAAGTCTGGCACAATATGCCGGAGTGATCCCCAAACCCTGCAAATAGATCAGATCATCACGCTTATCTTTGGAGTTTTTCCATGCGGCAATGATCTTCTGCGCGGTTTTGGTGCCGATCTTGCTGACCTCTTTCAATCTGCCGGGATATAGATCGAGGATCGTCACCGTCTCTTTACCGAATTTTTCCACGATCGCCGCCGCCGTTTTCGGCCCTATCCCCGGTATGGAGTGGCGCAGGAACCTTGCGATACCCTCGGCGGTCACCGGCGGCACGATGCGGTATGAATCGACCCGGAATTGTTTGCCGAATTCCGGGTGATCTTCAAAATAACCATCCGCCTCAATGAATTGCCCGGCAGTCATGCCCGCCAGCGGGCCGATCACAGGAAATTTCGTGCCGTCTGCAGCAAGGAACTTCACCACGGCAAAACCGTTTTCCGGATTCTCGAACCGCACGGAAACAATTTCTCCGGATATCCGGGTTTTAGTCAGATGCTGCAATTCAGGCATTTTCCACAGCCTTCTTTTTTTCCGCCGCCGGCAGTTGGGAAATTATCACGGCGGCAAATATCACCGCACAACCGCACAACTCTCTGCCCGACAGCCACTCCTTGAGAAAAACCCAGCCGCCGAGTACCGCAAAAACAGATTCCAGACTCATCAGCAGTGTCGCCGTCACCGGATGCAGATACTTCTGCGCCACCATCTGCAAAGTAAATGCCACCGCACTGGATCCGATACCGCAAAACAACCAGAATGGCATCGATGCCGCCACCGCTTCACCTTCCCACGGTTCCCCGCAAATCAATGACAACAATACCGACAGCACAAATGCCACGGCAAATTGGATGCAACTCAAACGCACACAATCGCACTTCCCGGCATAGCGGTCGATCACCAGTATATGCAATGAATAGATGAATGCACAGGCAATAACGAACCATTCCCCCCGGTTTATCGAACCGATACCGCCGCAGAGCAAATATGCTCCGCTCAAAGCCATGACCACCGATATCCACATCAGCCATGTCGGCTTGCGTTTGAGAAAAATCCCCAGCACCGGCACGATAACGATATATAAAGCGGTCAGAAATCCGGTCTTCCCGGCGGTAGTGTACTTCAACCCCGACTGCTGGGCAATGCTGGCAAAGGTGATGACCACCCCGCACCATAAGCCGCCGGTCAGCAACTCTTTTCTGGCTTCCGGAGTAGCGGCACTGCCCCACAAGGTCAACCGTTTTTCCCGGAAAAGATCAAAAATCATGATCACCACCACCAATGCGATCACCCCGATTGCAGAACGCAGAGAGGTAAACAGCATCGGCTCAACAAAATCCATTCCCCGGCTCTGGGCGGAAAACGCCACTCCCCACAACAACGTCGCCGTGAGCATGGCAACAGAACCCCAAACTTTTTTCACGCCTGTAAACTTTCCTGATTTTCCGGCACTATCGCTCCATGCTGCCGGAGAATTTCTTTAACTTCATCCAATGGCGCACCGCCCACCGGGAAATGATGTTTCAACGCACAAACCGCATTGGCTCCTGCCGCCTGACCGGTAGCCATGCAACTGGCCTGAATACGCAGACAACTGTTCGCCGGACGGTCACTGGAAACGATCCTGCCGGCGGCCATCAACTTTGTCGCCCCCTGCGGGATCATTATCCGCCGGGGAACCTGCGGCCGGGTGCCGGGGGTGATATTTTCCAGAATCAACCCTTTTTCCATATCGTGGATATCCACATAGTAGAAACTGTAACAGAGCGCATCATCAAAACTTCTGCCGCTTAAATAATCATCTTTGGTCATGATATATTCACCGCAGATACGGCGGCTCTCACGCACTCCGCACTCCGGGGCAAAACTTTTTATGGAAATATTTTCCAATCCTTTCTGCCGTTTGAGAAATTTATACGCCCGCAATACCGAAGCGTGAGCGGCGCACTCCATGGCACTTTTCTGCGGACTGTCCGCCGCATTGATGAAACCGATATGATTGCCGTTGGTTCCGCCGCGCTGAAGAAAAAGAAAACTGCCATTTTCCACCTGATTCCGGAACCAGCCCAGATCTTTGTAATGGATCTCCCCGGCGGCTTCCGCCTGAAGAAAGGCTTCGGACAAGGCCGCCGCATTTATCTTTTCATAATCGATACCATCAAGCACCACATTGGCACTGCCGGGCTGACAAACGGCATCCGCCATCACCTGATATCCGGCAAGTGCAGTCAGATTGCCGTCACCGGTACAGTCGATCAGCATGGCGGCGGAAATGTCGTACAACCCCTCTTTGGCACACAAAGTGACCTGCCACGATTCCGGAAATTCGGTCACTTTGGCAAGCATCGTATGATAGGCGATCTCCACCCCGCACTCCAGCAACGCCTTTTCGGCGATACACGCAAAAATAAAGGGATTTATTTCCACCTGATACTTCCACAGGGCATCGACCATTTCACGGGAAAAATCGGGCAGTTCGCACCCTTCAGTGCGCAACGTTTCAGCGACCAATTCCCAGCCGATACCGGAAATGAGCTGTTCGCCGAATGCATCGAACAACCCCGGCACCGCAATACCGGCGGCAGTGATCGTGCCACCGGCAATGCCGTTTTTTTCCACCAGCAATGTCTTTGCCCCCAGGCGTCCGGCCTGAATCGCGGCACAAATCCCCGCCGGCCCGCAACCGGCGATCATCACATCGTAGTTTTTCATAATATACCGATCTTTACTGCTGCGCCCGCATGGTGATACTTTGCAAAACCACCGGGCGTCTCAATGAAACAAATGACATACCGGTATATAATTTAGCCGTTCCCGGAGCAATGTCAAGTACAAAGTCCCTTTCCAGCGTACCATCCTGATCAAAAACCGCCCCATCGACTGCCGTGGCAGTCACTCTGCCGGCGGCACTGCGCTGGATAAAGGTGAAGCGCACCGGCGAACCGGGCGGGCCTTTCAGAATGATCTTTACCAGATTTTTCCCTTTCAACATACCGCATAATCCGGGTATCTCCAACTTCCCGGCTCCCCTGCCGCTCAACTGCGCACCATCGGCAACGATACTCAACTGTACTCCTTGAGATGCAAAAAAACCATCCGGACGGCCGTCACCATCCCGGTCGGTGCGGCAATCAGGCATGATCTGGGCGTCACGCGGAGTTTGCGCCGAAGCGAGGAAATTTGTCCAATCTGCCATGCTTCTCAACGGGATATCATGTTCTTTGAGCCAGAGCAGCAAAGCAGCGGTATCCGACAGATACTTATTCAAATTTCCGGTACGGATGTGTGAAATGACCGTCAAAACCTGATGCTGTGCAACAGCATCGGCGATCATCGTCTTTACCGCCGGCAGTTCTGCCACATCCAGCGACAACGCCCTCGCCGAAGTGCCGAAACGGCTCACCGCAAAATCCGGATCATTATAGTACCATGCCAGCCGGTCTTCCAGACAGTCGGCCGCCACATAACCGTTTTTACCGTATGTACGGATCATAGCGGCACTTTGCATCACCGGTTCCCAACCGGCAGGCTGAACCCAGACCCGCGGAGCGGCAATGCCGATAAGTTCACAGCGGCGGCGCACCACGGAAATAAGCAACTCCAACGCCCGGTCATCCGGCTGGATCATCCCCCTGCCGCGCGGCCAGATAAATTCCGCACCGGTCAACTCCGGCAGACCGGCACTTTCACTGCCGTAAAAACTGCAAACCTGAAAAACACCATCTTCGGCAGTTTTGCGCACCGCCACTATTTTTTTCACCGCCGGAATGTAGATCATCCGGGGGAAATTCACCGGGATATTGCCGAAAATTCCCGCCGGAACGACTTGAAAAAGTTTGCCGTCTCTGAAATTGCCCCTCCCGCGGGGATGAGACGGCACATCAAGTTTCACCGTATATTTCAAATATATCCAGCGGCTTTCCGCATCCGCATATTCCACGCCGGGGTGATTCTGATAAAGAGCAAATTCCGCCGCATCCGCCGCCCGGAATTTGAACATCCGGTGATTCGGGGCATGATCGATGATCTCATGCCCATGCTCGGCCAATGCCCGCACCACCGGAAAATATTCCGGGGAGAAATCCAGCATATTCAAGGCGGCGGAAAAGGTGGCATCATGAGCGGCAAAAAGTTCCATCATTGCCGCCCACACTTCCGGCTTCTGATTGTCATCATAACGCAGACACACTCCGCCGGTCAACGGCGGGATCTCCGCCGCACCGCAACTCAAAATCAGAACCGGCAGAATAACTGCAATGTACTTCATCGCTGCACGTCAAGTTCAAATTGATTGACCGGAAAGCCGTTTTCGCCGAAAAGATTGCCCGACGGATTGCTGTTCCAGTTGTAGCGGATCTTTACCGGCCGGGGAACTTCCGGCGAACTGGCGATCAGCATATTACCGATGATCCGGGCCTCTTTGGCCCAGAACCATCTGCCGTCAGAGCCGCACAGGGCGACATTTTCCACCTGTGCTTCCGGACTGTTGCGCACCAGCGGGGCTTTGCGCCCGGCACTGCGCCGGACATAATACTCGGTTGCCACCGGACGGGCCGTCAATGACGTATTGAAACAATCAAAATAAACTGCGACCACTCCGTTCTGTTCACCTCTGGCACAACGGGCTTCCGGGGCCCGGTACTGCACATCACGCTTGTAGATCATCGCCAATGCACAGGCCGCCATGCGGCGGGCCGGAGTGTGTTTGTCTACCGGATGGATATCATCACTTTCTCCGGCATCGGTAATGATCACCATCGCCGTATTACGCAAATTCAACACACTGCCCTGGGCATCACGCTGGGCGGCCCAACCGGCATTGGCCGGATCATTGGTCTTGGGATGGAATGCCGCCAACTGACAGAAGAAAAAGGGCAGTTCCGGATCTTCAAAACGCTGACGCCAGTCAGTTATCAGACGGGGGAATGCCTGACGGTAGAAATCCGGGCGGTTAGCCTCATGCTCACCCTGATACCAGATCACACCGGTCAGAGCCAGCGGATGCAGCGGATGGATCATGCCGTTATACAACTGACACGGATAACGCTCCATGCTCAAAAATGCCTCATTGAATACCGGTCTGGAAGATTGCTGTTCAGCGGTCAGAGCGGGAAACTCTTTTTCCACATAAACTTCCCACTCGCCTTCCCCTTCCCGGAAAATCTTTTTGCCGAAGTTGAATGGCATCGGCACTTTTACCTCATTTCCGGAAGAAAAGAAGCGGATGGCGATCTCGTTTTCACCGACATTCGCTCCCTGCCGGGGCATGGCAAAAAACACCTTTTTCCGCGCTACTGTGCCAAGATTGTTGCCGCTGGCCCGGCGGCCATTGATGTAGATATCGATAATGCAATCCGGGCGGCCGATCACCACACTTATTCCCTGACGCACTTCAGCTTCACTCAAATCGGTCTTGAATCTTATCCACACCGCACCGCCGGTATTTGACAACTGACCGCCGACCTTGCGACGCCCCCAAGAGACCTGCGGTACAGTTGCCGGACGGGGCAAATCACGACCGAGATTCTTTTCCCACAACGGATAATCACGCAAAAATGCCGCCTCTTTGCCCGGAAATGCCGCCATATGTGCTTCGCCGCGCTCTTTGAGAGCCAGCCGGTCGGCAAAAGGAGCGATGCTTTCCACACTCATCCAGCCGTCAATGGGCGTTCCCCCCAGCGAAGCGTGGACGATCCCCACAGGACTACCCAGTTCCCGGCGCAATTCCCGGCCGAAAAGATAAGCCAATGCGGAAAAACGCCACACATTTTCCGGAGAAACGATCTCCCATTTGCCCGTGACCTCCTCCTGTGGAGTCGGTACCCATTTGCGGCCGACATCAAAATACCGGAATCCGTTATCGGCCGACTGGCGGGCGATTTCGGACCAATCATAGACATTGCGGAATTGCAAAGTCATATTGCTCTGCCCGGAAGCCAGAAATACTTCACCGATAAGCACATCACGGGAAACCGCATCATTGGCCCGCAATTCAAACGGACCGTTGCCGCATTTGGAAAGATCCAGCCGCACGATCCATCTGCCCCGGATATCCGCTCTGGTGCGGCCCGTAACTCCGGCGATGGAAACTTCCACATATTCGCCCGGAGCCGCTTTGCCCCAGATGGGAACCACACTTTTTCTTGCCAGCACTGCATGATCGGAAAACAGCGGTGAAAGAATCACATCCGCCGACAATGCCATACAGAACAGCAACAGAAATGACAGAATACACTTTTTCATACTCTACCTCCGATATCTTGATCTCATGCCAATTTGAAAATTTTTGAACTCCCGGAAAATTTTTCACGTTTACCATCCGGCAGAGTCACCGTCGTACCCTCACCTTTACGGTATTCCACCGTGACCGCACCATGCAGTGTCGGCTGACGGAAACGGAAAAACTCCAGATCGCCCGGCTTCGGCTCAACGATGAATTCGCCAAAACCATCTTTCACCGGCCGGATGCCGCACAACCGCCGGGGGATGACATTGGCCGGAGCCGCTCCCCATGCATGGTTCCAATCCTGATTGGGTTTCAATTCATTGCTCCACGCTTCCATGCTGATCGTCGACCCCTGATCGATCATCCCCAGCCATGAGCGTTCACCCCGGCGGGAAATAAGTTTTATGGCGTGCTGTTCCAGACCGCAGATGAAACAGGCATCCAGAACATACTGCGCGGCATAAACACTGCAGGGCATACCTTTGGCTTCGATCAAAGGTCTCAAATTATTCCAATCCGCCTCATCCGCCACATCAAAAGCAATGGGGAAAACCAGAGAATGAATGGAACTGTGCGCCGAGGAATCCGAATCGACAAATATGCCATCCTTTTTCAAATAACGATGCAAAGCCGCCTTGATCACGGCGGCTTTGGTCAGATACATTTCATCCCCGTACAACTCATTCATCGCCAGCAGTGCTTCATAAAGATAACAGTTGGGTACGGTCATGTATGAACCGAATTCGCAATTATCCCTTTCACCGACCGGCCAGTCGATGATCGTGCGGACATTTTCACCGTTTTTGACATAATCGAATTTCTCCGGCAGCAAACCGTTGCCGCCGCATTTATCCATAAAAAGGCACTCGTCAAGCAACGCTTTCCACCGGTTCAAATGCGTTATGTCACCGGAGTAAAGCACATAATCGCGCACGATCACCGGCATCAGCAGCCGCCATTCGATCGGCCAGGTCGGCACATTCAACACCCGTTCAATGGTGTTGGCGGCCTTGGCGTAATCGGCATCACAGCAAAAGTGACCGAGCTGATTGATGTAGGCATCGCCCTCATAAGGCAGACGCTCACGGTCGCCGTCAACATAGCAATCGAAAACGTTGGTCGCCTTGATGGAGTATTTGCAAAATTCCCAAACTTCATTGAGTGCCGCTGAAGAACTCTCAAATTCCGCCGCTTCATCATTGAAGTTGCCGAAGTATGACAATCTCTCCACCCCGGCGGAAATGATATTTTCCCCGTTGATCTGCGCATAACGGAAGGGCATGATCTCGATCCCTTCCGGCGGCAGACACTTTTTCAATGCCGGATTGGGAGCCTGATGCGGCGGGAACTGCACTTCAAATGAGTTTTTCCCGCATTTCACCTCATATTGCGTATGAAAATAGCGGCGGAATCCGCCGGGAGCGGGATCGACTCTGCCATCTTTGATACATTCGCCCAGACTGATTCCGATCACGCCGCTTTCTGCGGCATCCAGTTCCACAACCAACCGGCCGAAAGCCGCCTTGCCGAAATCAAAGAACCACTCATTTTCCCCGGTTCCTGCCAACCGGGCCTTTTCCCTTACTGAACTCATCTGCAACCAAACTCCTTAATTCCATAAAACAACACCGGAAAAAGCCCCCCGTCAGGGGAACTTTTTCCGTATGCAAACACCATATATTTACAGCTCTTACGGCAATTCGACGATCAGTGAACTGCCGGGCTGGACTTCCACGGTGCGGGCGAAATCGCCAAGCAAAGTGAATCCCCGTGCCGGACGCACCGTCGTGCGCACCACCTGATCGGTCGGGTTATGCACTTCGATCTTGCGTTTTCCGGCGGTGGTATCGACCACCGTCAGTCTGACCTGCGGAGCATCGCAGATAAGCAAATTGCCGATGAAAAGATCTCTGGCCCTTGACGTTTCGATCTGCAAATAACTATTGCCATCTTCCAGCACGGGGATGTGGATCAGCAGATCCTGATGCTCCACATCGTGCATGAATATACTGCGCTGGAGATATTCATTGGTCGAATACATCGGAGTCCGGATCTGATTTTTGCCGTAATAGACGATACCGGCATCCCAGTTGGGGTTGAGATCGCTCATGATCACCGGCAGATCGATCGGCAGATCGGCCGCCGTCGTCGTACCGCGGAATGATCCGTTATCCGGAGTCAGACGCAAAATGCCATCTTCCGTGCGGAATTGACCGATCGAAGCCGTGACCGTATAAGCCGGTGCGCAGCCGATACCCAGACCGTCGCGCATTTCAGTCATGAATTCCGCTCCGGGATTGGAATTGAATGTACCGCAAACCGAAATATAACGGTATTGCAATTTCGTTCCCGCCCGGAATTGAACCATGCCGTTTTCTCCGATCACCCCATTGAGCGAATAGTTATAATTACCGAGATTTCGTACCCATGCGGTCAGGTTGTTGCTCAATGCGAAAAATCCGGGCGCGCCACTGAATGCGTTGGGATGGATGGCGGCAAAACCGGTTCTCGGTATCCGGATCGCCATCGGCAGCGAAGTTTGGAGCAGATCGACATCGGCGCACTGACCATTCAACCGGGTATAGGTGAAATTCGACGCATTTTTGCGGGAAAATAACGTCACTACGGTCGGCCGGTCGATGAATGACCGCTTGATATCAAAATTACCCTCGACCAGCGTGAAGAACGATGAATCCTGACGGCCGGTGAAAAATATGTGGCGCACCACGCCGGAGTAGAAGCGGTTGTCACGCAACTCCAGCGGATCGTCGTTGCGGTCGTGGTTGGGACTGGTCTTGCCGATAAAGTGCTTGTCGATGTAGCAATCCACAATGAGACAGAAGCGGCTGGAAAGCACCTTGACATGACGCACTCTCGGATGACTGCCTTCCGGGCCGATGGTGTTGAAAATCGGCACTCCGCAGTAGCGGAAATCACGGCTGACCATGTAATCTTCCAAAGCGCGCATATTGTGTTTGCCATCCGGCGTACCCCACCACTTGCCGCGCGGCATGGTGTTGATATTATCCGAACAACGGCCGAATTCGCTCTCGCTGATACTCGTCCACGCTTCCTGCGACACGCATTTATTGCCCGCCATATCCGTAATTTCCAGAATGAATGCCCGGCGGTCAAGGTGGAAACTGTCAAAAGTCACCTCGAAATCTTTTGCCCCGTTGGGCAGGAACCGGCGGAACGGCGTCGATTTGTCGCCGTCATGCAGAATGATCTCCCGGATGCCCAGCGGCGAATGGATATTGAAGTAGATACGGATCCGGTCATTGCCCTTCACCGCCAGATCGCTGGTGCCGAAATTGGCAATGGCAAAGTTGCGGATCTCCGGCCCGGCAGTCACATAGGTCGGTCTGAACCAGACATAACTGCCCCGGTAATCGCAATATCTGCCGGTATAGGCTTTGATCACATCATCATCCGGCCAGCGCACGACACTTTGCATACCGTTGTTTCTGGCACTTGCCACCTGCGCCGGATCATCGATCAGATGCACCGCCACGGGGGAAAGGCAGAAACGGCTGGTATTCAACGCCAGATAATTCATCACCGAATCATCGACCAGACGGCCGTTTTCGTAGGTGTGCGTGGCAATGAATTTGTAGTTGCCTTTATACCACGGCTCCTGCGGATTGAGATTGCTCTTGAGCAATACCACCGGAGCCCAGTTCCAACCGCGGGAAAGCGGATTGTTGTTGATCAATCTGCCGGGGAATCTCACACTGCGCCATGCCGGTAACGGATAGTTGGTATTTTCGGAAAATGCCAGCCATTGGCAACCGGTCTCGTCAGTGTAACGGAAGCCGGGATATGCCCGGAATCCGGGGGCTTTGGCGGCGGCACAGATCGCTTTGAGAGTATTGTACTCCTCCTCGGTCAACTGGGCAAAATCCTCGGCAAAAACGATGAAGTTGTACCCCGCCGCTTTCGCCGCGGCGATAAACTCCTGCGGTGTGCCTTTGCCGCCGGAAAGGTTGCTTTTCGCCCCGATCAGACCGATATACTGTCTGCCGTAGACCGACTGGAATCTGACTGCATCCCAATCCACGCCCCGTGAACCCAATACCGGCGGCGGGGGAGCATTGAAGTTGTAAGGTGAATTGAATCCGCCGAATTTGCCTTGCGCACAAGTTGACAGATACTGCATGATATTGACGATAAGTTTGAGTCCGTCGGCCGGTTTGCCCGAAGCATCCCCGGCAATGAAACGGCCGTCAGCGAAAAACGGATGATGCGTTTCCTGCCAGTACATCGGAGCAGTGACCGGAAAAAGCACCACTTTGCCCTCGCCGAAATCACGCACCGCCAGAAAGGGTGCCGCCGAGGAATATGAGCCGTCAGTAATGGGATGCACCTTGCCGCCTTTGGGGCGGTGGTAGGAGCCGCCGCTGTTTTCCATTCTGGCCAAAACCTGCCAGTTGTCATCCACTCTTATCGGGCTGGCAAAGTCGGTATAACGGGGATAGACGCCGTGGGGTTCCGGCAGGAACAGGCCTCTTACGCCCTGCGTAATGGGGTGATTCTGCACGATATTACCCGTCCAGAAAACGTTGCATCCCGCGCCGCGGTGCTGATTGGTGCGGTCAACGAGCTGCTCATCCAGCACGGATGCACCGAATGGAGCAAGGATATGGTTGAGAGCCGTGATATCCTGACCGAATTGATAACCGCCGTTACGGGTGATGAATAAGCCGCCGCCCTGACGGACATATTCAGCGAGCAGACGGCCGAGATTGGTGGCCTGTTCTTCGCTCAAACTCAATTTGAAGTCACTCTGGTCGATGCCGAGAACGACAAAATTGTAGCGTTTGAGTTCATCCAGCGTGATCCGGGAATCCAGCGGCAGCATACCGCCAACGATACCGAGGCGGTCAAGTTCCCGGCGCAACTCCCGGGATGGGGCCAAAGAGGCGTGATCCCGGATATTCATGGTATCACGCTGCAAAATGACCAGATAACTCGGCGGCGCAGAGGCCGCCGGAGCATCCCCGGCTGCAAGTACCGCCGAAATCAGCGCAAGAAAAACTGTGAGCAATTTTTTCATCTAAAATCAACCTTTTCAAAGATTGTCCGTATGTTTCCAATGATTGACATCAGCAAAGAACTCTTTCTCATGAGCGACTGTATCATCATTGCCACCGCTTTCATTGGAAACATGACCATCCGTCCACAACACAGAAGTCTTGCCGCTGTGACGCAATGAAACATAACTATCCCTGCCGTTAGAGTCAGAACTGATACGGGGACCACCGACATAATTGGCAGGATATCCACTCATATTTACCGAGTCGGTGGTCATGATCACATTACGTTCAAGTTTTCCGACCTTTGCCACACGGGGCTGAAAGTTACCGATCGTCAAAAACCAACCGTTATAACCGTAAAGAGGATAATTGAATGCACTGTTGTATACCGAAACATCAGTGCTGCGTAAAGCCTCCAATTTGGCGATACCTGTTCCGGAAACCAATCCTTCTCCGGTCGGACAAATCAACGTAGTCTGACTTATATAACCATCACGCAACAAAGGATAATTCCAACTGAACCAGGTGCTGTTAACTTTGACATACAATCCGGGAGGCAATTTATCATCATCGTCAGCAGCATACTGCAAAATACCAATACCGATCTGCTTCTGATTGTTGATACAACTGGCAGTTCTTCCGCGTTCACGGGCAGAGTTGAGAGCCGGGAGCAGAATTGCCGCCAGAATGGCGATAATGGCGATCACCACCAGCAATTCGATCAGAGTGAAGCGATGTCCTATAACATTGCTTACGTTAAACGATTTCAAATTGCGCTTCATAAAATCCTCCTTGTTGAAAATCATTAGTTGTAGAAAAAAATACTGCTTCACATACTACATAAGCAATGTTATGCGAAGCGTGACCTGATACACTTATTTTCCTGCTACCCAGTTGCTTCTGACCGCAAAAACACCGTGATTCCACGATTCATGCGGGAAATCTCCGGCCGCTTCAGACGAAACACTGCCGTCGCTCCACAAAACAGTCGCTTTGCCGTCATGCAGAGGATAGACCAGACCGCGCCCCTTGACGTAGCGGTTCATGATGCATGAAGCACCGATGTACCGGGCGATCTGATAATTGTTGCCTTCCCAGGAATCCGCAGTCAGGATGATGCGATTGCTCAAACCGGCCAGTTTCACCGGTCTTTCACCGGCCAGACCGCCACCGGCACCGATGACATTGTAACCGTAAAATGCATAGGCGTAAACGTCGCTGTTGCGCAAAGAGCCGCGTTTAAGTGCATTGACTTTGTTGCGCGCCCAGTTGTCGGAGATCATGGCGTCGCCTTCCGGGCAGATAAGATTGTCGGCTTTGATGAATTCTTTGCGCAACATATCAAAAGTCCACAACACCCACAAATTGTCAACTTTCTGATCGGCCCCGAGCTGGGTGCGGGGCAGAAAACCGTCATTGCCATTGGCAAAAGCGGCGAAAGCCGCACCGAGTTGACGGCTCTTATCCGCACAGGCCGCCGCCGTGGCATCCTCCTGCGTGGAACTGAGAACCGGTATAGTCAATACCACTCCGGCGACGAATACTGCCGCGACCAGCAGTAATTCATGAAACGTAAAACGATACTTTTTCATACAATCCCCTTTCTTTTTTGATTAAGTTATTGTACCGTAAAATGCAATTTTTTCTGTGCCGCATCCGCAACCCATCCTCTGACAGTGGTATCACTCTGATTTTCCACATGACCATCGGCCATCAGCAGATTAATCATCTTGTTGCCGCTGTGTACCGGACGCAGACTCATACTGCTTGTCGGATAAACCGAGGCTGAAAACCAGAGCAGATACTCCTGATTTTTATTGGCCGATTCCGGAGCAAAATCCTCATCACTCTGATTGTCGATCGTGGTATCTCCGGAGTAGATCAGACTGCTGGCATTGCCCATTTTGCCAACCTTTTGCATCGACCAGAGAAACGCCCACAATCCGGTATCATTGACTTCATAAATCCCCTGCCAGCCGTAGGCATTGATACCGTAACCGATGGTGCGATTCAAATTGTTCCGCAAAGCATCATTGGTTGCCAGATCACCGCTGCCGGATGAATCCAATGCCGACATGGCTTTGCTGTCCATCTGCGGAGCCGAAGGACAAACCCAAACGTGCGGATTGCTTCCGGTATACTGAAAAAGTCTTACCACCCAGCGTTGATTCTGATTTTTCAAAGTCGGAGTGATAAAATATCCGGCCATATACTGATCGTTATCATCCGCATACATCCCGGCTGCATTGCCAATCTGTTTGAGATTGTTGATGCAAGCGGAGGCCCGGCCGCGTTCTCTGGCAGAATTGAGTGCCGGAAGCAAAATCGCCGCCAGGATCGCAATGATGGCAATGACTACCAGCAATTCTATCAAAGTGAATGCGCTCTTGGGAAGAGGGGAAAAACTTCTTTTCACGGGAAAAGAGGTTTTTCCCCTCTCCCCAAACCCCACTTCTCTTTTCAAGAAAAGCGGTATTCTTTGTTTAGTTTCAATCGCAGTTTTTTGTGTCAAAAAATGCAATGATGAGATAACTGTGCTTACGAGAAGTTCAATAAGAGTAAAGCACTCGTGCTTTACTCCGCTATGGCGGAGTAAAGCACTCGTGCTTTACTCCGCTATGGCGGAAACTGTCAGACTTTTTCATAAATACCATCCTCATTTGTAAATTAGAATTTGGTCAGTTTAAGATTGCGAACCGTTACCGAACCGGTGGAGCGGCTGTTGTAAACATAAACAAATATCTCCTCCTCACCAGACGGTGTCTGAAATCCGCCCTGCACCTGATGGAATTCTCCGTCAGCGGCCACTCTTGACGCATACTGACCAAGCACATGGAATTTTCTCGCTGAATCATAGTATCCCACCACCACATAGTGATCGGTCGGCTTCTGACTCATCTGCGGATTTTTGCAAATTTCAAACGAAATACTGTAACGGGCCGACGGAACAACTTCCAACGGGAATTTCTGTACCTGAAACTTATCCGACGGCGGCAACGTCACGCCGTCCTCACGCTCGATCGCCGGTCTGGCAAAGGGATATTGAGCCAGCAATGCCGCCGCTTCGGCTTGGGCTTTGCTTTCCCACTCGGCTTTATCCGCCGCCGGAAATGCCCGCACGATCATCGAAACCACCGGAGAAGTGTATCCTGCCGGTAGAGTTTTCGGCAAATCGATCCAGTAATAATACTTGTGATAAACCTTTCTGTCCCACAGCAGATTGATACCGGTGACCCGGCCGAATTCCGGCATGAAATTCACCGTGGCATATTTGGCCTGCGGCAGATACTGGCTGAAAAAGTATGCTTCTCTTTCGCCGTAAACCCGCATCTTTTCATCGTTGAGAAAAGTTCCTTTGCCCACAGTGCCGTTGCGCCGGATAAAGAGATAGTCACTGCTTTGCACATTCCAGCAGAATTGCCAGATATACAACTGGTGCAACGGCTGTTCTTTCAATGCGGTAAATTGCTTGTCGATCCGCAAACCTTCCGGAGTGAGCGTATAAGTTACCATCATTTTCACATCGGCCAGAGTCGAACTCTTACGGAACACCACCTTATTGCCTTTGAATACTCCTCCTGCCACCGGCACCGGAGCATTTTCATCCACCGTCACCGTACCTTCCAGAAAGACCTCCAAACCGCCCTCATTGTGACCGGCTCCGATATATTTGCCCGGTGTCGGAGACATGATATTGCTGTAATAACCGGTATTGGTTCCCAACTCCACTCCGTCACAGAATATCTGAATGATACTCCAACGGTGCGGCATATCGGAAAATACCACTTTGTATTTGCCGGATTCCATACTCATTTGAGCAGCAGTCAAAGCAAAAAACAGACCGAAAACCGCAAACAATGCCGACAGAAACTTCATACATCCTCCCTATTTTATCTCTTTGAGTGAAATCTGATCGATGGCGATTGTGCCGGATGATTTGCGGTTGTAGAGAAACAAACCGCAGTTGAAATAATCATCTCCGGCGGTAAACTCCAGCACCACCTCGTGCCAGTTACCGTCACTTGGCACATGGGCTCCGCAAGTGCCGTAAAACTTCAGTTTACGATCCGTTGAATAGTTGGCGATGGCCGCATATCCTTCACCGTCACTGCTCTTACGCATCATCATCCGCAAGCGGTAACGTTTGCCCGGTTCCAGAAGCATTTTTATTTTGTATTGCAAGGTGGATGTACCATTGCCGGTGATCTCCACCATTCCCTTTTCGCCCCTGACACCGTTACCTGAAGCATTGTCAAAAATCAATCCGGCAGTTTCTCCGTCATGGGTGGTCAGAGTGCCGAATTGAGCGAGCAAAGTCCCGGCGGTAAACCCGGATATACGCTTGAGATTTTCAGCGATCAGTTTTGCTTCACTTTCAGAAGCAGTTGTCCACACTTCAAAACTGTAAGGCTCCAATCCGATACCGGCCTTTTCACCGAGTTTTCGAACCGACCCGTCAACCGAACAGATCCAATATTCCCCATCCGGCCGGACCGCTTCGGCCGAAGCCCGGTGATCCGCAGTATTTATCCAGAGGATCATTTCAGCTCCGTCACTGCCCCTTTGGAAACGGCAATGCAGTATTTCCGGCAGAGTCACTTCGTGCGGTTGCGGAGCGGCAATCCCCCACATGGTACTTTGCATCGCCGGAGCAGTTACGAAATCCAATGGCTTAAGCATCGAGCCACCATTGAAAAAACTCAACAGCAATCTGCGCAAATGGGCAGTCTGCTTGGAAAAAATGATCCGCCGCGGAGATTTGATGACCATGCCGTAAGTGAACCAGCCGATCTGTTCCCCCTGAACCAGCTGACTGGCACACTTGACCATGAAACTTACCTCATCTCCCACGCTGGTATGATCAAATGAACGCCCGGTGAATTGTGTACGGCCGGCGTAGACCGCCGCAAAAAGCGGAATCTGACTCTGATCCGTCCAACGCCACGGCATAAATCCGTCAAAAAACGGCAAATGAGCATCGGAAGCATCTTCTGTATCGTGGCACAACTGCGGATATTTCGCCTGAAGTTGTGCAATCATCTCAAACATTTTCCAGTAACCTTCACCCCAGACAGACGGATCATTGAGCAAGTGACCGTGACCGGTGTGAAAACAGGCAAAAGGCCGTGAAGCACTCACCTGATCGTGATAGATCATCGAAAATCCGTAAGATGCCACCCGGTCGGTCACGGAAGTCATCTTTTCCTGCCAGGCCGCCACACCGGGACACATCACCACATCCCGGCAGGCCGAACTGTAACGCTCATAATTCATCGTATTATCAGAATTCAACACCGCATAATGACGGCCGAATTGATTGAATTCCAAATCGACCTGACGGTGTGCCCCGTCACGCTCCGACCACAGACGGTTGTCGATATACGCTTTGGTATACACTCCCATAGCCAGTAATTGAGCATTGATCCGGTCGATGCCGGATTTGGCAAAACTGTGCGGGAATGCCCCCTGGGCCGGATCATTCCACCGGTACCAATGCACACCGAAAGGCATTTCGTAAAAATCCCGCAATTTCTGCATGATTCCGGGCATGGCGGCCAAATCTTCATCTTTGAATGTCCAATGGCTGAACCAAAGCGTATTTTCCGTAAACCATTGCGGTGTTTCCCGGAAACGCGGCCGGTTCCACTTCGCCCGGCTTTCCACAAAACGTTTATAGCACATCGCCGCATCAAACCAGTTGCCGGTAAACAATTCCAAAGCCGCCGGAGAAGTGCGGATAATGGAGTTGCCGCCGGATTTCTGCACATCGAAAGGCACCGGATTGCTCCACGCCATTTCCAGATCTCCACCGCGGCTGCGGATGGTGTATTCCCGGATTTTTGCATCGGGATCTTCCGGTGAGAAATAGATGCCGGAAACGCCGTCATAATACGCACCGAACTGCATATTCAACCGGCCGCAGGGATACCATGCCGCCGCCGGAAGTGTGGTACGCACCGGATCTGAATAAAGCAGACCGCTCTGGCATGGATGCACCAGCCAGCCGCCGTCAACGGCACGTTCCGCGATCCTCACCACCGGGAAATTGAATTTTTCCAAACGCAACTGACCATCCTGATTGTCAGCGGCGAAATCACAAACGATCCGGTTATTTTCAAATCCGAAATTGCAAGTTACCGTCAGTTTTTCAGCAACCGGCCAAACCGCCTGAAAACGGTTATCTGCCACCTTGCGGCAAATCCACTTGCCATAGGATGTGCAACTCCATTTTTCCCCGGAATTCACTCCCTCAATACTCCAACTGAAACTCTGTTTGCCGAAAATTTCCCTTTTCCCGCTCTTTTCCCACACTCCGAGAATCGGAAATACGCCCTCGCCGTTGCCGGTCAGCACCAACACAAAAGTATTTCCGGTATCGATCAACTGCAACGGTGAATTTTGAGCAGTCATCGCCCGGATGAATTCTTCACCGTCATCCGCACTTGCAGCCACTTTCAATGCCCCCTCCAGCAAATCGGTGATCAACTGCTGTTCAAGGCCGTTGACTGCGGCAAAACGCAGACGGCTGCGTAACCACGCCGCTTGACTGCCACCCTGATTTTCAAAACTTTTCAGCAAATTATCCAACCGGGGAGTGATTTCTGCAAATCCCGGAACATCGACCTTTACCAATTTGGAATTACGGGCCAGCAACATAACTTCATCATCGGATAACACCCGGTCAAAACAGTGGATTTCTGCAATATCGCCATTCAATCCCCAATTTTGTCCGTTGATACCGCTGCCCTGCCCCCAAATCAGCGGAGCATCGGAAACCGACGGATTGCCGTCAACCTCGGCCCGGTACTGTGCCTCACCATTGAGGTAGAGGGTGATTATCGAATACCGACGGCCCTCTTCCCGGCGGTAGTGCGGCTCGATGGTCACGGCCCAGATCGCCCACTTGCCGTATTCCGGAGTCGGAGCAGCCTTGCGCAACGGAACACACCACTTCTCGCCGTTGTGAAAATTGATATACATCTGATCGACCCACGCATCACTGCGGCGGCCGAATACAAAGGAATTGCCTTTGCTGATGATTATATCATGCTGGAAAATAATATTTTTATCTGCATCAAATCCGCTTCCGGTGATCGGCGGACGGCGGTTCAAACGCACCGCCGCTGACACCGTTACACCTTTGGAAACATCAAAATTACCGCTGTTGCTTTCCTGAACAAATCCGGAACCGTTACGGAATGAAATAACTCCGTCGGCCATTGAGGCATTTTCGGAAAACATCAATTCCCCATAGGCAGACAACCACATCAGGCCGGTGAACAAGAATGCAACGATAATTTTTTTCATAATGCAGAACTCTCCAGAAATTTTTCAGAATTTCCAGCCGCAGTCACGGAGCAATTCTTCAAATTTTCTACCGTAGGAAACATAGTTGTTATAACGCACGTCGGCCTCGGTTTCGCCGCCGTCAGCATCGTGGAACACCACCGCCAGATGCGGTTCCATGGAAAATCCGCCGTCGTAACCGCGCTCCAGCAGATCGCTGACGATCGCCCGCACATCACCCGCACCGAAACCGGCATAGGTGAATTTGCATCCCGGCCGGGTCACTCCGTCGGCTTCCGGGAGCGCCAGACCGTCTTTGATATGCACATATACAACGTGTTCTCTGACCTGACGGTAAAACTCCCATGAACTCTGCAACGGATACGGCGGTTCACCGATCCAGCGGTAGTTGAAACAGGGATTACCGGTGTCGTAGATCAATTTGAAATTCTCGTGATTGACCCCGTCGATCAGCCGCAACGTGTGTTTGTAGGATAATCCACCGTAATTCATGCAGTTTTCATGGCCGTAAATAATGCCGTTATCCGCACAGATTTTCACCAGATGACGGACTTTCTGGAAGATGATCTTTTCCAGTTCCGGGGAATCCGGCTGTTCATCTTTGGGAGTCAGAAAACTCATGCCCCGCACGATTTTGATCCCCAGTTTTTTCATCCTCGGCAACGCATCGGTCAACTCTTTGACCGACGCCTGAAAATCTTCCTCTTTGCGCGGGTGTCTGCTCCAGTTGGCAATGCCGCTGCCGAAACAGTTGATCTGCACTCCGGCCTCATCCAGTTGTCCGCAAACCGTATCAAACTCCTCATCGGTCAATGTGGCAAGATTTTTGCCGTTGATACCGCGCGCTTCGATAAATTTCCAACCAAGTTCTTTGGTCGCCTTGATCTGGATGGCGAGATCCTGCCCCGCCTCATCTGCAAATCCGGTAAGAAACATATTCAAAATCCTTTCAAAATCAGTATGTCGAACTCATGTTTTCGTTCTTGTCGCTCTTGACCTCTTTCGCTCCGCGCTTGCTGTTGGCGATCAAATCCTGAAGCATGGCGGCATAAGCGGCACTGTCGATCGGCAGAGTCACCGGAATCTTTTTCAATCCGCTCATAAGCATGGCATTGCCCAATTCCAGACCGCGGATGCCCTCCGCCAGCGGAGCGATGAGTTTTTCACCATTCAAAATGGCATTGGCCACGTTTTCCACCACCACGGCGTGCTGGAGACGGCTCTCGGTGCCGATGTTGATCTTGCAATCCCACGTTTCCGGTTTCTTGAAACCGAATTCGCTCTCCCGGATCTGCACACTGGTTTCCACCTCGTTGCGCAGAAAATGCAATTCGCCGTTTTCCAGAATCACCCGGCCGCGCTCGGCGGTGACTTCCAGACGGTTCGTTCCCGGCGCCTCACCGGTGGTGGTGATGAAGTTGCCCACGCAACCATTGGCATATTCCAGATAAGCATTGACCTCATCTTCCACTTCGATATCGTGGTATTTGCCGATCTTCACCTGCGCACTGACCAATTCCGGCAAGCCGAAAAGCCACTGCATCAGATCCAACTGGTGCGGACACTGGTTGAGCAGCACCCCGCCGCCCTCACCGGCCCAGGTGGCACGCCAGTCGCCCGAATCATAATAACGCTGGGTGCGGAACCAATCGGTAATGATCCAGTTGACCCGGTTGATCTTACCCAGTTCACCGCCGTCGATCAGGGCTTTAAGTTTGCGGTGGGCGGGCAGTGTGCGCTGATTGAACATGGCACTGCGCACCAATTCCGGATATTTCTCCGCCGCATCGATTAAACGCTGGGCCTCGGCCTTGTGGACGGAGATCGGTTTTTCCACGATGATGTGTTTGCCGTGTTCCATAGCGGCGATCGCCAGATCGACATGGAAATAGTGCGGCACGGCGATCAACACCGCCTGCAGCCCGTCGTGGGCAAAAAATTCATTGACATCGGTATAGCATTTGATTTTGCTCCGGATATCCGCCGGAATACGCTCAAACGCCTTTTCGTTGATGTCGCAGACTGCAACCAATTCCACATTGCCTATCTTTTGCATCATCTGGGCATGAGCCGACCCCATGTTACCGCAGCCGATGATACCGAAATTCACCTTACTTCCCATTATTTACTCCTTCAGAAAAAGTTGTTGGTATTTGAAATGAAAACTTTGTCTTCCGGTTAATTATACCAAGTAATTGCCGCTTTGTCAATACTGTTTTGCAAATATCCTGCAAAAAACTTGTCTTAATGACTTATATTTCCGCTGTATTATTATTAAAAATGTTAATCAGACAACTTGACATAGTTGTATTATTGCATTATCTTAACAAAAACAAGCAACATATTCTTTCACCGGGAGAAAAACGATGAAAACCAAAACCGATGGTGTCGAACAATTTCTGCTCAACCGGATCACTTCCGGCGACTATGCACCCAACACCAAAATCCCGTCACAATTCAAACTCATGCAGCAATTCAACTGCTCCAGAGTGACCATCCAGCGGGCGTTGACCAATCTGATAAATGCCGGTTTTCTCCACTCGACCAGAGGCAGTGGCACATTCGTAAAACCGGGGCCGTACAGCAAAGAATTGAAAGAGTTGATCGTGGTCAGCAAATATGCCGACAATTCACCGGAGTTTCCCTTTTCCGAAATGATTTTCCAGTTGAAAACCTCCCTGCCGCTGCGCTGGGTGGATGAGGAATTTTTCGACCGCAACTCCACCGGTTTTTTCCATCCCGGTCAGGCTGTCATCTGGCTGCTGCCCAAAGAGAAACATATAATGAATATGTATCATCTGCGTCAGCGGGATATCCCGCAGCTGCTCATCAACCGCACCTTTGGCGATTTCGATTTCATTGCCACTGATCCATGGAGCAGTATCCGCGAAGCAATGGAGGTGATGAAGGTGAAAAAAGGTGACGATTTCGCCATCATCAGCCGGGTGCCGGATACCGATGCACCGTACCTTACCGAAAGGTTGCTCGCCTTTTACGAGGAGTGTCTTGCCAGAGAAGTGCATATCCCCCCGGATGCATTGATAAAGTGTTCCGGCAATGTCATTGCCGACAGCGTATCCTGTCCGGATATTTTCGCTTCCGGCAAATTCCCCCGGCGCATATACATCACCGAAGAGGTGATGCTTACCCCGGTGATAATGAATGCCTCGCGCCACCATCTGATGCTGGGCAAAGATTATGAAATCATGGTTTTCAGTCAGGGCATACTCATTCCGCCGCAACCCGGCCTTTACATGATGCATCAGCCGATGGATGAATTCCGCAATCAGGTGGAAAAATTCATCGGTCACATCAACACTCAAAATAAGGAACGTTTCCGGGTACGTTTGAAAACTTCCCTGATCTGCAGCCGGTGATCGCCGTCTTTTACCGGCAGAGACAAAAATTTTTGATGCAATATCGTAAATAAAGGGTTGCATGAAGTGTATTTGTGCAGTATATTAACTTTCGATTATATCCAACATTGAATTTAAGGTGCGTGACTTTCTATGCTTACTCTGGATGTGAATATCAGAAAAAATTCCGGTCAGGATTGCGGCAAAGATCATTTGCTTAACGTTTCCGGCTTCTACGGTGACCGGGCGATCTTTCAACATGGCAAATGTACCGTCGTGCGCGGCCAAAGTCGCCCGGCGGCCAAAGTTACCCTGTCGATCGGAGAAGTTTTCCTGACCGCTTTTGCCAACAACTTCGGGGATTTCACTTTCAAACTGCCGCCGATGGCTCCGGCGGAAGGTTTGACCATGCAGATAAGTGCCGCCGGTGAAACGCTCACTTTCCACGATATCGCCATCGGCAATGTCTACATCGCAGGCGGACAATCCAATATGCAGTTTGCCATGCGCAACGCCGTGCCGTCGATCGAAACGCTCGCCGATGAAAATATTGCCGGGGTGCGCTGTTTCCTGATCCCCCCGGCCAGTTTCTACGGCACGGCTTCGGCGGTCGAGGGACAATGGGAAAAAGCAACCAGAGAATATATGGCGGACTTCTCCGCCCTCGCCGGATTTTTCGCCGCCGATCTCTACCGGAGAACCGGAATACCGGTCGGCATCATTTCCGCTTGCATGGGCGGAGTGAATATCGAATCATTCATCAGTGAATATTCGCTGCTGACCAGCGACGTTTATCACGATGAAGCCGCAGAATATGAAAGCGTGGTTTCTTCTCTGGATAACGGTCTGGATAAACTGCCGTCAAGTGAAGAAAAATTATCCCTTGCCATCGGAAAACTCTTCCCGGAGATCCCTGCGGATGGCGGTCTGGAACAAGGCTTCTGCGATAAAAATTTCGACGACAGCAACTGGGAAACCATGCTCCTGCCGGACAGTTGGACCCAAGCCGGTCACAATCACGCCGGAATTTTCTACTTCCGCAAAAATATCACCCTGCCCGCCGGAGCATCCGGTAAAAAATTCAAACTTCACCTCGGCGCGATCGACAAGGCGGATAAAACCTTTGTCAACGGCATTGCCGCCGGAGCGACCGGAGATATGCGCAAATTTGACCACTGGAATACCCTGCGGGTCTACGAGGTGCCCGCAGGTGTTTTCACGGATGGGGAAAACGTCATCGCCATTCAGGCATCTTCGCTGGTCTCCATCTGTGCCGACGGCGGTTTGCTCGGCCCGGCCGGGGAGATGTTTCTGGAGTCGGATGATTCTTCGATCAAAATCCCGCTTACCGGAGCATGGAAATATTGCGAAACTTTTGATGCCGGCACGATCGGCATGACCTGTATGCGCAGTTTCGGAGCGGGCGGCACCAATACTTTTCACGGCTTTTTCGACAATATGCTCCGGCCCATCGAGGGAACGGCTCTGGCCGGGGCCCTCTGGTATCAGGGTGAAGCCAATGGGATATGCATGGGCAGCAGTTACGCTGAATTGCTGACGTTGATGATCGGCGACTGGCGGAGAAATTTTCTGGATGCCGGGTTGAATTTTTATATCATCCAGCTGCCGGACTTCCAGACCAAACACACCTTTGCCCCCTTTGCCACCTGGCCGCTTATCCGTGAAGCGCAAAGTGAAGCGGCGGCCAATACCGGTTCGTCACTGATCGTGACCATCGGTTCGGGGGATGTGCTGGATATCCACCCGGTAAATAAAAAGGATATCGCCGAAATGATCGCCGCCGATGAAGCGGCAAGACTTGACGGCAGAAAATATCATCTGCCCGCTTTGCAGAGTATCAAAGAGGAAAACGGCAAACTGATATTGAAATTCGATGCGCCGCTGAATGTTGACAAGATCCCCGGCGGCATGGTCGTATCCGGAAAAGATATGTTCGCCTTTCCGGCGGAGTGTTCCTTTACTGCGGCCGATACGCTTTGTGTGGCAAGCAGTCAGGTAAGTGAACCATTTGCCGTCTGGTACGCATGGGCGGAAAATCCCCGTTATCTGGGGCTGTTTTCCGCCGACAACCGGCCGCTGTCGCCATTCCGGGCGGCATTGGATGGTTCCAAACCGGTGGGAAAAAATCTGATCGACTGACACAACCTTTACAGGAGGAAAAATATTATGACTTACGAAGAACGCATGAAGTGGTTCAACGAGGCCAGATTCGGAATATATATCCATTTCGGCCTCTATTCACTGCTCGGCCGCGGTGAATGGACGATGTATTCCGAGCGGATCCCCGCCCCGGAATATGCCAAACTTGCCGACTCATTCCTGCCGGCCCCCGGCTGTGCGAAAGAGTGGGCGGAAACTGCCAGAGCCGCCGGAGCGAAATATATGGTGCTGACCACCAGACACCATGAAGGATTCTGTCTGTTTGACAGTAAATATTCCGACTTCACCAGTGCCAAACTGGGATGCAAACGGGATATTGTAAGAGAATATGTGGAAGCTGCCAGAGCCGCCGGGTTGAAAGTCGGGTTGTACTACTCGCTGCTGGATTGGCGGTTCCCCGGTTACTTTGAACCGGAAAAATATCCGGAATCCAAACAGGCCCTGGTGCAGCAGGCATTCGATCAGGTGCGGGAATTGATGACCAATTACGGTCAGATCGACCTGCTGGAATATGACGGCGCATGGGATGCCAGATATCAATTCCGCCGGCCGGAGTGGGCAAAATTCTGGAACTCCGCCGAACTCAATGCCATGGTGCGTGAACTTCAGCCGCAGATCATCATCAATGACCGTTCCGGTACGGATGAAGATATCGAAACTCCGGAACAGGTGGTCAGAGCCGGTCAGCAGCGCATGACCGAAAGTTGTATGTGTATCGGCGATTCCTGCGCCTGGGGATATACCAGATTCAACCCCAACTGGAAAAGTGCCGAGCAGTTGCTTCAATATCTGATTCAGGCCGCCCAGCTCGGCGGCAACTATCTGCTCAATATCGGGCCGTGTCCGGATGGTTCGATCCGCAATGAGGAACTGGAAAGACTTCAGGCGGTCGGCCGCTGGCTCAAAGATAATGAAGAAGCGATCCGCAATTCGCAGAGTTGCGATTTGATCGGTGCTTCCCAGCCGGGTATCATCGACCTCAATCTGCAAGGCCCGTGGACGAGAAAAGATAATGTCGGCTACTGGTGCATTTTCCGCTGGCCGGGCAAAGTTGCCACCGCGGTAAAGGTTGCCACTCCGGTCAAAAAAGTAACTCTGCTTGCCACCGGCAGAGAGTACCCCTTTGTCTGGGATAAGAATAACGGCAAACTCACCATCAGCGGTCTTCCGGCGTTGCCGCCCGACCCGCTGGCTTCGGTGATCAAAGTTGAATTTGACGGCATCCCCCGCCGGATGGAGGAAGCCGATCTGTCAAGTTGGATAAATTATCAGAATTAATCACCTTTCAAAAAATAAGGAAGTAAAAAATGGACAATCTCAACTACTCCTGTAACGATTTGGCGGTAAAAATCGGCAAATCACCCAAAGAATTCACCAAAAAAGATATCATCGACTTTATCATTTCCGAGGGTATCCGCCACATCAATTTCCAGTATCCCGCCGGTGACGGCCGCATCAAAACGCTGAATTTCGTCATCAACGATGCCGCTTACCTCGACGAGATCCTCTCCTGCGGCGAAAGGGTGGATGGTTCCAGCCTTTTCCCCTTCATCGAAGCGAACAACAGTGACCTTTATGTGGTTCCCCGTTTCCGCACGGCGTATATCGATCCTTTCTGCGAATTGCCGACGGTGAATATGCTCTGTTCATTTTTCAACAAAGACGGCGAACCGCTGGCGAGCAGTCCGGAATACACCCTGCATAAGGCGTGTGAAGCATTCACCAAATCCACCGGGCTAGAATTTCAGGCGATGGGCGAATTGGAATATTATGTGATCGCCGATGACGATGAGTGCTATCCGGCAGTCGATCAGAAAGGTTATCACGAATCCGCCCCCTATGCCAAATTCGGTGAATTCCGCCAGATGTGCATGAACTATATCGCCCGGATCGGCGGCCAGATCAAATACGGCCACTCCGAAGTGGGCAACTTCACACTCGACGGCAAAATCTACGAGCAGAACGAAATCGAATTCCTCCCGGTCTATGCTGAAGAAGCCGCCGAACAACTCCTGCTGGCCAAATGGGTCATCCGCAATCTGGCTTATCAGTATGGCTACGATGTCACCTTTGCGCCGAAAATCACCGTGGGCAAAGCCGGTTCGGGTATGCATATCCACTTCCGTGTGATGAAAGACGGCCTCAATCTGATGCAGAAAAATGGAGTCCTTTCCGATGATGCGAAAAAAGCGATCGCCGGTCTGATGACACTGGCCCCGTCGATCACCGCATTCGGCAACACCAACCCGACCAGTTATTTCCGTCTGGTGCCGCATCAGGAGGCCCCGACCAACATCTGCTGGGGCGACCGCAACCGCTCGGTGCTGGTGCGTGTGCCTCTGGGCTGGACGAGCAAAAAAGATCTCTGCGCCCAGGCCAACCCGCTGGAAAAAGCCTCGGCGGCTTACGATACCAGCCAGAAACAGACCGTGGAAATGCGTTCTCCGGATGCTTCTGCGGATATCTTCCTGCTGCTCGCCGGTCTGGCGGTGGCATTCCGTCACGGTTTTGAGAATCCGGAAGCATTGGATATCGCCGCCAGAACTTATGTCAATGTGAATATCCACAAAGACGAAAATAAAGCCATTCTCGATTCGCTCAACGTGCTGCCCGACAGTTGTGCGGCATCAGCGGATTGTCTGGAAGCCCAGCGGGCATTCTACGAAAAAGATGGGGTCTTTGCGCCGTCGATGATCGATGGATTGATTTCCACGCTCCGCAAATTCAATGACCGCACCCTGCGTCAGGATATCGGTAACGATCAGGCGAAGATCCTTGAATTGGTGGAAAAATATTTCCATTGCTGACAACATCGAACCACAGAGGTAACAGAATGAAAAAATTTACTGCGGTATTGTTTTTCGTGTTGACGGGTGCAACCGTATTTGCCGGGGCTTCCGGCGGGCCGAAAGAATCGAAAACCTCGGTAAAAGCCAACGGCACCGACCGTTTTGAAGTATCTTTCAACGGCGGCGAAATGGCACAGGTGACGGTCGCCGGTGACGGAGACACTGACCTTGACCTTTACGTTTACGATGCCAACGGCAATCTGGTTGCCAAAGATGACGGCAGTTCGGATAATTGCACCTGCCGCTGGTATCCGCGCTGGGATGGCAAATTCACCATCAAAGTAGTCAACCGCGGCAATGTCTACAACGTTTACGAAATCAGAACCAACTGACAGTTGGAGCAAGCCTGCGCCCGCACCCTGAAGTGCCGGGCGCATTTTTTTTACGGACAATACGGACATCCACAGCGGCATTGCCAGGAGATTGCCCATAATGTAATAAAAAAAAATCAAATTATCCATTTTTTAATCCGTTAGTCCATTTACGGGCGGCACTATATGATATATTAAGATGTTGCAAGTAAAAATTGCGGCAAAAAAGATGTGGCAAAAAAATTGAAAAGAACAGAAAACATCACCTGAAATGATGCAAAACGCACATTTTTCAACTTTTTTCTGATTTTTTCACGTTTTACACTATGAAAAATCAATTTTTTGTGTATATTTAAATCATAACAGAATTTTTGCCGGGGGCTATCAATGGAAAAAGAGGGTAAAATCTATACAGTCGGCACATTGCGCTATAATATGGCGAGATTGCTGATCGTTTGTTTCTGGGTATTGTGGGGTATATTCTGGTACGACATGATCCAGTATATCCTCGTGCCGACATTGATGCCGCTGAATTTCAAGGCTCTGGGAGCTTCCGGCGAATGGATGGGAGTGGTGCTGGGCAGTCTGCCTGCGCTGGCAAATTTTTTCCTGAATCCGATCATCAGCACCGCCAGTGACCGCACGAGGACAAAAATGGGCCGCCGGATGCCATTCATGCTCTGGTCGATCCCGTTTGTCACGTTTTTCGGGTTGCTGTTGGGGTGGCTGCCGCTTTTCCGTTCTTCGATCGCCTCATTTTTCCCGTCGGTCAACGGCAACTATCTGATGCTGGTGCTTTACAGTGTGGTATTTCTCTGTTTTTATATTGCCGGATTGCTGATCGGCATTATTTCCTGTTATCTGGCTCCGGATGTGATCCCCGGAGAATTCATCGGCCGTTTTCAGGTGGCAAAGGGTCTGGTGGCGACCGCGGCGGGCTTTATTTTCAATATGTTTCTGCTCAAATATGCTGAAACTCATGCCCAGTGGCTCTACACGGGTATTGCGGCATTGTTTGCCATCAGTTTCACCGGATTATGTTTGTTTGTAAAAGAGGGTGAATATCCGCCGCCGGAAGTGCCGGATAATGATCTGCCGTGGCACAAACGCACGGTGGAGAACTTCCGGACTTACTTCAAAGATTGTTTTTCCAAACCGTTTTATCTGCTGTTGTTTCTGGGATTTGCGCTGACCAATGTCTCGACCAGCTGCCGGGGGATGTTCAACATTCTTTTTGCGACCAGAGATTTGAATTTGAGTACGGAGCAGTATGGGGAGATCATGGCATACGGCAAAATCGTATCGCTGGGGGTGCTGGCGGTAATGATGTTCTGCATTGACAAATTCAATGCGTTACTGCTCTACTTCTTTACGGGAGTGATCGTATTGTTTCTGAATATCTGGGGCTATTTCTGGGCGGTGGATTACAATTCATTTCTCGTTATCGGTCTGGTGCTGGTGCTGATTTATACGATGCAGTCGCTCGCCTCGACCCCGATGCTGATTTTGCTGCTGCCGAAAGAAAAGTATGGTCAATTCTGTTCTGCGGCGATGATGATCACCTGTATTTGCAGTGTCATCGGCAGTTGGCTGGCGGGCAAAGTCGTGGATATCTGGGGCTACCGTTTTATTTATGTGTGGGACTTTGTTTTCACACTGGCGGCCTCGATGTTTCTGATAATGGTTTATTTGCGGTGGAAAAAGATCAAAGCCGCAGAGTCAAAGAGTGTTTCCGATTCACCCCAAAATATGAAAGGATGAGCATTATGAAAAAAAGTTCCCGGAAACAGTGCCTTGTGAAAAGTAATTCATTCTCTGCACAGAGAATGAAGCCGTACGGCTTCACGCTGATCGAATTGCTGGTCGTGATCGCCATTATCGCCATTCTGGCGGCGATTTTGCTGCCTGCCCTCAACTCCGCCCGTGAACGCGGCCGTGCCGCCAGTTGTATCAACAATTTGAAACAGATCGGCATGGCGTTTCAGCAATACGGCGATGCCAATGACGGCGTTATCGTGTTAGCGTTCCAAACCGACCGCGGTTGGGGAAGTGCGATGTTTGCAACCAAAGTTGACAATACCTGGTGTCAAAGAGGCGACTACCTGCCGACGGATCTGGATCTGGTAAACTGTCCGAGCGGTCTGCCCAATACGACCAACAACAACTTCGGCAAAGCCGGTTACGGTGCGCCATATCACTTCAGTGCCCATCCCCGCTATACAGCAGAATCCGGCGCACTTGCCCAGGGGCCGGTGGTTTCTTCCACGGTAGTTCACACCGGCAAAGTCCAGAGTTCCACGACGTTCATGCTGGTCGGAGACTCCCAGTGTGACAGTAATACCAATACCATCGGTCAGGGACAATTCGGCTACTTCTATAAAGCTTCAGGTGTTTCGATCGCTTCCGGTCAGGCGGCGAAATTCATGCTCCGTCATGCTGACCGCATGAATACAGCGATGCTCGACGGTCACGCCGAAGCAGTTGACGGCGGCACGATCAAGAACTGGGATTCCAGCAAGACCTTCACCGTGCTTGATGCCAGCGGCAACAGCAAAACTCTGTAATTTATATCGTAACGGCAAAAATGAATATTCCCCGTTTCCAAAATCCGCAGGATATTCCGTTATCCTGCGGAAAAAGTCAGATAATGCTTGACGGAAAGAATGCATTTGCATTCAAAGAGTGGCAGTTTGACGGCAAAGTCATCTGCTGTGATGCGGGCTTCAACGGCACCGTGATCGCCAATGCTCCGGGGAAATTCATCGGTGTCGGTCATCATGAGGGCGGCAGTGAGATATTCGATGATTTGAATATCGCCATTGCCGCCGGCAATGAACTGCACTGGAAAAGAAAAACCCGACTGGAAAATCTGCAGATTTCCCTTGATTATCACTCAACGGAAATGGAAACGCTCTCATCCTGCCGCTATCAGGCGGCAGATATCCAGAAAATCGCGCTCTTTTATGTGCATCAATACAGTTGGTCAACAGAGTTTGACCGTTATATATTTCTGGACGGAAATGGTTCATGGCAGAGTGGCTATTGTCAGAGTCAGGGCGAAATGATCTATTTCGGTCACTGTCGGTGCGCCGCACTTTTCGCCCCGGCATACCAACTTGCCATCGCTTTTGCTCCCGACCCCCGGCTGGCAGAGATCGCCACAGGGAAATTGTGGGATCGGCATATTTATCACAAATTTTACTGCGAACTTGACTTCAAAGGCGATATTCCCGCCGGAGAAATATCACCTGAATTTATCATACGGCAAACCATTCTGCCCGCTGCGGAAGAAAATTTCACCGGCACCGTCAAAGCGTGGGCGGAAACCTTACCGGAATATTGGAAAAATTTACCGATAGTCAACAACCACTAAAAAAAGGAATTAAAAATGAAAAAACTTTTCACCCTCTGTCTGCTGGCTTTTGCAGCCGGTGTCATCCAACTCCACGCCAACTTTACCGTAACCAGCGGTGATTACAAGGTAACTTTCAACGGTTACAAAACCATCCAGACCATCAGTTACAAAAATGTGGTCATCTGCAACGGCAACGGTTACAATGCCACTATCGTCATTCTCCCCTCGATCCCGGAAGTCAAAGGCCCCCGTTTCATCGGTTCCGGTCACAAAGAAGGCGGCGTGG
Source organism: Lentisphaerota bacterium (assembly GCA_015061625.1). Classification (GTDB taxonomy): domain Bacteria; phylum Verrucomicrobiota; class Lentisphaeria; order Victivallales; family Victivallaceae; genus UBA1784. The sequence continues at coordinate 22,570 of SUWG01000003.1, read as the reverse complement.
AAAAAATCCTCTCTCTGGAAGTCATCACTGACGGGGTCAGCGATACCAACCCCGGCCGTAAAGTTTTCAACGGCAACAATGTCAAAGTGATCCGCATTTCCCAGTGTGACAAACTCAAAGTCACCTATACGATCGAAGTTTCCGCCGACGGAGTGAAAGTTTCCTCCCAGATCGAAGCACTGGAAAATCAAGCTCTGGCGGGTATCTATGTCCACCAGTTCTGCTTTACGGAAAAGACCACTGAATGGATCGCCAGAATGCACAACGACGCCATGTTTTCCGGCAAATTTGAGAGTAAAGGCGCATTCCATCTGCACCGCACTGCACTGCGTACACTCTGGTTCGCCATGTATATCCCCGAAAGTCAGATCGGTTTCACCGCCATTCTCGATGATGATACCGCCATGGCCGGAGGCTGCCGCTTCTGGGATCGCTCCAACAGCCACAAACTTTACTATCAGCCCGGTTTCGCCAAGGAACTTCAGGCCGGTTGGAAATCCATGGTCTACACTATGACGATCAAGGGGTTCACCGCTCCGGAAGCATCATGGAAAGCCGCCGCCGAAGAACAGGCCGAGGGCGGAGTTGAGGAGTAAAATCCCCTCAAAACTTCAACTGCAATACCCCGGAAAAACACGGCAGAAAATGCCGTTTGCAAGGGGTATTGTCTCCAAAATTCCGGTTGCATCACTGAAAAATCAGTATATTTTAAGGAAAACGATTTATGCCAATCGAGTTAAACAATCCGGTTCTCCCGATGGAACTGCCCGGTATCGATGCCGGTAAAGGCATGACCTTTGCCGCCGTATTCCGGGACACCCCGAAACGCAGCGGCGTATTCCTCTTTCAGGCCGGCCATGTGGTCTTTGCCCATGAAGGAGCGAAACTTTACGCCAACTATCAGGCGGCGGATGGCCGCTGGATGTCATTCATGGTCAGTAAAGATGTACTGCCCGATGATGGCAAATATCACCATGCCGCACTGGTCATCGGCCACCATCACGTCGGCTCACAGGGTGAAGATTGGACCGACGGCAAACTTTATCTCGACGGCGTGCCGGTTTGCGGTATCCGTTATGACAAATCGTTTCCGGTGCCTTCCGATGCGCCATTGACCGTCGGCAAAGGCAGAAGCCTTTCCGGTGAACACGGCTTTGACGGGGAGATCGCCAAGATCCGGAGCTTTGATAAAATGTTCACCGAAAGTGAGATCCGGGATCTGGTGCTTGCCGAACCTATGGTCACTCCCGGATTCCGGGTTTTCCCGCCGCTTACCAATGAGGAAAAATCTTTGCTCGCCAGCGAAAATGATCCCGTTATCCGTCAGGCGAAATTGACCATTTCACAAGGCAGTTACTCGCTGATTTTCGACTGGAAAAGTGTCGAGTTGATCAAACTTGACAGCGTGGATTCGACCCTGGTCATCGCCCGCAACAGCACTCATACCATACCGGTATCATGGTATGACCGGAAAACCGGCAGAGAATTGCTCTCACCGGAAAACTGCTGGTACCGTTTCGCTTTGCAGAAAAATACCGAAAAAACCTTCTTCACGGCACTGTCGGAAAATCTGACCTCATCCTTTGCCGCCGAACCGGTCAGAGCCGCCGACGGATGCTGGAACTTCAAAATCAGTTTCAACTCCCTGACCACTCCGGATTTCAGCGGGGAAACCAACTGGAGTTTCGCCGCAGACTGCATCAAATTTGATCTGGATATTCAGGATAAAAGTGAGGGATTCCTGCTCCGTGATGTCAATTTCCCGCTGGTTTCGACCGCAGTGCTTGACCACGGATGCGACACCATGCTCGTACCCCAGATGTCCGGTATGGAAATGCCCGATGCCGTCAAACGCAACGTTTCCTACACCAGCCCCTACCCCCGCGGCAACTGCTCGCTGCAAATGGGCGCATATTACGATCAGGAAAGCGGCGTTTACTGCGGCGTGGGCGATCCGGTGGCCAGAGCCAAGGAATTCAACTTCAATGCCGGCAGTTCCGGTTGCGTATTCTCCTTTGACTGGAAAACACCTTATGATGCCGACCGCAAACCCAACCGTTACCAGTCGCTTTCCTTTGCCCGGATCGAACTTTTCCGGGGCAACTGGTTTGAAGCCGGTCAGATCTACCGCCAACAGTTGATCGATTCCGGGGCATGGTGGTTCGTGCCGCGCTCCGATGATCCTGCCGATCACCCGGAATGGATGTGGAACAACACTTTGTGGCTCCGCATCGACCTCGCTTATCACCCGCTGGCCGCCATTTCACCGGCGTTGAAAAAACTCCGGGAATATCTGGAATTGCCGCTGGCTCTGCACGTTTACGACTGGTATGAACGCGGTTCGTGGCTCTCGCCCATGGTCAAAGCCTCTCCGGAATTCATCGAAGATGTCGCCGATTTGCGTAAATATGATATCCGCACCGTGCCGTATACCACCGCCCGCATCTGGCAGACCCCCGACCGCCGGGGCAAAGATTACCTCTACGAAAAGGTCGCCGTACCCAATGCCGTCATCGATGAAGATGGTTCACTGGCCGTGGAAATGTACGGTCTGCCCACCGCAGTCCTCTGCCCGCATACTGAAACTTATATGAAGTATCAGTACGAAATGACCACCAAAATCGCCGAATACGGCCTTGACGGAGTTTATGCCGATCAGATCGGTGCCGCCCGTCCGCGCCCATGCTATTCAGAGAAACACGGCCACCGCATCGGTGAAGATAACTGGTTCAAAGACGGACACTACCCGGTTTACAGCAAAATCCGGGATTTCTGGCGGAAACATTCACCGGATATGGTGCTGACCACCGAGGACAATGCCGAACATTGCGTCGCCCTTTTCCACGGTTTGCTCAACTGGCGGTGGATGCTCGACGGTCAGGTGCCGCTTTTTACTGAAGTTTACGCCGGTCACACCCAATTCATCGGGTTGGATGGAGTCGGTGAAGAGCCGGAAGCCGCCTTCCCCAAAGTTTCCACCCAGTTTACCAATGGCGAACAGCTCGGCTGGTTCCAGCATCACAAAATCACCTCTCCGGTGCGCGGGGAATTCCGTAAATTTGTCAAAATGCTTATGCATTTGCGCTTTGCTTTGCTGGATTTCTTCAATCTGGGCAACATGGATAAACCGGTAACGCTGATTCCGGGCGTTCCCAAAATTTCCCGCTTCTGGGGCAGACAGGGAACTTACTACGTTTCCACCGCCGCAGTGCAGACGACCTGCTGGAGTTACGAAGACACCGAAGTGACCGTTTTAGTCAACAACACAAGCGAAAAACGCAGCGGTAAAGTGAAACTCAATGCTTTCGATCATGCCCGCGATTTGACCGTATATTTTATGAATGGTCAAAGCAGCCAATGCGCTTATCCGGCAGATAACACGCTCGATTATGAGTTGAAACCGCATTGTGCGATGGTGTTCTACTCTTATCCGGCCGGGAAAAAACCGCTTGACCAATTCGCCAAAATGGAAAAGGCTCTGGAAGTAATTGCCCGCATCCCGCAGGAAAAAGATCCCTTTGCCGTCACGCCGGATGAGTTGCCGGCCACGGAAACATTCCGGGCGGATGATTGGGTTTCCCAACCGCTGCCCATCGGCAAACTCTCAACCGAAATGAGTTATGAATTATCCGCTTTCGGCACGGTCAATATGGATAATGTCATCGCCGTGGAAGCCGTTTTCGATGCTCCGGTGGAAAGACCCGTAGGTTTCGTCACCTTGCGGATGGATTCGCTGGATAAGGAAAATATCCTCGCCACCTTTGATGTGCCGAAGGCCTATCCGCCGCTGACCCGTTCCATCGGGGAAGTTACACTCAAAATAGATCTGGAACAGAAAATTTCCGGCGACCACCGGATATTCTTCCTGTTGAGCGAGTGTTCACACTGCGAATTAAAGAAATGGAGATTCATCTATGCTTGAAATAAAGAAAAATGATATCACCGGCAATATCACCATGCAAGGTGATAAATTCGGCTGTACTTTCTTTGACGGCCACCTCTTTCCGGTGTTTTTCACCGACCCGGCAGGCAATCCTGCCGGCAGTACCCGCTGGCAGGATCAACTTACCGACGGCGATGCCGTATACACGCTCCGGGATGAACGCTGGGCGGAATTTGAAGTAATAAAAGCAACTGCCGATGAATTCATCATCCGAACCAAAGGTATTTTCTGCGGCGGCAATGACCGGAAATTTCTGCTGGAATACCCCGGCGTTTCGATCGCTATGACGTGGCAATTCAACAGCGCAAGCAACATTATCAAACTGGATATCCAAATCGACGGTACTCCGGAAAAACCCGTCGATCTGCTCCTTTGCGCCCCTGAAATGCGCTTCAAAGAGGATAAAAATATTCTCTTTACCGAAAGTTTTTCCGGCAGTTACTCCGGCAGCAAACTCCATTTAACCCGTGAAATTGAGGTGAAAATATGAAGTGGAAATCTCTTGCGCTTTTGTTCTTCCCCATGCTCGTCTGGGCAGTTGAAGTAAGTGACGTACGCACTTACCGCAACGCCGGTGACAACATCATCATCAATCAGAGTTTCGATAATATGCGACGCTGGCGCAGACTGCCCGGTTACACCCGCGCCGCCGGGGAAGGAACCAACGGCACGACCGCATTGAAACTTGACCGCACCACTCCGCCTGATGTCAGAGTCGATTACTGCATCCAACTGCCGCAGTTGACCGCCGGAGCAAGATATGAAGTAAGTTTCATGGTCAAATCCGCTGATATCCGGCGGATTTCCGGCAACAACCGTCTGACCGTCGGCGGTATCGAACACACTCAAAACGGCAACACCATCTATGTCGAATACCCGACTTATGTACCAAGCGGGGAATATACCGAAGTCAAATTCTCGTTTCTCGCCAGAGAAAACATGGGCGCACAACTCACACTGAACCTCAATTCCCACTATTCCGGCACGGTGTGGTTCGATGATGTGGTCGTGCGGGCGGCAGGGCCGGATTATTCGTCCCGTCTGCTCTGGCCGCAGAATCTCACTTTCCGCTACGGCGAAACCGACTTCCGCGTACACATCAACGACGATGCCCCGGAACACATGATGGTCTATGTCAAGCTGGAACAGGAGGGCCACACCGAAGAACTGCTGCTCAACCGCCGGGAATTGGCCGGAAAATTCAGCAGAATGCTCCCCGGTAAAGGCAAACTTACTTTGAGTATCATCGATCCGCAAGCCAAAATGATCATGGCGACCAATGAATATCAGATCAATATCCTGCCCGCCGATCAGAAAGCCCCGGATTATGCCATTACCATCGACCGCCACGGCAGATTGATCGTCGATGGCAAACCATTCATGCCGCTCGGCGTCTACGGCCTCTTTCATGAACCCAATCTCCGGCGGATCGCCGATGCCGGATTCAACTGCGTGCTGGTCTATCCCAGTTTTTCCATGTATGGCGCACGCAAGACCGGCAATCAGCTTGCCGATATCCGGGCCGGATTGGATAATTTCGCCAAATACGGGCTGAAAATGATCTTCGCATTCAACCAGCAGCTGCCCGGTTACAGTCAGGGATGCACCGAACTTGACGGAACCAAAGGCGCGATCCCCGTGGCCGTGCGTATCGCACAGGAATTCGCCAGCCACCCGGCATTGCTGGGATATTACCTTTCCGATGAGGTTTCCCGGCATACCATCCCCCATGTGCAGAGTTTGCGTGAAGCAGTCAACGGTGCCGATCCGTGGCACCCGACTTACACCATCACCTACCGGATGCAGGATCTGCCGCTTTACGGCATCAGCGGCGATATCATCGGCGTCGATCCCTACCCGATCAAACCGACGGATACCAAACCGACCCTCGACCCGATCATAACCTATATGCGCGGCGCACAATCCACCGGTATGCCGATCTGGGCGATCCCCCAGATTTTCAACTGGGCGATCTACGACGCCCAATACAAGAATGATCCGGCCAAATTCGCCACCACCCGCGGCCCCAACCGCAAAGAGATGCTCGCCATGCCGCTGCTGTGTGCCATCATGGGAGCCAAAGGCTTCATCTTTTACAGTGAAGTCGGTATCACCTTTCACGCCGAAAAAATTCTCCCCGGCATCACTGAAAGAGTGTGGCCCGATGTGAAATTCATGGCGCAGGAAATGCGCCGCCTCGCTCCCTATATTCTGGGAACCGAACCGGCTCCGGAAGTCCGGGTCACCGGCACCGACCGGGTGATGGCCAAAGCATTCAAAGCCGATGACGGCAAAATCGCCGTTTTCATCGTCGCCCTCGGCCCCGATCCGGTAACGGCGCAGATCGAAATCATACTGCCCGATGGTGTGCAGTTGAAATCCCGCACCGGACTTACCGAATTCAAAGATGGCAAATTCGTCTTTACCGCACAAGGAATCGATTCAGATATTCTGGAGGTTGCTGAATGAAAAAGTTTTTCACCCGTTTTTCCGTAATGCTGTTTACTCTGCTGGTCATCACCGGCTGTGCCACTGCCCCCACGGCTTCGATCAGCGTGGAAGAAGCCCAGAATTACCCCAGAGGCGGCCGGCAGGTGCTGCTCAACTGGACTTTTGACTCCGCCCAGCCCCCGGTGGCTCTGCCCGAAGGCTACTCCATTGTTCGCGGAGTCGGTGTCAATGGCACATCTGCTTTGCGTTTCGCCCGCCAATCCAATCAGGTCGGCGAGTATATCGCATTCCCGCTGACCGGTATCGAACCGGGCGTGAATTATATGCTCCGCCTCAAAATCAAGGGCGACATCGTCAATGCCCCCGGCAGCCGCCAGAAAAAACCGGTGGTCTGCGGTATCGAATACCGGGTCAACGGCCGCCCCAGAGAAGTTCTCTATCCGTTAAAGCCGCTGACCGGTGAATATCAGGAATTCACCTTTCAATTCATGGCCCGCCCCAACGGCTATGAACCGCATCTGGTGCTGTATCTGTGGCATGACTGGAGCGGTGAGATATTCTTCGATGATGTGGAAATATCTTCTGAAGGGCAGGATGTTTCCGCGCGGATAATCCAGCCGGGCAACCTGACATTCCGCAATGGCGATACCAACTTCACCATCCATGTCGATCCCCGCACCCCGCAACCGGCGGCGTTGCTGGTTTCCATCACCCAGAACGGCAAAACCGAATCGGTCGTGCTGGAAAATATGGATGAAAACTTCTGTTTCAAAGGGGAATTTTCCGACCTCGTACCCGGCAAAGCCGAAATGACCATCAAAGTTCTGGATATGGCCAAAAAACTTTGTCTTTACACCGCCACTTATCAGATGAATGTGCTGGAACCGGATACCCCCGTGCCTGCCAATGCCGCCTTATTCGATGAATACGGCCGGTTGATCGTCGATGGCAAACCATTCATGGTGCTGGGGGTCTACGGGATGTTCGGTGAGATCGATATCCAGCGGGTCGCCGCCGCCGGATTCAATACGCTCCACCTCTACGCCAGTTTGAGTCTGCGCGGCAACGTGCGTCATGCTGACGTGGCAACCAATATGCGTGAAGGACTCGACCTGATCCATAAGTACAATCTGCGTCTGCTCTTTTCCACGGCGACCCAGATACCCGACAGCACCCAGGCTTACCATGAGTGGGATGGGGTAAAAGGTATGCGGGAAGTGATCACCCATGCCGTGCAGATGACCAAAGATCATCCGGCATTGCTGGGGTGGTACATTTCCGATGAGTGTTCGCGCGATCACATTCCCTATCTGCAATCTGTCCGCGAACAGATCTCGGCGATCGACCCGTGGCACCCGGTGTGGACATTGACCTACCGCACCGAGGATATGCCGCTTTATCACACTTCCGGTGACGTTTTCGGTATCGATAATTATCCCATTGATGCCAGAGCGGAAAAACAATCCCTCGACAAACTGGTTGCCGCCATGCAAGCCGCCAATCTGGGCGGTATTCCGGTGTGGATGGTGCCGCAGATTTTCAACTGGGAATACCACGCCGTCAATCCGCAGGTTTCCGGTACCCGCGGCCCCAACCGTCAGGAACTTATCGCCATGCCGCTGCTCGGTGCGATCATGGGAGCAAGAGGTTTCGTCTTTTTCAGTTACACCTCGCTTTTCCTGCGCGGCGAAAGACTCATTCCCGGTTCAGCGGCCAGAGATTGGCCCGCCGTGGTTGAAATGGTGCAGATCATGAAAAGTCTGGAAAAATTCATCATGTCCAAAGAGGATGGTATCCCGGTGGAAGTCATCGGCACCGACCGGGTGATGGCCAAACTTTTCCAGGCGGAAGACGGTGAAGTTGCCCTCGTGGCAGTGGCCCTCGGCCCCGATCCGGTCAAAGCGACCATCAAAGTTCCGGAACATATCAACTTGAAATCCCGCTTCGGTCTGACCCGCAAGACCGGCCCCGGACTTTATGAGTTCACGGCCGGAGCGATCGATGCGGATATTCTTGATCAGGAGTAATTTATCACCATGTATACCGACCTGACTGCCTGCCGTCCGCTGCCGTTCTACTTTTTGAACAGTTCTGATCTGGAAAACGGCTATACCGAAAAGATCATCGACTTGAAAATGAAAGAGTTATATGATGACGGATTCGGCGGATGCATCCTTTTCAACGGTGCTTCCAGCGGTTTTGCCAGCGAAGTGTTTCTCACAGAAACTTACTTTGAGATCATTGAAAGATTCGTCAAAGCCGCCGGGAAATACGGCTTGAAACTTTATCTGATGGATGGATGGCGGTGTCCTTCCGGGGATGTGGGCGGCAAGATCGCCGCAATCGCCCCGGAATTGCATCAGCAGCGGCTCACTATCGACGGCAACGGTCAGGTCAAAGCAGTAAATGTGCCGTGGGGCTTTCCGGCCTTTGAAGAACCGGAAAGTTCCCGGCTTTTCATCGAATTGGTCTATGAAAAATTTGCCGCCCGGCTGGGAAAATATTTCGGCAATATCATCGAAGGAATCTTTTCCGATGCGGATAACCGCCGTTACGATGCCTTTTCCCAGGAGATCATGGGCGCGGAAGATTACTATCCGTGGGCGCAGAATTTTGCGGAAAATTTCGCCGCTGAATACGGTTATGACCTTACGCCGTATCTCCACGATATCGTCAGCGGCAAAAGCAGTAAATACTCTTACGACTACTGGTGCTTCTGTGAAAAACTCTATCTGCAATGGTTTGAAAACAACCACAAATGGTGTCAGGCGCACAATCTCAAATATTCTTTCCACACCAGCGATACCGGGCCGTTTCCCCGTTCCCGCTGCCAGCGCAGTTCCATTTTCATTGAGGGCAATCCGTTTCATCTTTACCGTCACTGTGACCTGCCCGGCACCGACCATGAATTGCTCCTGCTCGATGGCGGCACCCATTTTGATGACCGCCGCCACTATCTGAAAGTTTCCCGCGGCGGTGATGATAAATTTTATCAATATCCGGATTTTTTCCGCACCAAATATGATCTGCGCGCCAAATATGTATCCAGTGCCGCCATCCATCACGGCAAAAGCGGCGGAGCGTGTGAACTTTTTGCCGTGACCAACTGGGGCGCAACTGCCAACGATCTGCGGCTGATCGCCGTCTGGCAGTTGTTTTCCGGGATCACCACCTTCATTCCCCACGCCATCGAACACAAACACGAATGCCGGAGAAAATATATCGCCCCGCCGGAACAGCACCTCGGTCTGGCCGGAGCCATCCGCCAACTCAATGACTTCATCGCCGAAAATGTCTTTATCGCTTCGCAGGGGGAATTCGCCCCCTCGGTGCTGGTCGAAGATGTTTCAGAAGCCGTCCGCGCCGGAGTTGACGATACGGAAAACTTTTTCACCTTTACCGATATGCTCACCCACGCCGGGATCAGTTACCTCATCGTTCCCGAAGGAACCCCCGGCGCGATCAAAACCCTCGGCCGTTTGCCGCAACTGCCGGAAAAAGATTTCACCTTTACCGGCGGCGAATTGATCGGTATGCGCCGCAAACTTGATGGTCAGCATTTTCTGCTGGTCAGCAACATCTGGAGCAAAGAGGAACTTTCCGGCACGCTGGAATTTGAGAACCGCAAAATCGATCTGCTCATCGCTCCGGGGGAAATCGCCGTTATCAACGGCCCGTTTGAGCGTTTCCGTTCACCGCAAAAGGTCAAATCCGTCTCGCTGCCATTTCCGGCAGAAGTCGGCTTTGCCGCTCCCAACCGGGTGCCGTTTCATTACAATTCGGAATTTACCATCACCCGGGATATCCCCGGCAAAGTGCAGTTGCTCATTCCGGAAGTTTTCGCCGGTGACACCATTCTTTTTGACGGTAAAGAATTGACCGGCGGTGCTGAAGTTCTGGAATTGACCGACCGCTATCTGGCATTTGATATCCCGGCGGCCGCCGGAAAACACTCTTTTGAATTATCCGCCTGGCATCACCGCCCGGCATATCTCGGCCGTCCGCACGTCGGCACCGGCAATGAACCGGAAGTCACCGGCGATTATCAATTCTATCTGCCGGTCATCCTGCAAGGCGACTTCGATACTGCCCTGGAAATTTCCGGTGAATTCGATCATCAGGTCGGCGGCACTTATTACATTCTGGAACTTTACGCCCCGGAAAAATGCGACGTAAGCATTTCACCGCGGCGCAATACTCTCAATGCCGGTTCATGGGCCGATCAGGGACAGATATTTTATTCCGGCACCGCAAGTTACCGCTTTGACATCAGCGATTACTCCGGGAATGCCACTTTTTCCGCCCCCGGAGCCGTTGCCAATATCGAAGTTTGGGTGGATGGTAAATTCTGCGGCAAAACCGCCTTTGCCCCGTTTCAGGTGGCTTTGGGCGATATTTCCAACCGCCGGGAATTGGTCGTCAAAGTCACCAATACTTCAGCGAATGAATATGAGGAATTCCGTGCGCCATCCGGCTTGACCGGCGGAGCAGAGTTGCTCATCGAATCATAATTTTTGAAAAAAAGCAGTAAAAAAACGAAAAACAAATTGCAAAGACATTTCCTTAATGCTATATTTTTATTGAAATATTAAACTTTCAGAAACAAAGAAAGAGGTAAAGTTATGAAAATTCTGGTTTTCTGCGCTCATCCGGATGATGAAGTTATCGGTCTGGGCGGCACGATCCGCAAATTCGCCAATGCCGGGGCAGATATCCGGCTTGTCCACTTCTCCGCCGGGGCGGAAGGCTATGCCACCATCGAAGAAAAATCCACCATCTGCGCCACCCGTGCCGCAGAAGTGGAAAAGGTTTGCAAGATCCTCGGCATTTCAAGTTATGTGAATTACGGCTTGCTGGATTGGAGCCTTTCCGTAGACAACTCCACCTACCGCCGGGTCATCGAAGAGATCCGCACCTTTCAACCCGATGCGGTCTTCACCCACTTTGAGAGCGATTACCATGACCACCGCAGCGTAAGTAAGGTCGTCGCCGAAGGCCACTTCCACGCCTCACTGGCCTGTGCCATGGAAGCCGCCCCCGTCTGGAAAGATGTGCCGCTTTACCATTTTGAAGTTATCCGCCTCATCCCGGAAGTCGAAATGGTCATCGATATCAGCGATACCATGGCGGATAAACTGAAAGCCATGGAAGTTTATGCCTCGCAGACCGGAGTGGTCGGCGGTGCCGATCAAATGCTGGAATCCCGTGCTTCCATGCGCGGTCAATCCATCGGTGTCCGTTACGGTGAAGCACTGGTCAGCAACAAAATGCGCCCCCGTAAAATTGCAGATTTAACCAAACTTCTGGAGAAATAAAAAATGGTCGATCTTAACAGACTCCAAAAAGATTTTGATCTGGTCAAGCGGATTCTCGCTGATGCCCCGGAAATCGATAAATTCACCCGGATATCCCCCGCCGAATATCAACAGCGCAGTGAAAACGTCTATAAAAATCTCGCTGATGCCGGGCTGGAAGTCGGTCTGGTTTTTTCCGATGAACACTACTGCGGCGATGTGCCTTACCTCTGCGGCAACTGCAATTTGACCGTCGAACAGGTCGCCGCCGTCGTCGGCAAAGACGGCACTCATCTGATCGCCGGACTGGAAGGCGGTTATGTCGCCGAACAGTTGAGCCGTCACTACCCCGTCAAGATCCACAAAGCCGAATTGCTGCAGCTGGCAGATGAAAAATATCCCGTCGCCGCAGAAAAATTTGAAGATATCGTCAAAATGGCCAACGGCGGTGTCATGCCCGAAAAGATCGCTTTGCTCACCCCGCGGCAGGTGATCCCCGCTTCTCTGGTCGATTACTGCCAACAATTCTGCGAAGTCGTCGATGCCCAGGAACTCTACTACAAAGTGAAGTATGAAAAAAGCCCCGCCGAACAGGCTCTCATCCGCAATGCCGGAAAAATTTCCGATATCATCATGCGTGTCCTGCTCGCCGTGCTGAAACCCGGTATGCTCGAAACTCAAGTCGCCGCCTGGGGCTACTTCGCCGCCAGAGAAATGGGAGCCGAAGAACTCGGTTTCGATATCATGGTCGGTGCCAATGAATCCAACCGTTCACTCATCGGTAAAGCCCTCAACCGGGAAATCAAACACGGTGACTGGGTACACCTCGGCGTCGGCGCAAAATGTGACGGGCTGAACAGTTGCATCCGCCGTTCCGTGATCGCAGTCAATGATCCGGGTGAAGTAACTGCCGATCAGCAGTATTTCTTCGATCTGGTCGAGGGCGCATATAAAGCCGGTTATGATGCCTACTGCCTGATCGCCAGAGAAAATCTGCCCGCCAAAATCCAGGAACAGGCTCTGGTGGATTACTTCGCCGCCCGTTCCGATGAAATGAGCAAACGCATCGGCAAAAAAATCGATTTGGAAAATCTCAAACCTTACACCGGCACCCACAATTCCGGCTACACCGAGTGTCAGGAATTTTTCGGAGCCATCACCCTCGAATCGGAAAATCCGCTGGGCAACAACATCGTCACCATGCTCGATGTCGCTCTGCGCGGCATCGGCAACCACTGGAATGATGTCGTCATCCCCGGTTTTGACTACCTCGTTATCGAAAATACTCTGCTCAAATACGGCAAAGAGGTCGAAGTCGTCACCAATCTGCCGGTCAACGTGCAGAAACTGGTCGGCAACGCTGACGCATAAACAAGTTGCCGTTACCGTAAATCAAGCAACTTCAATAAAAAAACTGTTACCACGCCCCGTTTGAAGTGTGGTAACAGTTTTGCTTTATTCCGGAATATATCAGCGGCCGAGATAAAATCTTTCGGCATTGCCCCGCAAGATCTTGAGCATATCTTCATCGCTCAAATCAGTCAATTCCAGCAACATTCCCAGAACGCATCTCGGATCGATCCAGTACATATCCGTCGCAAAAATCAACCGGTCGGCCCCGATCTCTCTGACCGCATGAGCGACAAAACCGTTGAAAAAGAGATCTCCGGCAAAGTCACCCATACACTGCGGGTGCTTGTTCATCATATTCACCGCATGGATAAAGCCATTGGGCCGTCCGCCGGTGTGACCGAAAACGAACTTGACTTCCGGATAGGCACTCAAATATTTGTCGAACTTTTCCGGACTGGAGTGGATCTGGGTCGGGTTGTAATCCGATACGCCCCAACTGTGCGTCATGATCGGCTTGTCATATTTTGCCGCCATTTTGAATACGGCTTCATATTCCGGAGCATCCGCATCTGTCCGGTGGACTGCCGGATGGATCTTTATACCGATACACATTTCTTCCGGCAAACTCTTTTCCAGTTCCCGCAGGGAAGCTTCCACATTTCGGGGATCGAAAACTTCAAAATAGCGGATCCTGCCGCCGGAATCTTTGCAGAATTGAATATCTTTATGGCCGGGAAAATGCTCCACATCGTGGATCGCATTGCTGTCGGTGAAAAAGAAGCCGGTCAAGCCGAAAAATTCCAGTTTGCCCTGCCACTGCTCCCAGACGGCGGCACTATTCTCATGCGGAAAACTGCGCTTGGTGTGTTCATCAGCGGTGTGGCCGTGGGCATCGATCATGATGTTGGGAATTTTAAGTTGCGGCATTGCCGGCGGCAGAACCGCCTTTTCGCCCAGCAGTTTGCGCAAGTTGTTACCGGCGATGGCACATTTGGTTTCCCAGTCAAAGTCACCAAGCACCACCGGAGCGATCGCCTGACCGGGATCAAGGAATGGAGCCATGGAACCATAGAGCAGTTTTTCCGTCAAACCGGCTTTGACCAGATCTTCCAGCGCAAAAACATTGCAAACATTGCCGGTAGCCAGATAGATATTGGGATAAGTGGCGATCAGTCGGGTCAATTCCTCGATATGATAGAGCATTTTGCGGTCGCCGGAAGCGATGATGAAGTTGATTTCCGGCTCATTTTTCGCCATTTGCTCAATTTCCTCAAAGGTGTTTTCCGTCTGCTTCACCAGACGGGGATTGCCCGCGGTAAAGGAAAGTTTACGGTATGCAGTAGGCGGTTCGGCGGGCAGATCATCCCATGCCGGAGCCATGTCGGAAACATAGCAATCCAGAAACGGCAGGGCATTGCGCACCTCACAATAACTTTTACGGAATTCTTTAAGCATATTCAACATGATCGATATCCTTATATTTGATCACTTCAACAGTTGCTTTTGTTATAATATATTCCAAAAAAATGATTGTTTCAAGCAAAATATGCCAATTTGCAGATTTTTTTATGAACAAATAACGCATTTTTGAAATTTACAATTTGCAACTTGCCGACTTATGCTGTATATTTTCCGGTATGTTACACAACAGAACATCAAGGAGCAGACAAAATGATCTTTCCGGTAAACCAACCCAAAGTGGCCTATATCGGTCTTTCTCTCGAACTTTACTTATCCACTTCCGGCGGCAGTCTTGACATCTGGCGGCAGGCTTTTGACCACTGGAGCGGAAAACTGGCGTCATTCGCCGACCTCCGTTACCGGAAACTCTGTTTCACCGATGCGGAAGTTGCCGAAGCCAAAGAAGCGATCAAAAAAGAAAATGTGGATGTGATCGTGCTTTCAGCGGTTTCCTATACGCCGAGTATGCTGATCGTGCCGACCCTCAAGGAATTGAATTTGCCCATCGTCATCTGGAGTACCCAGGATGCCGCCGTCATCAGCGACACTTATGCCCCGGTGGATTTGACCAACAATCACACCGTTCAGGGTATTCAGGATATTACCAATGTGCTTTTCCAGTCGCAAATCCCCTTTTCCATCGTCACCGGCCACTGGCAGAATGAAGCGGTGCTGACCAAACTTGCCGGCAAAATTTCCGCCCTGCGGGCGGCCAAAGCCGCCGGAGATATCCGGGTGCTGGCTCTGGGCGGAGCATTTGCCGGAATGGGGGATTTTGATTTCGATCCGGAATTTCTGCATTCAGCATGGGGACCGCAAGCGGTCAATATCGACGCCCCGGAATTTCTTGATGCCGTTGCCAAAGTTGATGAAAATGAAGTAAAAAAACAGCATTCAAAAGATCTGGAATTTTTTGAGATCGCCCCCGGACTGGAGGTGGAGACCCACCTTGAATCCATCCGCCGCAAACTCGCTGTGGAAAGTTTGTTGAAAAAATATCAGGCCAACGCCTTTACCATGAATTTCACCAATCTGCTTGCCCCCTCATTCGGCCAGTTGCCCTTTTATGCCATCAACTGTCTGATGGCCGAGGGGATCGGTTACGCCGGGGAAGGCGATATCCTGCGGGCGGCGGCGATGCGCCAGTTGATCGAATTGACCGGAGAGGCCAACTTCACGGAGATCTATACGGTCGATTTCAAACGGGATCTCTTTTTCATGTCTCATATGCAGGAATGCAACATCAGCATCGCCCGCAAAGACCGCAAAGTGCGGTTGAAACAGATGCCTTTCTGGGTGCCGGGGATGCCGGATTATACCGGAATGTTTTTCACCGCCGAACCGGGAACTTACACGCTGGTCTGTATCACGCCCGTTCCCGGAAAGAAATTCCGCATGATCGCTTTTACCGGTGAAGTACCCGATCTGCCGGTGCTGGAAACTTACAACCGGGCCTACTGGCTGCTGCATCCATCCCGGCCGGTGACGGAAATACTGGATGATTACAGTTTGTACGGCGGAGCGCATCACCTTTCATCCGTTCCCGGCAACCGGATGGCGGATCTGCAAACTTTAGCCGCAGAACTGGGATTTGAATTCGTCGATCTTGACCGTTAACCGGCGTTGATAACTTTGTATCCGGCGGCCGTCAGTTTCTCATCGGCACGGTCAGTAACCACCGTGCCGATCTCTTCCGGAGCAAAGGCCAGAAACGCCCCCCGGCGGCCGATTTTACCGCTGTCACAGAGCAGAACCAATTCTGCCGCACTGCCCCGGATCGCCCGGCTGATAGCCGCCGATTCCTGATCGTGGGAAAATGCCCCCTGCCCCGGCAGCAAAGCATCGCAACTCATAAATGCCATGTCGCAATAGAATTGTTTGAAAGTATTTATGGATACCGCACCGTAAAAATCCAGATTATCCACCCGGAAACGGCCGCCGACCAGATTGATTTCGATATCGGGCATACCGCCGAGCGTTTCGATCACCGCCAGTGCCGAAGTGATTATCCGCAACGGCCCTTTGTTTTTAAGTGCGGCGGCAAAACTCATACAGGTCGTGCCGCTGTCAATGGCAATGGTCATACCGGGTTTCACCAATTTGGCCGCCGCGGCGGCGATCCGCTGTTTTTCGGTGCTTTGCAATGCTTCACGCTGTTCAAAAGTGCGGGCGACCAGCGATTTGGCTTCCACCGCCCGGATACCGCCGAAGGTACGCACGATCAGATTATCCTGTTCCATACGCTGTAAATCGCGCCGCACCGTGGCGATCGCCACACCGGTCAACTCGACCAATTCAGAAACTTTCAGTTCCGGTTCTTTTTGCAGACACTCAAGAATTTTTTTCTGACGAAGCGCAAATCCACAGCCCATAGTGTTATTCTCCTGAATAAAATCAATATCCTTTTTGCCAATATAACACCGTTTTCCGCATTTTGCAACAAAACGGGGCAAAAAAATCCGGAAACGGATATTCTCCGCTTCCGGAAACAGACCGGCAAAATTCTATTTGCAGAATGTACGGCCGCCATCGACAAAAAGACTTTGCGCCGTAATGTAACTTGCCTCGTCAGAGAGCAGGAAAAGTGCCGCATTGGCAATATCCTGCACCTGCCCCAGACGGCGCAACGGAACCTCTTTGGCTCCCAATTCTTTACGCTTGGCCGGGTCCGGATGCCGCTGACAGAGCAATTCCGTTTCGATCAGCGAGGGATGCACGATATTGCAACGGATATTTTCCGGAGCGAAATATTTGGTCACCGCCCGGTTCAGACCTTCCAGACCGGCTTTGGATGCCGCATAATCCGCCCGGCCGCCGCCACCGGCAACGATCGCCGCCGAACCGATGATGACGATCGAACCGCCGCCACTCTGCCGCATAAGTTTGACCGCTTCACGAATGGCGAGAAACGCTCCGTTGAGATTGATATCCACCACCTTTTTCCATTCATCAAAGGTGATGTCACAGAAATCTTTAGGCGAAGTAAATCCGGCATTGTAAACCAATCCGTCGATCGAACCCCACTGCTGTTTCACCTGCTCAAACATGGCAAGCGTTTCACTCTCACTGGTGCAATCCGCCTTGAAAACCAACGATTCTCTGCCGTCAGCGGCCAAAGCCTTCTGCAACTCCTCCGAGGCCGCTTTGCCACTCTCACTGGAGTAACTCCACGCCACCATGCCGCCGGATGCGGCGCAATCTTTCACGATCTGCGCCCCGATCCCGCGCGAGCCGCCGATGACCAGTATTTTGCGCCCGGTCAAATCGCAACTCATTTGAATACCTCTGCCACCGATGCTTCAAAACGGGCCAGCACTTCATCGGCTTCGGCCTGATTGATGATCATGGGCGGTTTGATTTTGAGCACGTTCTTACGCACACCGCCGGTTCCCAGAATGATACCGTTTTTGAAACCGACTGTACGCACTTTGGTCGCTTCCTCGACCAGCGGATTGAGTTTCTCATCGGCAAATTCCACGCCGATATGCATACCGACCTGACGGATATCGCCGATCTGCGGATATTTCGCCTGGATCTTTCTCAAACCATCGGCCAGATATGCGCCCATCTGACGGCCGTTGGCCAGCACGCCATTGTCGAACATTTCCAACTGTTTGGCGGCACACGCCATCGACAGAGTCGGGTTGGCAAAGGTGTGCAGTTCTTCACTGTCCGGAGCGAACCCCTCAAGTTTGTCGTGGATGATGATCGCCGCCAGCGGCAATCCGGCACCGACTGATTTACCCAGACAGATGATATCCGGAGTGACACCGAAGTAATTGGCGGCAAACGTTTCACCGATACGGCCGAAAGTCTGGATCTCGTCGAAGATCAACAGCGTTTCAAACTCATCACAGATCGCCCGCAACTCCTGCAGATAACGCTTGGGCAGGATCAACTGTCCGGCACTGGCCTGCACCGGCTCGACGATCACACCGGCAGGTTTGCCGGAAACGCCGCGCTGGAAAATTTCACGGGTCATTTTCAGACAGATGTCGATATATTCCTCGGTATCCACGCCCAGCGGGTTGCGGTAAGTCACCGGATTGGGGATGCGGATAAAGGCTCTGGTCAGCGGCAGGAAACGGCTGCCGCCGAAAAATTTGCCGACCGACTTGGTCGAGATCCACGAAGCACCCATCGAACCGAGCGTTGAACCGTGATAACTGTCGAACAACGTCACAAAATCCCGTGAAGGCTGCACGTTTTTGAAAGCGATCTTCATCGCCGCTTCGATCGCCGGACCGCCGCCGACCGTGAATGAAACTCTATTCATGCCTTCCGGAGCGCGTCTGGCCAATTCTCTGGCCAGATAGAAACGCACCTTATTGTCGAAGCCCTGATGGATATGGGTCATATTGCAGGAGTGTTCACGGATGATCTGCGTGATCTCGTCATTGCAATATCCCAGCAGCAACGCCCAGCTCTGGCTGGTGCAGTCAATATACTCTTTGCCTTTGACATCCCAAACTCTGACCCCTTTTCCGTGATCCAGCACCGGGCCGCCGCGGGTTCCGCCGCCGAGGGTAAGATGCGCCGCGCACTCTTCCAATTCAGAAGGAGTCATGCCGTAGATCTTTTCCAACAACTTATCCATCTTTCATCCTTTCATGATTTTGAGCGTTTGAATCAGATTCATGCGATCCGGTTCGCTCTTTATTAATTGTACCTGCCATAATATACCGCAAATATTGATTGTTTCAAGCAAAAATCAATAAAAAAATGATTTTTCATGCCATAAAAAATCAAATTTTTCTGATTCCGGGGATTGCTTTTGATCAAATGCGGTGTTATTTTATGAAAACACCCCCTCCCGGATAAATAACAGTGGAAAGTTTGTAACGCATTATGGCTGGAAAATATTATGTTGCCATCGACCTCGGAGCCACCAGCGGGCGGATCATGCTCGGTGACGGCAAAGACAAATTGAGTGAATTTTACCGTTTCCCGACCCCGATGTGCCACCGGGAAGATGGCATTTACTGGGATTTTGAGGCCCTTTTCGATGCACTGATCACCGGTTTGCGGCAACTGGATATCAGAAAAGATGAATTGATTTCCATAAGTTGCGACTCGTGGGCGCAGGACTTCGGTCTGCTGGATGCCGGCGGCGACCTGACCGGGCCGGTCTTTTCCTACCGGGATAAGGGCAGTGAAATCTATTCCGCCAGCCGCCTTGCCTACATAGAGCAAAAATTCCCCGAAAGAATAAAAAATGCGGTAAATCTGCTCCACATCGCCGATCTGGTACACTTCCGGCTGTGCGGTGCAAGGCGGAGCAACCACACTTTGGCGGCGATCTCCCGTCTGCCGCTGGATCATCCTCTGCTTGCCCCCGCTGCCGATTGTGAGATCATCGGCACGGTCAACCACCGGCAACTGCCCGCCTTATCCGGTTTGCCGGTGATTTCAGGAGCCGGACACGACACCGCCGCTGCCTACGCCGGAAGCACAGTGAAAAATAATGAAGTTTTCATCTCGCTTGGCACCTGGGTCATGGCCGCCTGTGCCTGTAACGATGACACTCCGGCAAAGGCAAACTTCAAAATCCTGCCGCTTATCAGAAAACAACAGGCATATACCGCCGGAGGCATGGGGTTGTGGCCATTTCAGCAATGCGTAAAAATCTGGAAAGCACAAAATATTTTCCCCGGCTATGCTGAATTGGATTCCAAGGCGGCGGCTTGTAAACTTGACGGCTTTATCGACCCGGATTCACCGGAATTATTCGCTCCGGAAAATATGGTCGATGCCGTCTGTCAACTTTACGGCAGAAAACTGGATATTTACGAAATTTCCGCTCTTTTGCTGCGGGGGGCGGCATACCGCATCGGGCAGCTGGTCAGGTCATTCGGCAGAGATTTTGCTCAAGCGGTGCTGGTTGGCGGCGGAGCGCAAAGTATATTCATTTCGTCGCTGATTTCCGGGGCATTGCCCTGTAAACTGACCATCGGCCACGGTGAAGCATCGGCTTACGGCAATGTGGTCATCCAACACGCAGTAATGAATGATATTTTATTATGAACTACTTTGACGGCATTGAATTCATCTTTCACGGCGATTGTCCGGCGCATGAGATCGTCATCCGCAACCGTCAATTCAACGATTACTACGGTATTCAATACAACCACAGCGGACAATGTGATTTGACTATCGATGGAGAGGATTTCCACTTGGACAGCGGTTCGGGCTTTTTCACCGGGCCGGGACACACCTACTCTTACGGTGCGCCCAAAGGCAGAAAACGCCACCATATGTTCATCTGTTTCCGGGGGGAAAGGATACAGAAATTCATTGATGGCGGGCTGTTTTCGCCCAATACGTTCCCGCCGGTATTCAAATTGCACAATCCGGAAAAATTCCACAAAAATCTGTTGGAACTGCAAAATCTTCTGCGTTATCCGTCAAGTTGTTACAACGCCCGCAAAACTCTGCTGCTGGAAGATATCCTGCTGCAGATCGTCGAACAGCCTGAACGCACCCGGAACCTCAACCCGCTCATCGTGGAAAGCATCGACCAACTGCGCAACGAGATCGCCGATACGCCGCAGAAAGATTGGGATTTTGCCGGTGAAGCGAAAAAAATTTCCATCTCCTATCCGCATTTCCGCAAACTTTTCCGCCAGATAACCGGTTTGTCTCCCAATAACTTTCTGATCGAATGCCGGTTGAATATGGCCGCCGGACTGCTGCTCGGCACATTGCTGCCGATCAATGAGATCGCCCATGCCTGCGGTTATCAGGATGAATTTTACTTCTACCGGCTTTTCCGCCAGCGCAGATTCTGCACAGCATCGGAATACCGTAAAAAATCTCCGGCATTTTTCCTGTGAATAACTATCTGACTTTGTTGCGGTTCCGGAATTGCGACGGAGTTACCCGGAAGTTTTCCTTGAATTTTTTACAAAGATAATTGCTGTCATAAAATCCGCAATTCAAAGCGATCGTACCGATTTCCATATCGCTGGTGATCAATAAATTCTGCACATGGCGCAAGCGGATTTTCAACAGATGATCCATCGGTGCGGCACCGAGTGCCTGCTGGAAATGCCGCTGAAAACTCCTTTCGCTCATACAGGATAATTTCGCCAGTTTGGCCAGCGTGATCTTTTCCGGATAATGGTTATTCATATAGTTGAGTGCATTGCCCACCAGAAAGCGCACCCGCTGACCGGGGTGACGGATACTGCTCAAGCGGGAGATCCGGGTCAAAATCTGCATGAATAGTGCCAGAGTGAAAAACATACTGCCGGGATGGATATTTTTCAACTCATCATCCAAAGCGGTGATCAAAGCGATCACTCCGGATAATTCATCCGGCTCAAGATGAAGTACCGGTCTGGCAGAAACATACTTTTTATCCGGGGAAAAAATTTCCTTGAAAATGCTCAATTCACCGCTATCCAACTGCGGCATCGGCAGTTTTTTGGTGTCGAAAATCAAGTTGACGATATCCGCCCCCGCCGTCCGGTCATAACCGTGAACAGTCCCCGGATGGATCAACAGCACATCCCCGGCGGAAACTTTGCAAAACTCATTTTCCACAATATGAATAAGTTGCCCGGAAGCCACAAAAACCAATTCGGTGTAATTGTGATCGTGAAAAAGTTTCTGCGGATGGTCGCCATAAACCGCACTGACACTGACCGGCAGTTTGCCTTCCGGAATATAAAAGGATAATTCGGATAAATACTCGGCTTTCATAAGATTCTCCACATTTGGCGTAAATATACTATCAAATGGCGCAAATATCAAGGCGGTTTTACCGTTTATTACCTATATTTAACACAGTTCACATAAAACAACCCCTAACATGAAAGGACATATATCATGAAAAAACTTTTTTCAGGTGCATCGACAAGAGATTCATTCTCCACCCGGAGAATGAAGCCATACGGCTTCACGCTGATCGAATTGCTGGTGCTCACCTCACAACTCTGCAGTGATTTTTTCAAACGCTTTATTTGTACGGATCAGTACGGATGTGTACGGAAACATACGGAGAGTGCCGCTCACAAAAATACGCCGCATCATACTTGCAAAGCAAGTGCTTCATGTTTGCCGCAGG